>NZ_JAYMRY010000034.1:0-79245 GCF_038900695.1 Paraburkholderia sp. JHI2823 | reverse complement strand
CTCGTGTACGCTCGGGACAGCGAGGGACGAGGACTTCAACATCGTTCCCGCAGCGCTGCTCGAATCGAGCGACGAAAACGGTGCAATCAAGGATGGCCTGCCGCCGTGCTGCTGCCTGTCGCGAACAGGCTGCCGAGGTACGCCTTCGTTTTCCCGACCTGAAAAGCTCACGATGACCTCCGATCTCACTACCGCCCATGCCTCGAAGTTCGCCTCGCTCGCGCTCGCTCATCTCACGCGCGAATATCCGAACAAGCTCACGCACTCGCTTGCAGGGCCGCAGGACGTGCAAGGTCCGCGCGCGTTGCATCCGGTCTTTTATGGCAGCTACGACTGGCATTCGTGCGTGCACGGCTACTGGCTCGTACTGCATCTGCTGCAGCGTTTTCCCGGCCTGCCCGAGGCGCCGCAGATCGTCGCCGTGGTCGACGAGCATTTCACCGCGGACAAGATGGCCGGCGAAATGGCCTACCTCACGCTGGCGCACAACCGCGGTTTCGAGCGGCCTTATGGTTGGGCATGGCTCCTCGCGCTCGCGGCGCAGGTAGAAGCGCTCGAGTTGCCGCAAGCCGAGCCGTGGAAGTCGGCGCTCGCGCCGCTCGCGCAGTGGTTCGTCGAGCGTTTCGAGGAATTCCTGCCGAAGGCGACCTATCCGCTGCGCGTGGGCACGCACTTCAATACGGCCTTCGCGCTGACGCTCGCGCATGATTTCGCGAAAGCCACCTCGCGAGCGTCGCTGGCCACGCTGATCGAAGCGACTGCCATGCGCTGGCACGCGAACGACGCGGCCTGCCAGGCGTGGGAGCCCGGCGGCGACGAGTTTCTTTCACCCGCGCTCAGCGTGGCGTTGCTGATGAGCCGCGTGCTGCCCGCGCCGGATTTCGAGCCGTGGTTCACGCGCTTCTTGCCCAACCTTGCGGCGCGTGAGCCCGCCACGCTCTTCACGCCCGCCACCGTCACGGACCGCAGCGACGGCAAGATCGCCCACCTCGACGGGCTCAATCTGAGTCGCGCGTGGTGTCAGCGCTCGCTTGCGCGCGCGCTGACAGCGGACGATGCGCGCGTTGCCGTGCTCAACGCCGCTGCGCAAACGCATCTCGCCAGCGCACTCGAGCACGTGGCCGGGGACTATATGGGCGAACACTGGCTTGCGACCTTCGCGACGCTTGCGCTGGAAGCGTAGACGATGCGTGAGATCGGGTGGCGCCAACGGCGTCCCGACTGAAGATTTGCACGCGCGCGGTCGATATCCAGGCATGGGCCCGCGCCGCAGTCGCAATCCGCGTTGCATACGCCGGCGGGGGACATCGAATCCACCAGGTCCGGAAGGTATGCAAGTAGAGAAATTCATGACGAACCGTATCGTCACGATCGGTTTCGACGATACGCTCGCGACGGTTCGCGAAATCTTCGCGAAGGCGAGCTTTCACCATCTCCTCGTGGTCGAAGAGGGCAAGCTGCAAGGCGTCGTGTCCGATCGCGATCTGCTGCGCGCAATTAGCCCGTTCATCGACAGCGTGGTCGAATCCGCGCGCGATCTGGGCACGCTCAACAAGCGCGTGCATCAAATCATGAGCCGCAAGCCGCTCACGCTGCGGCCCGAGTCGAGCCTATCCGAAGCCGTGGCCCTCTTTCTGTCCAACAAGATTTCGTGCATCCCCATCGTGGATGCCGAATTCCGCCCGGTGGGCATCGTGAGCTGGCGCGACGTGCTGCGCTATCTCGTGCCGATGGACGAGAGCGCCGAAGTCGACCCCGTTGCGGCGCAGCCGAAGGCGTGATGCCGAATGGGGCCTGCGCGTCCCACATATTGACGTGCATTGCGCAGCGTTGCTAACGGCCGTGCTTCTTCGCCGCGAACCATAAAGTTCGCAACGTCTCCTGCCGTTGTTATGTACTGGGCGCTTAATCAGCCTGGTCACTTGGGCTGCACTGGGCAAGCGCGCCGGTACAACCACGAACGCGACGGGAAAGCGGGCGGCCTCCAGAGCCGCGCGCTCCACGCCAGAGAGACCAGGAATGCTTCCCAAGCTGTCGATACGCGCGAGCCTGACCGTGATGATCGCCTTCTTCGGCGTCGTGCTGGTGGTCGGGGCCGCTACAGGCCTCCTGTCGATGCGAGCGGGCAACGAATCGCTGCGCACCATGTACACGGTCAATACACCGGCTGTCGCGGATCTCGAAGGCAGCGCCGGCCAGCTGCTTCGTCTGCGCCTTGCGCTTGCCACCAACGCATCGCTCTCCGATCTGGGCGACCACGACGCCGCGGACGCCGTGCTCAAGCGCTTCGACCAATACCTGAAGAACTCGAACGAACGGCTGGACCACTATCTGTCGATTGCGAGCGGCGAAGGCGAGGCGCAGGATCTCATCGCCGACATGCAGGCCAAGCGCAACAGCTTCCTGCATGAGGGCGTCGATCCGGCGCTGGCTGCGCTCAAAGCCGGCGACAAGACCACGTTCCAGGAACTGCAGGGCCATAAGCTGCCGGCGCTCTACAACACGTACGAAAAGGCCATGCTCGTGCTCGAGCAGCGCCAGATCGACCTCGGCGCGCAGCGCTATCAGGAAGCGCAAGACCGCTTCAACGTGGTCAGCATCGCGGTGGCCGTGGCCGTGGGCATGGCGCTGTCGCTGCCGCTCGCATGGATCGGCCGCGCCGCGCTCGTGCGCGCCATCGTACATCCCGTCGATGCCGCCATCGCGCAGTTCCAGCGCATCGCAGCCGGAGACCTGAGCGGCACGGTGGAATCGACGAGCAGCAACGAAATGCGCCGCCTGCAATCCGCGTTGCGGCAGATGCAGGATGCGCTCATCAAGACGGTCAGCAGCGTGCGCGAAGGCGCGCAATCGATCGACAAGGGCGTGAGCGAGATCGCCGCGGGCAACACGGACCTCTCGCAGCGCACCGAGCAGCAAGCGGCCTCGCTCGAGGAAACAGCGGCGAGCATTGAAGAGCTTACGTCCACCGTCAAGCAGACCGCCGAGAACGCGCGGCAGGCCAGCACGCTCGCTGAGGGCGCATCGGGCCTTGCCGCACAGGGCGGCGCACTGTCGCGCGAAGTCGTGGGCACCATGCAGGACATCGTTGGCCACTCGCGGCGCGTGGGCGAGATCGTTGGCGTGATCGAGGCCATCGCCTTCCAGACCAACATTCTCGCGCTCAACGCGGCCGTGGAAGCGGCGCGCGCGGGCGAGGAGGGGCGCGGTTTCGCGGTGGTGGCGAGCGAAGTGCGCTCGCTCGCGCAGCGCAGTGCCGCGGCGGCGAAGGAGATCAAGGAGCTGATCGAGTCATCGACCTCGCGCGTCGAAACGGGCGCGAGCCTCGTCGAGCGCTCGGGTTCGACCATGAGCGAGATCGTCGAGGCCATCGCACGCGTGAGCGCGATCATGAACGAGATCGCATCGGCGGCGGCGGAGCAGAGCACGGGCATCGATCAGGTCAACGTCGCCGTGGGCCAGATGGATCTCGTGACGCAGCAGAACGCGGCGCTCGTCGAGCAGGCAACGGCTGCCGCTTCGTCGCTCGAAAACGAAGCGCACCGGCTGAACGCCGCGGTTTCCGTGTTCCGCACCGGGCGAGCAGGGTAGAGCGGACGCTGCATGGCGTAATTGGCCGGTTATAGTCGTATTTTCGCGACCACCGACTGGAGACACGATGCAGCTTCTCGATCATGTATCGATCGGCGTTCCCGATCTCGATGCCGTGCGCCCCTTCTACGACGCAATCATGAACGCGCTGGGCGCGGTCAAGGTGTACGACCGGCCCGCCGCGCTCGGCTACGGCGAGCGTTGCAGCGCTGCCGATACGCAATCGTCGTGCCTCGCCGTTTATCTCGACGCCAGCGCCATCGAACCGAACAAGCGTCACTGGTGTTTCAAGGCCGTTTCGCGCGCGCAGGTCGACGCGTTCCATGCGGCCGGTCTCGCGGCGGGCGGCCGCTCGGACGGCGACCCAGGCTTGCGGCCGCAATATCACGCCGACTACTACGCTGCGTTTCTCATCGATCCGGCCGGCAACCGGGTCGAGGCCGTGTGCCATTCGGCGCCGGCCTGACGTTGCGCGTCGCGACCAGACGCGCAAGTCGGCGGCCATGTCCTCGCCGCTCAACGCGATACGTGGGAGATGGGGAAATGCCACGCTCTGACAAATACTGGTTTCCAGCCAAACGCTACGGATGGGGGTGGGGACTTCCACTCACCTGGCAGGGATGGGTGGCGCTCGTCGTATATATTTTGTCGATCTGCCTGATTGCGGTATTTTTCGAACCGCATGGGCATCCGTTCATCTTTGCGGGGCTCGTGATACTCGCCACGCTCGCACTAACCGCAGTGTGCTGGCTGAAGGGCGAACCGCCTCGCTGGCGCTGGGGCAAGGACCGCCAGTAACGCCGTCACACCCGCAGCGCGGCGATCACCGCGCGCAGATGTGCTAAAGGCCAAGTGCAGAACGCGCGGCTGTCGCGCCGTCATGCCTGCGGCTCCGTTTCAGGCTCCGCTTCAGCCTCGGCCGCCGGCTCCGCCACCTTGACATCGTGCAGCCAGCGCGTGGCCTTGGCGATCGCGCGCGACAGCCGCGCGATTTCGTTGAGCTGCTCGATCATGTCGTTGGCGAAGCGAAAAATGAAGGCATCGCCCTCGTTGCGAAGCTGCAGCGTGGACATGACGTGCTGCCGCGCGAGGTCGGACTGCGCTTCGATTTCCGCCTTGGCGTCGACGATGCGCGTCACGACGTCCACGTCTGGATGCGAGATCGTTTGCACGGCGAGCGTGAAATGCTGGATCACCGAGCTGGCGAAACGCACGCCCGCCGGGTTGCCGATCAGGCGGGACACGTCCGCGCTCTGCGCGATGCGCCGCTGGCTCAGCGCGAGCATGCTCGTCGTCGCCACGTCCCGGATCGCGTCGAGGCAGGTCGCGATACGCGCGAGATCCACCAGCTGCCGACCTTCGTCGTCGCTCTGGACCGCATCGGAGAGCTTGCCGATATAGGTGAGAATGGCGGTGCTCAGCGAATCCGCCGCCTTGTCTTCGTTCGTTACCGCGGAGAGCGCCCGCGTCGAGCTTTGCACGGCCAGCGAGACGCTTTGCTCGACAACGACCTGGACCTGCTTGCCGAGCGAAGCCAGTTCGAGCTGCACGCGGGCAATGGCGAGCGCCGGCATTTCGACCAGGGTCTCGTCGAGGTAGCGCGGCACGCCGGGGCCCTGCCACGCTTCGCGCCGCACCGGGGCGAGGCGTTCGGCGAGCTTCGCAATCGGGCCGGTGAACCAGATCAGCACAAAGGTGCTGAATACGCTGAAAACCGTGTGCGCATTGGCGGCCTGGCGCGGCGTTTCGGCGGCGAGGCGCGCTGCGCCGGTGAGCTCGGGCGCGGAAGGCGAAATCAGGCGAACGAAATCGGCGAACTGCGGAATCGCAAAGACGAAGAACAGCACGCCAAGCACATTGAAGAGCAGGTGGACGATGCCGACCTGCGCCGCCTCCGCCGACTTGCCGATCGACGCGAGCAGCGCGGTGCCGCACGTGCCCACGTTGGCGCCGAGGATCAGCGCGATGCCCGATTCGAGCGGAATCAATCCCTGGCTGCCCAGCGCGATCACGATGGCCAGCGTGGCGGCCGAGCTTTGCACGATGGCCGTGAACACCGCGCCGATCACGACGCCGATCAACGGATAGCGCATGTCCTGCATGGCGTCGATGAACGGCTGGTAATCGCGCAAGGGCCGGGTGGCGTTGCCCATCATCTCGATGCCGAGAAACAGCAAGCCGAGGCCGAGGAGGGCCCCGCCCAGCTCGCGCAGCGTTTCACGTTTCGCGAAGCCATAGAGCACGTATCCGCCCGCGAGCATGAATGGCGTGAGCGCCGAGATGTTGAAGGCGATGATCTGCGCGGTGAGCGTCGAGCCGATGTTCGCGCCCATGATCATCGGTATCGCCTGCCGCAGCGTCATGAGCCGCGCGGAGACGAAGCCCACCAGCAGCACCGTGGTGATGGTGGACGAGTTGAGCAGCGCCGTAATGCCCGCGCCTGCGAGCACGCCACGAAACCGGTTGGCGGTGAGCGAGCCCAGCAGCGACTGCAGGCGCGCGCCCGCGATGGTCTTGAGCGCGCCTGTCATGAGGTCCAGACCGAACAGGAACAGCGCAAGCCCGCCAATCAGCAATCCGACAACGTTGACCAGATTCAGGTTCGCACCAGACAGCATGGCAATGGCCCTCCCTCTCGCGCCAGGACGACGACGATAGCGACAAGGACAACGACAGCTCAGCTTGACGAAGCGACGCTACGCGTCATGGTACTGCCTTGTCGCTCCTTTGCGCGGTTGAGGTGTCACCGATTTTTTCAACGCCGGAATCGACCGGATGACGAGCTTTTCGCTTTCGACGACGAGGAAGAACAGCACTGCGCCGGCCAGCAGCCAGAACCACGTCGCCAGCGGCAGCGACTCGGTCTGGAAGATGGCATGGAAGGGCAGGGTATAGGTGAAGAGCGTCTGCAGCACCACGACAGCGCCAATCCCGTACCAGAGATACGCATTGCCCATGTGCGCGCGCACCGATAGCGCCGAGTTGATCAGCGAGCGGCTGTTGAGAAGATAAAAGACCTGGCCGAGTGTGATCGCGTTGACGGCGGCGGTGCGCGCAAGTGAATCCGACGCGCCCTGCGACTTCATCCAGAAAAATGCCGCGAGCGTATAGAGCACGAGCGCCGCGCCGACGAAGAGAATGCGCCACACGCCGAAAGGTGTGACGATAGCCCGGTCGATCGAACGCGGCGGGCGCTGCATCACGTCGTCTTCATGCGGCTCGAACGAGATGACGAGGCCGAGCGCGACGGACGTGACCATGTTCACCCACAGCACCTGCGGCGCGGTGATCGGCAGCGTGAAGCCGAACAGGATCGCGATGGCAATGACGGCGCCCTGGGCGATATTCGTGGGCAGCATGAAAAGCATGGCCTTTTCGATGTTGTTGTAGACCGTGCGTCCTTCCTTCACCGCCGCGGAGATCGAAGCGAAGTTGTCGTCGGCGAGGATCATGCCGGCCGCCTCCTTCGTGACCTCCGTGCCCTTGATACCCATGGCCACGCCGATGTCGGCCTTCTTGAGCGCGGGCGCGTCGTTCACGCCGTCGCCCGTCATCGCGACCACCTGCCGGTTGGCCTGGATTGCCTTCACGAGGCGCAGCTTGTGCTCGGGGCTCGCGCGCGCGAACACATCCACGTCGCGTACGCATTCCTGCAGCGCAGCATCGTTCATCGCCTCGATTTCGGTGCCGGCCACGGCCGTCCTGCCGTCGCCGATGCCGAGCATGCCCGCTATCGCGGCGGCGGTGACCTTGTGGTCGCCCGTGATCATCGTCACGCGGATGCCGCCGCCGTGGCATTCGCGCACGGCGTCGATCGCTTCCTTGCGCGGCGGGTCCATCAGGCCTACGAGGCCGAGCAGCACGAGGGTCTTCGGCAGATCCAGCGGGCCGAGGTTGCCGACTTGCAGGCCGGGGTCCGGCAGCCACGCCAGCGCCAGTACGCGCTCGCCCTGCGAGGCGAGCCGCTCACCTTCGCGTGCGAAGCGTTCGCGATCGAGCGGCGCGGGCCCGGTTGCCGTTTGCTGGCGATCGCAATGCTCGATGATGACTTCGGGCGCGCCCTTCACGAGCAGCATTTCGCCTTGCGCCCAGCGGTTCAGCGTTGCCATGAACTTGTGCTCCGACTCGAAGGGGATGGCGTCGATGCGCGGCGCCGCCGCCGTTTCCGCGGCGCGGTCCATGCCGAGCTTGCCTGCGAAGGGGTAGAGCGCGCCCTCGGTGGGGTCGCCTTCCACTTTCCATTTCCCCTCTTCCTCGAAGAGCCCGGCGTCGTTGCACAGTATCGACACGCGACCCATGAGCGACAGCACTTCGGGCGGCGCGGCGCCAAGCGCCTTGCCGGCCGCGCGGACTTCGCCTTCGGGGGCGTAGCCGTCGCCGGTTACTTCATAGGGCGCATCGGCGGTCACGACCGAAGTCACCATCATCTCCATGAGGGTGAGCGTGCCCGTTTTGTCCGAGCAGATGCGCGACACCGAGCCCAGCGTCTCGACCGCGGGCAGGCGCCGGATGATGGCGTTGCGCTTCGCCATGCGCTGCACGCCGATGGCGAGCGTGATGGTGATGAGCGCGGGCAGGCCTTCCGGGATCATCGAAACCGCGATGCCCACCACCGCCTGGAACAGCTGGATGAAGGTCATGTGGCCGAGCCAGTGGCCCCACGCGAAGAGCAGCACGCTGAGAATGCCGATCGCGATCGTGATGACGTATCCAAACTTCTTGATCTGGCGAAGCAGCGGTGTTTCCAGCGCGCTGACCTCGGCGAGCATCTGGTTGATGCGGCCGAGTTCGGTCTGGCTGCCCGTTGCCACGACCACGCCAGTGGCCCGCCCAGAGAGGACCATCGTGCCGGAAAACGCCATGTTTTCGCGGTCGCCGACGGTCGCTCGCGCCGGCACTGCGCCCGTGCTCTTTTCCGCCGGAACGGATTCTCCCGTGAGCGCCGCTTCTTCCGTGCGCAGGTTTCTGGCCTCGACGAGGCGCAGATCAGCGGGGATGCGGTCGCCCGATTCGAGCAGCACGATGTCGCCGGGCACGACCTCGTCGGCGGGAACGAGGCGCACTTCGCCTGCGCGCAGCACGCGCGCCTCTGCGGAGAGCATGTTGCGAATCGAATCGAGCGCCTTTTCGGCGCGCCCCTCCTGGAGGAACCCCAGCAGCGAATTGAGGATGACGACGGCGAAGATGATGGAGGCGTCGAGCCAGAGGCTCAGCATCAGCTTGATGAAGCCGGCCGCTAGCAGCACATAGATGAGCACGTTGTTGAACTGGGCAAGGAGCCGCATGAGCGGCCCGCTTTTCTTGCCTTGGGGCAGCACGTTGCGACCGTAAGTGCCGAGGCGTTGCGACGCGTCCACCGGATCGAGCCCGCGCGATGGCGCGACGCCGAGCTTGCGCTCGATCTCTTCGACGGGCATGGCGTGCCACGGCGTCGCGCCCGAACCTGAATCCGCATGCTCGGCTGAATTCATCTTCGCCCCCTGGTCGCTCGGAGATTCAACGCAATAGTAGGTTTTTTTCGCGGCGGGCACGCGCAACCTGGTGCGCGCGCACTCGACGGCGCGCGGGTCGCCTGGCGATGTATGGGAACGTCTGACACCGGTTGTGAGGCACGACGTGACAACCGGCCGCAGCAAGCCGACTTTGGGGGCAGATGTTTTTGAGACTGGTCTTATGGGAAGGCCGGCGGCACGTCTCTACCATCTCACCATTCCATTCGGACTTCTGTGGAGGCAGCAATGAGTCCCTTTTCCCTGATTCGAGTTGGCCGCATGCATGACCGTGCTGGCATCGCCTGCAACAGCCACTTCGTCCTCTTTCCCGCGCGTTTGTTTGCCCTGCTGAAGAAGGTCCTTGGGGTGCATCGCCGGCCTTCAACGATCGACAGCTGACCGGAGTCTCGTCATGAGTGAAAAGCTGAATACCACGAAGCCGGAGCCTGTCGCCGTGGCGATTGCCTTGCATCCTGGCGACTATGCCTCCTTGCAGGACGCATCGCGCGCGGTCGGCATGAGCGAAGCGGCGTTTTGCGCCCTGGCAATTCATCACGCGTCCCGAGCGGTAATGGATTCGCAGCCGCCCTGCAAAATCATCTGATTACGTTTTTTGCGCGCCCGGCACTGCGATGTCGGGTGTCTTTCTGCCCCATGGTATTCTTTCAAAAATTCCAGAACATCGTTGGCGTGGTCGTGATACTCGTCGGCTTCGCCGTGGCGCACGTCAGCGCGGCCAGGAATGTCCGTGGTCAACGGCGCTCAACTGAAAAAATAAAGAAACCCGTATAAAAGTATTTCAGATTTGTCCGATAGTGATTCCGGAACGGGCTTGATAGCCTCGCGCGAGCCATCGTTCAGTACTGCGGATAAAACAATGAATAACCGTTATTACGGGCTTGTTATCAGCAAGCTCCGGGGAATGCTCGTCGCCGTTTGCGGAGCGGCCACCGCGCGGGGGAAATCAGGACAGGCAGAAACCGGCGCAGTGCCCGCATGCGAAGCAGGCGTCATTTTGTGCCACGGGAGTTGAGATCTTGAAATTTTCCAGAAGCGTTGGAGTACTAATGAGTATCGCTGTCGCGGGTTCATTGACCGGCTGTGCCACCGAGGCGTCGCGATCGTTGCCGGTTGCGCCTGTGAGCAGTGCGCAAACGCCGTACGTCGGGAATCGCGTGGCGATCGCGGTGGGCAAGTTCGACAACCGCTCGAGCTATATGCGCGGCATCTTCACGGATGGAATCGACCGTCTCGGCGGCCAGGCGAAGACCATTCTGGTTACTTCGCTGCAGGAAAGCGGGCGCTTTAACGTCCTCGAGCGGGACAACCTGGACGAAATCCGGCAGGAAGCGGCGTTCATGAAGAAGGCGCAGGCCCTGAAGGGGGCCAACTACGTCGTAACGGGGGATGTGACCGAATTTGGCCGCAAGGAGGTCGGTGACCAGCAGCTGTTCGGCATCCTGGGGCGTGGAAAGAGCCAGGTCGCTTACGCGAAGGTCAGCCTCAATATCGTCGATACGACGACCTCCGAAGTGATGCTGTCGAGCAGTGGCGCGGCCGAATACAGCCTGTCCAACCGGGAAATCATAGGCTTTGGTGGCACGGCAGGCTACGACTCGACGCTCAATGGCAAGGTGCTCACTCTCGCCATCCAGGAAGCGGTCAACCGACTGGCTGCCCAGATCGATACAGGCGCACTGCAAGGGGTGAAGTGAAAATGGATCGTGCAATCAACAGAAACAGGCTCTTCAGCATCGGCGCCGCGCTGCCGGGTATCGCCGCCGGACTGCTGCTGGCGGGATGTGCGCCAACTCATAGTCCTCCCCTTTATCAATGGGATGCCTACCAGCCTCAGGTGTACGAGTACTTCAAGGGCGAGAAGGGGCCCGATGCGCAGATCGAAGCCCTGGAGGCAGCGCTCGAGCGTATCCGTGCGAAGGGCAGCATGCCACCGCCGGGCTTTCACGCGCAGCTCGGCATGCTGTATTCGAGCGTTGGCAAGACCGGGCAGGCCACGCAGGAGTTCGAAGCCGAGAAGGCACTCTTTCCGGAGTCGTCGGCATACATGGATTTCCTGATGAAGAAGAAATCGAAGCCACTTTGAGTATCCGTTCATGTTCAAATCACTTTTTACGAAACTCGCCGTCGCGTTGTCCATGAGCGCGCTGCTGGCGGCCTGCGCAGGGACTGCGCAACGCGTTGACTACACGGCGTTCAAGAACAGCCGCCCACGCTCGATTCTCGTGCTGCCGCCGGTGAACGAAACGTCGGATGTTCATGCGACATACGGCGTGCTCTCACAACTGACCAGGCCGCTGGCCGAAGCGGGCTATTACGTCGTTCCGGTCGCGGTGATGGACGAGACTTTCCGTCAAAATGGACTCACGACTCCAGCCGACATCCAGTCGGTATCGGGGGCGAAGCTGCGCGAAATCTTCGGCGCGGATGCGGCGCTCTGTCCGAAGGTCACGCAATACGGTTCCGTGTACCAGATCGTCGACAGCACGACGATCGTCTCGGCATCGGCAAAGCTGGTCGATCTCAAAACGGGCGACTTGCTCTGGGAGGGCAGGGGCCGCGCGACCGGAAAGGAAATCGGTGCCAACATCGATCTGGGTTTCGGGCTGGTCGGTGCGCTGGTGCAGGCTGCCGTCAAACAGGTCGCGCATAACCTGTCCGACGAAGCCCATGATGTTGCAGGGCTCACCGGTGACCGTCTCCTGCGCGTCGGCCCTCCCGATGGCCTGTTGTATGGCCCCCGTTCACCGAGATACGGCACCGACTGACGCATACCGAAGCGTGGCTCTACCGGGACCGCTGTCCGTGGACCTTTCCACGGAACCACGGCAGCGCTACCTTAACGCGGTTACCGCCCACGTTTCGCAAGAGGAGCCTGTCACCCATGGCAGCACGACTGAACGAATACCAGCAGCCAATCGGCGAACCCGTCGCCGGCTGGCAACCGCGCGAGCGGCCCGCGCGCGTGACGATCGAAGGTCAGTTTTGCCGCATCGAGCCCATCGATCTCGACCGGCACGTCGCCGACCTCTTCGAGGCCTATAGCCAGGCTGCCGACGGCCGCGACTGGACCTATCTGTTCGCCGAGCCGTTCACCGATTTCACCGCGTTTCGCGAATACCTTGCGAAGGCCGCTTCGTCGAACGACCCGTTTCACTACGCCGTGATCGACCGCGCGAGCGGCAGGGCCGTCGGCACGTTCGCGCTCATGCGCATCGAACCCGTGCATGGCGTGATCGAGGTCGGCAGCGTGACGTTTTCACCGCGTCTGAAGCAAACGCCGATTTCCACCGAAGCGCAATACCTGCTGATGCGCTATGTCTTCGACGACCTCGGCTACCGGCGCTACGAATGGAAATGCGACAGCCTCAACGCGCCCTCGCGCAAGACCGCGTTGCGTCTGGGCTTTCAGTTCGAGGGCATTTTCCGCCAGGCGATCGTGTACAAGGGGCGCAATCGCGACACGGCGTGGTTCGCCATCATCGACAAGGACTGGCCGCTCGCGAAAGCGGCGTTCGAGAAGTGGCTCTCGAAAGATAACTTCGACTCAGCCAGCAAGCAACGTGCGTCGCTTGCCAGCCTGCGCGAAGCGGCGGCGTCCTGAATGCCGCGGCCGATCCTTATCCGCGACGTCGCGCCCGCCGACCGGGACGCGTGGTTTAGCCTCTGGGCGGGCTATAACGCATTCTACGCATCGACGATCCCGCCACACATCAGCGAGCGTACGTGGCAGCGCATGCTCGATCCGAACGTGCCGTTGTTCGGCCGCGTCGCCGAACTGGAGGGGCGTGTGGCGGGATTCAGTCTCTCGGTGCTTCATGAAGGCACATGGGTCGATGCATCCATCTGCTATCTGGAAGACCTGTTCGTCGATCCCGCCTCTCGCGGTGCGGGCCTTGGCAGAAGGCTCATCGAGGATTTGATCGCGCTGGCGCGCTCGCGCGGCTGGTCGCGCCTTTACTGGCACACGCGGGAGGACAACCCGGCGCGCAAGCTCTACGACGAATTCGCCACGGCCGACGACTTCGTGCGCTACCGTCTCCAGTTCTGAAAGCCGCGTGGGCGGCGCCCGCCGGTTGACGGCGGCGCCTGTGAGCGTGCACGATGGGTTCCCGGGAATGACAGACCATCAACGGAGACACCAACATGCTGAAGAACCTCGACCCACTTTTGAACGCCGATATCCTGCATGCGCTGCGCGCGATGGGGCACGGTGACGAGCTAGTTGTGTGCGACGCGAATTTTCCCGCCGATTCCATTGCGCGCGCAACGGCGCTTGGCAGGCTGCTGCGCATCGACGGCGCCAACGCGCCGCGCGCCATTCGCGCGATCCTCTCGGTGCTGCCGCTCGATACCTTCGTCGAGTCGCCGGCCATGCGCATGGAAGTCGTGGGCGAGTCCGGCACGATCCCAACCGTCCAGCGCGAAGCGCAAGCCGAAGTGGATGCCGCCGAGGGCCGGCCGGTGCCGTTCGCATCCATCGAGCGTCATGCGTTCTACGCGCGGGCGCGCAAGGCATATTGCGTGATCGCTACGGGCGAAACACGCGGCTACGGCTGCTTCGTGTTCGCCAAGGGCGTGCTGCTCGCGCCCGACGCGCCTGGTGCATCGGGCGGCACAAGCGCGCCCTGACCTTCCGCGTTTTTCCACGCTGAAACGAGCCGCGCGGCGGAAGGGTAGCGCGGCGCTTTCCTCATCGACATCCGTCACCGGCGCGCACGGCGGCATGATGCTCGCGCACGAGGAGACGTTCGGCCCCGTCGCTGCGGTGTTCCGCTTCGAGAGCGAGGAAGAAGCGATCCAGGCGGCGAACGACACCGACTTCGGCCTTTCCGCGTACTTCTATGCGCGCGACATCGGCCGTGTGTGGCGCGTGGCGGGCGCTCTTCGCCGCGTGAGCGAGAAGAGCAGGAGTAGGGCGGCGGCCTGGCACCGCCCGCGCGCTACAGCAAGCGCTACGCGCTTTCGAGATGCGCGGCAAGCCGCGCCAGCATCGCATCACAGCGATCAAGCTGTGCGGCACTCACGAACTCGTCTGGCTTGTGACCTTGCTCCATGCTGCCAGGCCCGCACACGACGGCGGGAATTCCCGCCCGCGTGAACAGTCCGCCCTCGGTGCCGAACGCGACCGTACCGAAGTCGCCCAGCTCGCCGATGACGGCGAGGAGCTGCGCGGCTTCGCTATCAGGCGGCGTCGCAAGGCCTGGATAAGCGTTCAGGAGCTCGAAGCCGATGTCAGTATCGGCTTGCACCTTACGCATTTTCGGCAGCAGTTCCGCTTGCGCATACGACTCGATCCGCCCAGCAATCGACTGTGCCTCCAGGCCCGGGACCGAGCGCACTTCGAAGTCGAACTCACACTCTGCCGCCACGATGTTCAGCGCGCGCCCGCCCGCGATGACGCCCGTTTGAACGGTAGAGAACGGAGGATCGAAGCGCTCGTCGCGATGCTCGGGCCGGGCGAGTTCCTCGCCGATGCTTTCCAGCCTGTTGATGAGTCGCGCAGCGTATTGAATGGCATTGACGCCATACGGCGCGTAAGCCGAATGACACGCCGAGCCCTTCACGCGGCAGCGCATTGCGAGCTTCCCCTTGTGGCCGAGCACGGGCTTCATTTCCGTCGGCTCGCCGATCATGCACAAACGCGGCTTGTCTGCGCGCTTCTCGAGTTCTGCGAGCATCGGCCGCACCCCGACGCAGCCGACTTCTTCGTCGTATGAGAACGCGATGTGTACCGGCAGGTCGAGTTTGCGATCGACGAACATGGGCACCGCCGCGAGCACGCACGCCAGAAAGCCCTTCATGTCCGCCGTACCGCGCCCGTAAAGCCGCCCATTCTTTTCCGTGAGGCGGAACGGGTCGACGGTCCACGCCTGTCCCTCGACGGGCACGACGTCCGTATGTCCCGACAACACGATGCCGCCCTGCTCGCGCGGACCGATGGTCGCGAAGAGACTGGCTTTCGTGCGCTCGGCGTTGTGAAAAAGCTCGCTTTCTACGCCAAAACCCGCGAGATAGCGCTGCACGAACGCGATCAGTTCAAGATTCGATTCGCGGCTGACGGTCGCGAAACCGATCAGCCGCTCGAGCAGCGCGCGGCTGGCACGTTCACTCATCGCCTGGCACTCCATAGCTTGGCGCGGCGCCCGGATCCAGCGCGCGGGTGACGTAATCCTGCATCTGCGGAAGATACCCTCGCCATAGCTGCGCTAGCTGACCGATGGGGTCGTCGTCGGCCCAATCGACTCTCAAATCCACGATCGACCAGACCTGCCGGTCGACGACTTTCAGCGCGGCGGAATGAACCGGGCCGGCTTCTCCGCCTGCCTCGACAGCGGCGTGCATTGCGGCCAGCAGACGCGCGGCGAGCAGCCCATGCGTGCGCTCGAATGCGCGCACCATCGCGTCGACGACTTGGGGCGCGGCGAGCATGTTGCCGGCCGCGACGCACTGATCGCCGGCCACCGCATGATGCAGCCCGAGCGCGTTGTCGCCGGTGAAGAACGCGGTGTGTCCCTGGGCGTCGATCACCGTGACTTGCCGCCAGGCATTGAAGGTGTCGGTGGCGCGGGCCTGCATCAACGCAACATGCGGCGCAAGCTTCTGCTGCTCCATGAGATCGAGGATTTGCGGGCCGAGCGCGGGCAGCGTGACATTCTGCGTCGCAACTGCGCCGACGCCTGCCCGCACCCATGGGCAACGCGCGCCCACGGCAATACTCGACGAACTGATGGCGATCCCCAGTTGTCCGGTCTCCCGGCAACGTCCGACGATTGAGAATGTCATGCGCCGCTCCTTATGCCTCGCCAGGCGTCCAGTTCTCGGGAATCACCGCGATCACGTCGATTTCCATCAGCCATTGCGGTTGGCCGAGCGCGCTCACGCACAAACCGGTCGAGATCGGATACACACCCTTGAGCCACTTTCCGACTTCCTGATAGACCGGCTCGCGATAACGTGGATCGATGATGTACGTCGTCGTCTTGACGATGTGCGAAAGGTCGCTGCCTGCTTCTTCGAGCAACTGCTTGACGTTCTTCATCGCCTGCCCGGCTTGCGCGCGCGGATCGCCGAGGCCGATCAGCTTGCCGTCGAAGTCGGTGCCGACCTGGCCGCGCACGTAGACCGTGTTGCCTGCGCGAACGGCCTGGCACAGGTCGTTGTCGAGCGTCTGGTTCGGGTACGTGTCTTTCGTGTTGAACATGCGGATGCGGGTATGGGTAGGCATCAATTCACTCCGGTTTCGTTGAGGGTGCTTGCGTGCGATGCGTCGTGCGCGGTATTCGTGGCCAGTGCCAGGCGTTCGCGTTGCGCCGCATCGCGATAGTCGAGGTATTTGCGCTGCGTGACGATGTGATCGGCGATGTGCTTCGCGTCGTGCCACACGCCCCAGATGAACGACGACCCGCGCCGCGACAGCCACGGCAGGCCGAGGAAATACACGCCCGGTTCCTTCGAGACGCCACGCTGATGCTTCGGCTTGCCTTGCTCGTCGAAGGCGTCGACGTGCAGCCAGCTGTAATCGACGGCATAGCCGGTCGCCCAGATGATCGTCTTCACGCCAGACTTCGCGAGGTCCAGCTCGCGCAGCGGATGCGTGACGCACTCGGGATCGGGCGGAATGAAGCGTGCCTCGGAATCTTCCGGCAGGTCGATGCCGTTGCGCTCGACATAGCCGTCGGCCGCGTCGAGCAGCGACATCAGGTTGTCGTCGCCGCGCTTGAGGTTCTCCGCCAGATCCTGGTCGAACGTCACGATGCCGTTATCGAACGATTTCGTGACACCGACGAGCGTCATGCCTTCATGCGCGAGCCGGCGAAAATCGATGGTCCGGCCGCCGTAAGCGCCGCTCACGGCGATCGTCACGTGCTCGCGTCCGGGCCCAGCTACCTCCTTGTCCCATTCGCCGAGCACGCCGAGCCACCAGCAGAAGTCGCGGTTGCGGTAAGCGCGCGGCGGCCGATCGTGCGGCCCGACCGACAGATACACCGTGCGGCCCGCGCGCCGCAGTTCCTCGGCGATCTGTGTGCCCGACGAACCCGCGCCGACGACGAGCACCGCACCATCGGGCAACTGCGCCGGATTGCGATAGTCTGCCGAGTGCATCTGTGTGAGATGCGGGTCCTTTGGCGCGATGGCGGGAATCACTGGACGCTGGAACGGGCCCGTCGCCACGACGACACGATTGGCCTCGAACGTGCCATTGCTCGTCGCCACAGTGAAGCCCGAACGGCCTTGAATGCGCTCGACGCTCGTCACCTCCACGCCGGTGCGGACAGGTGCATTGAATTTACGTGCGTACGCAACGAAATAGTCGGCGACCTGTTCCTTCGGCGCGAAGGCGTCGGGATGCAGTCCTTCGAATTCCATGCCGGGAAAGCGGTCGTGCCAGGCGGGACCGTTGGCGACCAGCGAATCCCATCGGCTCGTGCGCCAGCGCTCGGCAATGCGATCGCGTTCGAGCACGAGATGCGGCACGCCCGACCTGCCGAGATGCTCGCTCATTGCCACGCCCGCCTGACCGGCGCCTATCACCAGTGTGTCGATGGACACGTTGTCAGCCTTCATCTGTGTTCTCCTTCGGATTGCGAATATCGTCCTGTTCGTCGAAGCGGACTGTACGCGCGACCCAGGATAGGTAAAAGTATTAAAATAAAATCTTATGCATCGGATTTAGCTATGCAACCACGCGTCGGCGATGTGCCGTCCCGGTTGCGCCCTCCAGAGAGACCGCTTGAAATGGACGGAGTATCGATTCGCTATTCACTGCGCCAGTTGCGCTATTTCATCGCGACGGCAGAAACGCTTTCGTTCACTGCCGCGGCGAAGCGGCTGCACATCTCGCAGCCTTCGATATCGACCGCGCTGGCAGAGCTGGAGGCATCGTTCGGCGTGCAATTGTTCATCCGTCATCACGCAAGCGGACTGTCGCTAACTCAACCGGGACGAGATCTGCTCGTCCACGCACGCAGTCTCCTGAAAAGCGCCGAGGAACTGCAACTCACGGCGCAAGAACTCGACGGCGGCGTATCCGGCACCGTTTCGCTCGGATGCCTCGTCTCGCTTGCGCCGCCGCTCATGCCGTCGCTCATCAGCGAGTTCCTGCGCGAACATTCGGCGATCACATTCATCACCAGGGAAGCGCATCAGGATGGCCTGCTGAGCGGGCTCAGCGACGGCTCGCTGGATGTCGCTCTCACCTATAGCCTCGATATCGCGGAAGGCATCGCCTTCGTTCCAGTCGTCTCGCTGCCTCCGTACGTGATCCTCCCGAAAACGCACCGGCTCGCACGCGCAGCAAAGGTCTCGCTAAAGGATCTGCTGCCGCAGCCTTACGTGATGCTTGACCTTCCGCACAGCCGCGAATATTTCTCGACGCTCTTTGACGCGGCAGGCAGCCGGCCTGTCGCCGCGTTCCGCTCGTCGCAGCCCGAGGTCGTGCGCGGCATGGTGGCGAATGGTCTGGGCTACAGCATTCTCAACTTTCCGCTCGAGTCGTGCCGCACCGTGGACGGCAAGGAATTTGTCATCAAGCGCTTCAAGGAGGCCGTTCCCGCGACGGTGCTCGGCATTGCGACGTCGAACACCGTGCGGCAACGCGAGGTGGTGAAGCGCTTCGTCGCGTTTTGCGAAAGCTATATCCGGCAGTTGCACCTCAAGCATTGATGAGGTGCTCGCGACGATCCCGGTGACTTACTGCAGCGATGCGGATGGCTGATTCAACCGTCGACGGTACGCCGTATCGCGCGTGGCGAGCCAAAGGTAGAGCGGCGTCGTGACGATGATGCCCACGAGCCAGGACAGGTCCGCGCCGTCCAGATGCGCCGAGAAGGAGCCCACGTACATCGGCGTGTTCATGAACGGAATCTGCACCAGGATCCCGGCTGCATACGCGATCATCGCTTGCGGATTGAACCGGCCGTAAATGCCGCCATCGACCCGGAAGATCGACTGGACATCGTACTGGCCTTTGTGAATCACATAGAAGTCGATCAGGTTGATCGCCGTCCACGGCACGAGCACCACGAGCAGCGCGAGCACGAGATCGACGAAATGCCCGACGAAGTCCTTCGACGCACCGACCGCCGCTAAGCAGCACGCGACCAGAATGATGATCGAGAGCACTGCGCGCGACTTCGCGGTGGGAATCCAGCGATACGCGAACGTCTGCAGCGAGGTGATGACCGAAAGGACTGCCCCGTACAGATTCAGCGCGTTGTGGCTGATCACGCTCAGCAAAAACAGCACGAGCATGAACGGGCCGATCGCCCCGGTCGATGCCTTGACGGCGTCCATCGTGTCTGCGCCGGCCGGAACCGCCAGCACGGCCACGGCGCCGAACACGAACGCAAGCGTCGAACCGAGCACGCAGCCAAGGTACGTCGCCCAAAAGGTCGACGCGACACCGACATTCGCCGGAAGGTAGCGCGAATAGTCGGAGACGTACGGCGCGAACGCGATCTGCCACAGTGCGGAGAGGGACACCGTCGCGAGCCAGCCGGCGAAGCTGAAGCCGCCGCGCGTGAGGAAGTCCGCCGATTGCACGTGCGTGACGATATAGCCGAAGCCCACGGCGATCCCGATGCCGAGCACCCATGTGCCGATGCGGTTCAGCACGTGTATGAAGCGGTATCCGATGATGCCGATCAGCCCCGAACCCAGCGCGCCGATCACGATGCCGGCGGGCACCGGAATCGACGATTCGATGCCGTGCAGCGACTTGCCGGCCAGCACGATATTCGACGCGAAGAACCCGACGTACATGATGCCGGCGATGACCGTGACGAGCAGCGCGCCCCACGAGCCAAACTACGCGCGGCTCTGGATCATTTGTGGAATGCCCATTTGCGGGCCTTGCGCCGAATGCAGCGCCATGAGAATGCCGCCCACCGCCTGGCCGACGATGATTGCAAAGATGCCCCACATGAGATTGAGGTGATAGATTTGCACGCCTAGCGCGCCGGTGACGATCGGCAGCGGTGCGATATTGCCGCCGAACCAAAGCGTGAAGAGATCGCGGACCTTGCCGTGGCGCTCGTTCTCGGGCACGTACCCGATCGTGTGCTTCTCGATCAGGGGAACCGTGTTGCGGTTGTCAGCCATAACAATCTCCATTTTCTCGCCCGCGCGTTGCTGAAGACAGCACGCGCGACGAAGGTGAAAACAAGTGCAGGGCCCGGACAAATCGACGCCCCGCTCGAAACATTGGGCGAATTAACGGACGCCAAATTTCGCTTGCCAAGCATTGTTTCCCGATGTTTTACATAGGCTAAAGCTATGCAAGAACAGGCATCGTTTGAGCCGTTCGGCAAAGCGCGCGCCTTTCTGCTCGCGAAGCTCTCGTTGAGGATCGTCCCGACCCTGCGTAGCGGCGAGGCACCGTCGGCGGAATAAGGCGGCGCGCTTCTTCGTTTTGGACATCGAGTGAACGGGTGTGCTTGCCGGGTTCGTTTCCCGCGCAGCACAGGCCTGTGTCGTTCCACAGTTTTGCCAGGCGACGCCGGTGATGCCGTGCGCGAAGCCTCGCCATTGTCGACCCGCTTTTCGCAGTGGGGTGGGCACCTGCGTGCCTCTTTCTGTAACGGGACCGGCAGCCGCGACAGCGTCGCGTACCCGGGCAGTGCGAACTTCTCTCCGGCAACACAGGGCTGGACCCCGGAAATATTATGGATTCCTGTGCAAAACATCCGGCTGGGTCTGCAGTACACGTACTTCACGAAATATCTTGGCGCGCGCTCGGACTGCGACGGGCTCGGACGCAATGCAAGCGACAACGACACGCTGTTTGTTTACCTCTGGGCGGCGTACTGGTGATCTGTCTCGCCGTGAAAACCATCCTCGTCTCTTCGTCCGGACACATGCTGGGGAAGTCATCTGGAGCATTGCAAAATGAAAGGCGTATCGCGATGGATTCTGCTCGCCACGTTGCTGGGTGACGCCAGTTGTCACGACATCGAGCATTCCAGACGGACCGACGATCCTGCTGTCAGCGGCAGGACGATCGCGTTGCAGGTGTGCTCGATCTGTCACGGCGCGAACGGCGTCTCTGTCTCTCCCACGTTTCCGAAGCTCGCGGGCCAGACAAAGGCATATCTCGTCAACCAGTTGATGGACTTCAGGGCGCATCGGCGGTCCGACCCGAACGCGCAAAGGTTTATGTGGGGCTTCACCCATCTGAGCGATGCGCAGATCGACCAGCTAGCCACGTACTTTTCGAGCCGTCCGCCGCCCGCGGGCGTCCCCGGCGATCCTCTGCCAGTCGGTCACGGCAGGGCGATCTTCACCTCTGGCGTGCCTGAGAGGGGTGTACCGGCATGCAGCGCCTGTCACGGGGCGCACGGTGAAGGCGCAGGTGAGTTTCCGCGCCTCGCGGGCCAGCATGCCGACTACATCGTGAAGCAGCTGGCGGTCTTCCGACACCCCGGGCAGAGGCCTCGTGGAGCGGTGATGAATGCGATCTGCGTCAAGCTGACGGCCGAGGAAATGGACTCGGTAGCGGCTTTCCTCGAAGCCTCCGCGCCTCGGGTCGCGATACCGGCAGACCTGGGGGCCTCCGAGACCCGATCGGCCGGTGAATGACGCGCCGCCCTGCCGAGGCCGGTCCAGAGCGCCGTTTCGCCCACTCCGCGGTAAAGGGCCATCGGGCTGCGGGTGCCGTCGTCCGGCGCTCAAGTCCGTCCCGAAGCTGCCGTAATAGCAGGCTTCGGAATATTCTCGATGCATCGTGACACATCCCGGGACTGAGCCTTCACTGGATCTTGCTGCGCTTCTCGAAACCGTACAGCGTAACGAGCGCGCGTCGAAATCGTTCCAGGACGTGGAACTGCGCCTGATCGGCGCGCAGGATTGGTGCGCCTTTCTCGAAGGGATGTTCGTCTATCTGCCCGAGGTGTTCGGGCTGACTTCGGCCGGCCTCTGGCTCGACGCCCGCGCGCCGCTGCTGCGCGACCTGCTCGAATCCGGGCAAGGGTGCGCCGATCTGGATGCGAACGTGAAATCGGGGGCCCAGGGCGGCTTCGCACTGTCGCGGCTGTGCGCGGCCAATCGTCCGTGGCTTGGCCGCATCAGCGAACTGGGCGAACTGGAACCGGCCGCGAGCGAGACTTTCTTCGGCGCGCAGGCGGCCACGGGCAGCGCGATCGTGCTGCCGCTCCTGAGCCGCGCCCAGGTGCTCGGCTATCTATGCCTCTCGAGCGTCGATCCCGCGCGCTTCGACGCGAGCATGGGCACGGACCTCCTCATGCGGTTCAGCAGCGTCGCCGCGGCGAGCCTCGACAACGTCGCGCATCGCGAGCATCTGCGCAAGACCGGCGTGACCGATCCGCTCACGGGCCTCTCGAACCGCCGCTATTTCGACGAGCGCCTGAACCAGGAGATCCGGCGCGCGAATTCGCACGCGGCGCCCATGACGTGCCTCTTCATCGACATCGATCATTTCAAGCAGGTCAACGACACACACGGCCACGCCATCGGCGACGTGGCGCTCGGCGCCATCGGCACCTGCCTCAAGCAGCAGGTGCGCGTGGGGGACACGGTGTCGCGCTACGGGGGCGAGGAGTTCGTCGCGCTGCTGCTGTGCGACCTGCCCGATGCGCTGGCCGTTGCCGAGCGCATCCGGCGCGCGGTCGAAACGCTGGAGGTGCACGACGACGAGGGCGGCCGCATTGCGCTCAGCGTCTCGATTGGCGTCGCGGCGTATCGGGTGAACGCCGGCGAGGCGTCCGCCGGGACGCCGGAGGGGCAAGCGCGCTCGCTCCTCGACGAGGCCGATCAGGCGATGTACCAGGCCAAGCACCAGGGGCGCAACCGCGTCTCCCTGCTCGGCGTGCGCCAATGACGCCAATCCGGTCCAGTAACGAAATCGTAAGGACACTCGCTTACGGCTGTTCGCGAACGTAAGTTTTCAAAATCCGGCACTATTTGCGCAAGCGTTGGTTTCCATGGCCCGTTGAACAGGCGTAGCGAAATCATGTCTTACGACCTCTTGATGACCGTTGCCTGTCTGGCGGGCGCGATCGCGATGTTCCTGATCGGCCGGCCTCGCGCGGACGCGGTGGCGCTCATCATGATCGTGGCGCTGGCGCTCTCGGGTATCGTGACCGTCAACGAGGCGCTGGCGGGCTTCGCCGATCCGAACATCGTCCTGATCGCGGCGCTGTTCGTGCTTGGCGACGGCCTCGCGCGCACGGGCGTCGCGCAGCGCGTCGGCGACTACCTGATCGCGCGCGGCGGTTCGAACGAGCGGCGGCTCGTCGTACTGATCATGGTCATCGTGGGGGTGATGGGCTCGGTCATGAGCTCGACGGCCGTCGTGGCGATCTTCATTCCTATCGTCATACGCATCGCGCGCCAGTCTGGCGTGTCGCGCGCGCGCTTGCTCATGCCGGTGAGCATGGCGGCGCTCACGAGCGGCATGCTCACGCTCGTCGCGACGACGCCGAACCTCGTCATCAACAGCGCGCTCGTCGATCGCGGCTACCGGGGCTTCGCCTTTTTCGCCATCACGCCGCTGGGCGTGCCTATTCTCTCGGCGTGCATTGCGTGGATGCTGTTCGCGAGACGCTTCCTGAACGGACCGGGCTCCGGCGGCGCCGACGCACCCACCCGGCCCTCCGTGAACGACTGGGTCGCACGCTATTCGCTCGAAGGGCGCGCGTTTCGTCTGGAGGTCGGGGCGGCCTCGCCGCTCCTGGGGCAGACGCTCGGCCACTGCGGACTCGCCGACGATCCCGTGGCGCACGTCGTCGCCATCGAGCGGCGCGCGCGCATGGGCGCGACCGTGCTGCCCGCGACGGCGGACAGCAGTATCGCGCCCGGCGACGTGCTGCTCCTCGACGTGGAGGTTCCCAGCTTCGACGTGGAGGCGTTTTGCGAGCGTTACGCGCTCGCGGTGCGCCGCATGTCGGGCGCCTATTTCACGGACCAGTCACACGATGTGGGCATGGCCGAGGTCATCGTGCCGCCGGACTCGTCACTGGTGGGCGACGTCGCGCGCAGTTCCGGGACGCTCAGGCGGCATGGCGTGACGGTGGTGGGCCTGCGCCGGGCCGACGCGGCGCTCGTGCGCGATCTGCAAACCACGCAGCTGAAGGTCGGCGACACGCTGCTGGTGGTGGGCCCGTGGATCGATATCTTCTCGATGCAGTCGGTGGAGCGCGATATCGTGTGTCTCGCGATGCCGGTTGAAAGCGACGCGTACGTGCCCGAGCCGCACAAGGCGCTGCACGCGCTCTGTGTCATGGCGCTCGTCATCGCGATGATGCTCTCGCCGCGGGTGCCGAACGTGCTCGCGGGGCTGATCGGGTGTCTCCTCATGGGCGCGTTCGGCTGCGTGAGCCTCGACAGCGCCTACCGCGCGATTCACTGGCGCAGCCTCGTGCTGATCGTGGGCATGCTGCCGTTTTCCATCGCGCTGCAGCGCACGGGCGGCATCGACATCGCCGCCGATGCCGTGCTGCGCGTGGCGGGTGAATGGGGCCCGCATGGCCTGATGGGCGCCGTTTTTCTGCTGACGCTGGTCATCGGCACCGTGATTTCCGGCACGGCGACGGCGGTGTTGATGGCGCCCGTGGTGATCGCGATGGCGGCGCACCTGCATGCGTCGCCGTATCCGTTCGCGTTGACGACGGCGGTCGCCGCATCGGCGGCCTATATGTCGCCGATCTCGACACCGGTCAATGCGCTCGTCAGCACGGCGGGCGGCTACCGGTTCCGGGATTTTTTCAAGGTGGGCATGCCGGCGGCCCTGGGGGCGCTCGTGATCACCGTCGTGCTGGTACCGCTCATTTGGCCGGCCTTCCCGCGCTAGCGCGAGGCCAGGCAGGTCATCCGTTCGCGAGGCATTGACCGGATATGGCGAAATTCTTGACGAGAGCGTGGGCCCTTCGCTGGATCAAGCGGCTGTTTCTTTTCGTGGTGATCGCGTTCGTTTGCATCGCCGCTGTGCGGCTGTACGACGCGCAACGCAAGGCGCCCCTGAGTCTGTGGCACACGTATGTGCCTCACGACATGCACGCCGACGAAATCGATCATGCGACCTGGGCGCAATACATCGAATACGAGAATCGCCTGTTCGATTCGGTCAGGAAGAACGTGACCGACAAGCTGCCGGAAGAGGCACGCGTGCCCGCCAATCGCTATTTCTCGGGCAGCCCTATCTACCCCGGCCACTTTCGCACCGACTGGAACCGCTCGTACACGCTGATGCCGGAAGGCGCGCCGCGCGGCGTGGCCGTGATGGTGCATGGACTGACCGATTCGCCGTACAGCCTGCGGCACATTGCGCTGCGCTATCAGCGCGATGGCTTCGCCGTCGTGGCCGTCCGGCTTCCGGGGCATGGCACCGTGCCGTCCGGCTTGACCGAAGTGACGGCGGAGGACTGGGAGGCCGCCACGCGGCTCGCCGTGCGCGAGGCGCGCCGCCTCGTGCCGGCGCCGGCGCCGCTGCATGTCGTGGGGTTTTCGAACGGCGGCGCGCTTGCGGTTCAATACGCGCTCGAGACACTGGAGAACCCGAGCCTGCCGAAGGCGGACCATCTGATCCTGCTTTCGCCGATGATCGGCATTACGCGGTTCGCGCGCTTCGCGGGCCTCGCGGCGTTGCCGTCGATCCTTCCGGCGTTCGCAAAAGCCGCGTGGCTCGATATCGTGCCGGAATTCAATCCGTACAAGTACAACTCGTTTCCCGTGAACGGCGCGCGCCAGTCGTGGCGGGTGACCCGCAAGGTCCAGCAGGAACTGGCGGATGCGGCGCGCAACGGCAAGATCGCGGCGCTGCCGCCCATGCTTACGTTTCAGTCCGTGCTGGACTTCACGGTGAGCACGAGTGCCATCGTCAGTTCGTTGTATGCGCAACTTCCTGCCAACGGCAGCGAGCTCGTGCTCTTCGACATCAACCGCACCGCGCAGTGGAGCCCGCTGTTACGTGCTTCGATGCGTGATGCGCTGCGCCGTATCGCGCCCGTGCCGCCGCTGCGCTACCGCCTGACGGTGCTCACCAACGCCTCCGCCACCTCGCCGCAAGTGATCGAGCAGAGCACGGCGCCCGACGAGACAACGTCAAAAGTCGAGCCCACGGGGCTCGACTATCCGCTCGATGTCTATTCGCTCTCACATGTGGCACTGCCGTTCCCGGTAACCGATTCGCTCTATGGCCGCACCCCCGATCCCGACGACGACATGGGAATCCAGCTCGGCGCACAGTCCGTACGCGGCGAAACGGGGGCGCTGATCGTTGGCGCCGGGCTTCTCACGCGCCTCTCGTGGAATCCCTTCTACGGGTACGTCGTCGAGCGCATCGACTATCTGGCGAGCCACGGGCCGTGATCGCGTGATCGACGGCGCCGGGCATGGCACCGGTCGATCACGCGCGCGGCGAGAGTTCGACCCGCGCGGTCATCTGCTCGCCGTCGCGCGCGACGACAATCGACACACCGCCTTTGGCTCGCGCGATCAGGCTCTGCAACTGCTCGACGTTTTGCACCTCGATGCCGTTGACAGCGATGATCACGTCGCCGGCGCCGATGCCCGCTGCCTTTGCCGGACCGCCCGACTGCACGACGAGCACGCCGCCGTCCACGCCGACCTGCTGCGCTTCTTCGCCGGTGAGCGCACGCACGGCCACGCCGAGACGCGGACGCGCGCCGTGGGCCAGGGTGCGCCCGTTGCCTCCGCCTTGCACGATCTGATCCTTCATGTGCATGGCTTCGTCGATGGGGATCGCGAACGACAGCCCCTGGAAGCCGCCCGTGCGCGAATAGATCATCGAATTGATGCCGATGACTTCGCCGTCCAGATTGAAGAGCGGTCCGCCCGAGTTGCCAGGATTGACGGGCACATCGGTCTGGATGAGATGTGTCGGGCTGTCTTCCGAAAGCTGGCGCGACTTCGCGCTGATGATGCCCGAGGTCACGGTGTTGTCGAGACCATAGGGCGAGCCGATCGCGACGACCCAGTCGCCCACCTTGCTGTTCGCGGGATTGCCGATCTTCACCGTGGGAAAGCCCGTGCCAGCGATTTTCAGCACGGCCACGTCGCCCGCCTTGTCGGTGCCGATCACGCGCGCGGAGAACTTGCGGCCGTCCGTGAGCTTGACCGTCACCTCGTCCGCACCCTCGACGACGTGATTGTTCGTGAGGATGTAGCCGTCCTGGCTCACGATGAAACCCGATCCCAGGGCACCCGAATGGCCGTCTTCGGCATCGGGGTTTTCCTTGACGACCTCGATATGGACCACGGCCGGACCGTAATGCGCGACGATCGCCGAGAAGTTCGGCGCCTGGCTCCTGCTGTCGTCAGCCTTGGGCGCGGGGGACGACAACGACGCTTTCGTCATGCCGCGCTCATCGGCGCTGGCGTGCTCATGGCTGACAACCCATGCGCCTGCAAGCGCCACCGCCACACCGGCGATCAGGCCCCGGCGCCGATATTTGCTGGTACTCATAGCTATGGTCAAAAAGGAAAGTTGGTGAAGGTGGCGTAAGGTACTTTTCGGTGCTTAAACGTGACTTAAAGGAAAGCGGAATTTCGTGGCCCGCAAGCTCGATGTGCGCACAACTAAATCGGGGCAGTGTCCATCCGGATCGGATATCCGTTCCGCTTCGTGGCGCGATTCGTGTGGTTCCGCTCTCGACATGCCATTGCCAGCTAGCGCGCAAGTCTTCCTCAAAGCGGCTAGTCTTTCGAAGTGGCGGCCGATCGCGCCCCGAAGCCCGCAATATTGAGGGCCCGATAGCTGACCCAGGCGTGAATGGCTAGCTAACGTCTGGCTCTTTCCACCGGTTTTCCGCCTGGCGCGCGGGTCGAAGCGCCGGTCGATACATCAGGCCAATGTGGTTCGTCATCCAGAGCATTTCATGTCATGCGAGGAAGGAGATGGCCGGATCATCGCTTCGTTGTCAGCCGGCGCGGTCGGGGGTGACACGAAACCCCGTGACACCGGGGAATTCATGAGACAGGATCTCGTGACGTTCACCTGTGTGGCCGTCCTTGCCGTCATCACGGGATGGGTTCTGTATATCGGGCGTCCGGTGCTGGTGCCCATCGCCTTTGCGATCATTACCTCGTATGTGATCTACGGGCTTGCCGAAATCCTGCGGCGCGTGCCGCACGTGGGCAAGCGCATTCGCGCAGGCGTGCGCTACTGGAGTGCGGCCGCGCTCATCCTCGTCGCGGCCTGGCTCGCGGCCGAACTGCTGCTTTCCGATACCGACCGCATGCTGGCCGTGGCGCCGAAGTACGAAGCCACGCTGCTCGCCTTGCTGGCCAAAATAACCGCGCTGTTCCATCTGGAAACGGAAGCGTCGTGGACAGCGTTTCGCCGCGAGTTGCTGGCGGCCGTCAACGTTCAGGCGCTGCTGACCTCGCTGCTCGGCTCGCTCTCTTCGCTCATGGCGACCACGGTCGTCGTCTTTCTGTACACGGCGTTCTTCATGGTCGAGATGGGGCGCTTTCGCCGCAAGTTGTCCGCAGTCATGCGCGGCAAAGCCGACATGGAGCCCGTGATCGACGCCATCAACTCGAAAATCGGCACCTACCTGGCGTTGAAGGCGCTGCTCGGCGTGGTGCTCGGCATTCTCAGCTGGGTCTGCATGCATTTCGTCGGGCTGGAGTTCGCGCCGCTCATCGCCGTCCTCATCGTGCTGCTGAACTTCGTGCCGTATGCGGGCTCGCTAATCCAGGTGGCGCTTCCCGTCCTGCTCGCGGCGCTTCAGTTCGGCCAGTGGAACGAGCCCGTCACGCTGCTCGTTTCGCTCTCGGCGATCAACTTCGTGATGGGCAATGTGCTCGACCCGTGGCTGATGGCGGGCTCGTTGAACCTCAGCCCTGCGGTCATCCTCATGAGTCTCGCCACCTGGACGGCGATCTGGGGCATTGCTGGCGCATTTCTCGCGGTGCCGGGAACCGTGGCACTCACGATCATTTTCTCGGCGTTCAGTTCCACGCGGCCTCTCGCGCTGCTGTTGACGAAAGAAGATGTCGTGAGGCCTGCTAAATAACTATACCGCCCCGACGGACGCGCGTCCAACCGCGGCTCAGTTTTCCGAGGTGACCCGAGGTGACCCGAGGTGACTTATGGCTCCCAGAATGAACCGTGGCGGCAACGCAATCGGCCCGAGTGGCTCGTGCCAGTGCAACAAGGCGCTGGCGCAGTATGCGAACCGCCGGATCAGTGCGGACCTGGCTCGCCGCGGCTTTCTCATCGGCATGGGCGCGTCGATGTTGAGCGCCGTTCTGCCGGAGTTCGGCAAGGCGCAGCAACCCGGCGCGGCAGCGCCTGCGCAGCCCACCACGTTCACGAACTTTCGCCTGTTCGATGGCAAGTCAGGCGCGCTGCAGGACGGCATGTACCTCGTCGTCGACGGAAACCGCATCTCGCAGTTGCGCAGGGGGGCGCCGGAATTCTCGTCGGGCGCGGCAGGTGCTGCGGCGGGGCGGGTGATCGACTGCGGTGGCAGGGTGATGATGCCCGGCCTCATCGACATGCACTGGCATGCGCTGCTCGCCGCATTGCCTGTCGCCACGATTCTGCAATCGGACTTCAGTTTCGTGTACCTCGCGGCAGGCGCGGAGGCGCAGCGCACGCTCCTGCGGGGATTCACGACCGTTCGCGATGTGGGCGGCCCCGCCTTCGCATTGAAACAGGCCATCGACGCCGGTATGCTGAGCGGCCCGCGCATTTATCCGTCGGGCGCGATGATCACCACCACGGGCGGCCACGGCGACTTTCGTCTGCTGACTGACGTGCCGCGCACGTCGGCTCAGATCAGCGAAATAGAAAGAACCGGCGCGGCTGCCATCGCCGATACGGCCGACGAAGTCCGCCTGCGCGTGCGCGAGCAGTTCATGCAGGGCGCCACGCAAATCAAGCTCGTGGGGTGCGGCGGCGTCTCCACGCCGCGCAGTCCGCTCGACATGCTCACGTTCACCGAGGCGCAGCTCAGGGCAGCGGTGGAAACCGCATTGGACTGGGGCACCTATGTGCTCGTGCATGCCTACACGCCGGAATCGGTGAAGCGATCGGTCGGGGCTGGCGTGCCATGCATCGAACACGGACACTTGATGGACGACCGCACTGCGGAAGTCATGGCAAAAAACGGCACATGGTTGAGCACGCAACCATTCACCAGCGAGGAAGACGTCGCGCCGATGGCGCCCTCGAGCCACGAAAGGTTTCTGGAGGTCACCGCGGGGACCGACAACATGTACAAGCTTGCCCGCAAGCACGGCCTCAAGGTGGCGTTCGGCACCGACCTGATCTTTTCGCAGACGCTCGCCACGAGGCAAGGCACGATGCTCGGACACATCGCGCGCTGGTATTCGTCTGCCGACGCGTTGCGGATGGCGACAGGTATTAACGGACAATTGCTGGCGCTCGCGGGCAAGCGCAATCCGTATCCGCACAAACTAGGCGTGCTCGAGGAGGGCGCGTATGCCGATCTGCTGATCGTGGCGGGCGACCCGCTTCAGGACTTGTCACTGCTTGCCAATCCCGATCAGAACCTGCTCATGGTCATGAAAGATGGGCGAGTTTTCAAGGATGCGTTGAAGGCTTGAACGGGCCGCCGCACTCAACGCCGTAACAGCCAGAACAGCACCGACACCACGACCGATAGCACGATGCACGTGACGATCGGAAAGTGGAAGCTGAATCCGTCGCGCACGATATGAATGTCGCCGGGCAGCCTGCCGAAGGGGATGCGCGCGAACCAGCGCCATCCCACGCCAGCGAGCAGGCACAAGAGACCGAAGGCGATGAGAAAGCGGTTCATGGCGCAGGTGAAGGCACATCACGGTCGCAACGGGTCCATGGTAAGCCCGCGGTGAGCGTCCTCGGCAACGAAAATACGCAGGACGGGCGCTTTCGGTCGCGTATCAGCCGAGCGATTTGTGTATCAAGATGTCACTGTTCGGGGCCGTATCAGCCCGCACGTATCAGGGCGTATCGCGCATGTGCGCTGAAGCGGCCGCCGAAGCCTCTTGCGGGGTCTGAAGCCTCCCTGTCCTCATCCGCCATGTGGCCGATTCTGCCGGTTGAAGTTCACCGCGAAGTGGCCCATATTCAAAGTGATTTTTTGCCCGCCTGCCGTAGCGATTTGCGATATGCGGCGCGATCAGGGCAAATGCTTCGCAACCGCGCCACTTGCTCGCCCGCAGCGACGGGCAACCGGCACGCGGCAGCGCCCCGAAACCGATACTGTCGAAACCTCAATAGCTGCAATGTTCAACGAACCTGGCCGAACCAAGTCTGGTCCGTGGGGATGTCCATACTGCGGGACCAGTTTCAATGCGCCGCTGATGATCTGTCCTCAGTGCGGCGCGAAGCAGCTGTCCGCTGGCCCGCGGATGCCGTCTGCGAACGAGTCTTCCGCGCCCGAGTGGCACGACGGTTTCGCGCGCCATTCGCGCTCGGATTGGACGCCTTCGGCCTTCAGCTTCAGCGGCGCCGACCGCTACAGCGACTACCCGATACAAGATGAAGATCGCACGGCGCACCGTTCGTGGCTGCCGTTCTATGCCATCGGCGGCGTGGTTTCCGTCGTGTTCCTGATTGCGGCGTACATGATTTCGCATCACGGCGAGCGAGAGCCCACAGCGGGTGCTCAGGTGGTGGAGGGCTCAGTGTTCGTACCGAAGAGCACTTCGGCGGCGCCGGCCACGAAGCCGCACGCGCTGCCCAGCGTGCCACCCGTCACAGCCGAGCTTGCACCGCCGCCAGTCGCGAGCATCGCTCAAGCGCCGCTAGCCAGTGCGTCGGCGCCAACGCCAACGCCAACCCCAGCGCCAGCCATCGCGAGCGCAGCGCCGCCCGCGCTTGCCAAGGCGCCGCCGCCGCCGGTCGCGAGCGCACCGCCGCCCGTCGTGGCGCAAGTCGCGCCGCCCGCACCGGTTCAGGCGCCGCCGCAGCGGGCCCCGAGCGCACCGCCGCCCGTGGTCGCGCAAGTCGCGCCGCCCGCACCGGTTCAGGCGCCGCCGCAGCGAGCCCCGAGCGCACCGCCGCCCGTGGTCGCGCAAGTCGAGCCGCCCGCACCGGTTCAGGCGCCGCCGCAGCGAGCCCCGAGCGCACCGCCGCCCGTGATCGCACAAGTCGCGCCGCCCGCACCGGTTCAGGCACCACCGCCCCGGACCGCTCAGGTTCCGCAGCCGCCGCGTCACGCGCTGGAGTCGCGCACCGTTACGGCGCACACGGACACCAGGCCGCAGAGCGTCGCCGAGCAAAAGAGCAGTGCCAGGGAGCGTACGCTTGCGTCATCGAAGGCCAACGCGGTAAAGGCTTCCGCGGTCCAGCATGCCGACGTCTCGAGGAGTCTCGCGAGCGCACGGGCGAATCTCGACAAGAACAACCTGGGTCCGGCGCGCAGCGCCCTCTCGAGCGTACTCACGCAGCAACCGGGCAACGGCTATGCGCTGCACATGCAGTCCGAATTGACTTCCCGCGAGGATCACCGCGACTCGCTGCTCGGTTATGCAAGGCTCTGCGCGCGCGAGGGCAACTGGGTGTGCGCGTGGCATAACGCCGGGAACGCCTTGACCGTCGATGCATCGAGCAGCGAAGCGAGGGAACTGCTCTCCCGCTCCATCGCCGCCCAGGGCGCGGGCTCCGCAAGGCAGGTGAGTGCGGGGCCGCCCGGGCCGCCGATTGATCCCAACTGAGGTTCTCTCAACGAAGGCCAGGACGCGCATGCGCGACATGGCATGGCGCTCGCGTGATGCTTCCCGTTCGGGCCGCATCGCGCCAGTACTCCGAAGGTCTAACCACAATTGCCCTGCGTTCCTGCGCAGTGCTGAGCCGGCCGATACGCGTACTTGACCCGGGCACGGCACTTGCGCACGTCGTTACGTTTTCCCCCGCGATCGTAACGATCCAGGCAAGGAGCCCTCACCCATGCGCGCAATGCCTTTCACCGACGGCGGCACGGGCGAGTCGCCCTTGCGCGACATCAGCAACCCGGGCGACCTGCGCCGGGTACCCATCCACCCCGATCACTGGTATCCGCTCGCCTGGTCGCGCGACCTCAAGCCTGGAAAGATGATCGGCGCGCATTTCGCGGGCGAACCGGTCGTGCTCGTGCGCACCGTTTCCGGTTCGGTGTTTGCGCTCGAAGATCGCTGCGCGCACCGGCAGGTGCCGCTGCATGCGGGCGTAGTGGAAGGCGAATCGATCCGCTGCGGTTACCACGGCTGGACTTACGATTGTTCAGGCCAATGCGTGGATGTGCCTTATCTCGGCAAGGAACGGCTGCCCAACGGCGTGCGCGCCTACCCGTGCCGCGAGGCGCACAGCATGATCTTCGTCTTTCCCGGCAACGCCACGCTGGCCGGCGATCGACCGCTACCCGCGCTGGCCTCCGTGACGGACAAGGCCTTCAAGACGCGCCGCTTCGGCGGTGAGGTCAGGTGCCATTACTCGTTCATGCACGAAAACCTCATGGACATGAACCATCAGTTCCTGCACCGGCGCCAGATGGGCCAGATGCGGGCGCGCTCGCTTGCGCGGCGGCGCGACGAGAACTCGCTCGAGGTCGATTACACGTTCGCGCGCATGGCCGGCAAGCAGCCGAGGGGCGAAGCGCTCGTGTTCGGCGCGAGCAAGAACCGCGCGGACCCGAGCGCCCGCAGCGTGATGACCATCCGCACGCAATACCCTTATCAAACGCTGGAAATACGTTCGGCCGACGACACGCTCGTCATGGACCTGTGGATCGTCTATGTGCCGCTCGATTCACGGCAGCGCACGAATCGAACCTTCGGACTCCTTTCTGTGCGAAGGCCGGCCGTGCCGTTCCTGCTCGATGCGGCGTGGCCGCTGCTGGTCTGGTTCACTGAGCGCATCTTCAAGGAAGACTGTGCGATCGTGGAGCTGGAGCAGGCGGCGCACGACCATCAGGCCGCCGACTGGAATCACGAAGTCTTTCCCGTCATCATTGAATTGCGCGACCTGCTGCGTCGTTGCGGCGGTCGTAGCGTGATTCCGATTCGCGAGGCTGGCGATGCTTGAGGCAAGCGCGCGATCATGCGCGTGTGCTTCGCTCAGTGGTCGTGCCCGACCTGCGCCATCACCGGCTGACTCGCCTTGCGGCTCAATATCAAAGTCACCAACGCGGAAAGCGCCAGCGTCGCGCCAACTACGTACAGCCCCGCTGCGTAACTCCCGGTCCGGTTCTTCAGCCAACCGATCACGGCGGGGCCCACGAAGCCCCCGAGATTGCCGATCGAATTGATCATGGCGATTCCGGCGGCAGCGCCGGCGCCTGAGAGAAACATGCTGGGCATGGCCCACAGCGGCGCCTTCGCGGCGCTGATGCCGATATTCACCACCACGAGCGCCAGCACGATCGTCAGCGCGGTGTCGGCCCGGCCCGCGAACACAAAGCCCACGCAAGCCAGCACGCAGGGAATCACGACGTGCCAGGTGCGCTCCGCGGTGCGATCGGAGTGCCGTGCCCAGAGAATCATCGCGATGACCGCCACGATGCTGGGAATCGCGTTGAGGAGCCCGGTCTCCATCGCACTGAAGCCGTATTGCCGGATGATCAGCGGCGCCCACAGTCCCAGCGTGTAAAGACCGGCCGAGGTGCCGAAGTAGATCAGCGCCAGCGCCAGCACGCGCGGGTCGCGCAGCGCGCTCAAGGCGCCTGTCGTGTGGCCCGCGTGGCCCTCACGCATTTTCGCTTCCCCGGCAAGCTTCGCCATGAGCCAGTCGCGCTCTTTCGCATCGAGCCAGCGCGCTTTCGAAGGCGCATCGGTGAGCGCTTTCAGCACCACGAAACCCAGCACGACGGCGGGAATCGCCTCGATCACGTAGAGCAGTTGCCAGTTGGCGAGACCGAACATCGGCGGCAGTTGCATGAGCGCGCCCGAGATCGGGGAGCCGAGTGCCGTAGAAATCGGTGCGGCTGCCATGAACCATGCGGCCGCAGCCGCGCGTTGCTTCGTTGGAAACCACAGGCTCAGGTAGAGAATGATGCCGGGGAAAAACCCCGCTTCCGCCACGCCGAGCAGGAAGCGCAGCACGTAGAAGCTCGTCGGCCCCGTCGCGAATGCGGACGCGGCCGAGACCACGCCCCAGGTGACCATGACACGCGCGATCCAGATGCGCGCGCCCACACGGTGCAGGATGAGGTTGGAAGGCACCTCGAAAAGAAAGTAGCCGATGAAGAACAGGCCGCCGCCCAGGCCGAACGCCGTGGGACTGAGGCCAATCGCCTTGTTCATCGTCATTGCCGCGAAGCCCACGTTGACCCGGTCGAGAAAGCTCACGAAATAGAGCAGCATGACGAACGGGATGATGCGCCACATGAGCTTGCGCGTGACGATTGATTCGATGTCCGAATTCATGTGTCTCCTCCATGGAGGGTGGGTTGGCGGGGGCGTGCGGGTTCTTTTTGTGTCACGCCCCGGCGTGTGCTTGTCTACTGCACGGTCGCGTTCACACCCATGGTCACGCGGCGACGGCCGCTTTCCCGACGAGTTCGCACACCGCCGCGGTGACCTGCGCCGTGCTTGCCTTGCCGCCCAGGTCGCCGGTGTGCAGCGCGGGGTTGGCCGTCACGGTCTCGATGGCCTGCATCACGCGCGCGGCGGCCTCGTTTTCACCGAGGTGTTCGAGCAGCATCACGACCGACCAGAACGTGCCTATCGGGTTTGCGAGCCCCTTGCCCATGATGTCGAACGCCGAACCGTGGATCGGCTCGAACATCGACGGGTAGCGGCGTTCGGGGTCGATGTTGCCGGTCGGCGCAATGCCGAGGCTGCCCGCGAGCGCGGCGGCGAGGTCGCTCAGGATGTCGGCGTGCAGGTTGGTTGCGACGATGGTGTCAAGCGAGGCGGGGCGGTTGACCATGCGCGCCGTGGCGGCGTCGACGAGTTCCTTGTCCCACTTCACGTCCGGGAACTCCTTCGAGACCTGCTGCGCGATTTCGTCCCACATGACCATGGCATGGCGCTGAGCGTTGCTCTTGGTGATGACCGTGAGCAGCTTGCGGGGGCGCGACTGCGCGAGACGGAATGCGAAGCGCAGGATGCGTTCGACGCCGGCGCGCGTGAGGATCGACACGTCGGTCGCGACTTCGAGCGGATGGCCCTGATGCACGCGGCCGCCCACGCCCGAATATTCGCCTTCGGAGTTCTCGCGCACGATCACCCAGTTCAGATCCTCGGGCTTGCAGCGCTTGAGCGGCGCGTCGATGCCGGGAAGAATGCGCGTGGGGCGCACGTTCGCGTACTGGTCGAGCCCCTGGCAGATCTTCAGGCGCAGGCCCCAGAGCGTGATGTGATCGGGCACGTCCGGGTCGCCCGCGGAGCCGAACAGAATCGCGTCCTTGTTGCGAATCGCATCGAGCCCGTCGGCCGGCATCATTACGCCGTGCTTGCGGTAGTAGTCGGCGCCCCAGTCGAAGTTTTCGAACTCGAAGGCAAACCGTTGCGTGGTTTTCGCAAGCGCTTCCAGGAGCGCCTGCCCCGCGGGCACGACCTCCTTGCCGATGCCGTCGCCGGGAATGGTTGCGATGCGATACGTCTTCATGTCTCGTTCCTTTGGAATAGGGCTAGTGGGGACTCACTTTACCGAACTCGTGGTTCAAAAACCGGTGCTAGACTCAAAGCATCATTAACTTGAATTCACAAGTGGCGACCGTGGCCGACACCGTTCAACCCGCCGATCTGGGCTTCTTCTCGACACTGGCCTCCTCGGGAAACCTGAGCGCCGCCGCGCGCGAGCTGGGCCTCACGCCGGCCGCCGTGAGCAAGCGGCTCGCGCAAATGGAGGAACGCGCCGGGGTGCCGCTCGTCAACCGCACGACGCGCCGCATGATGCTCACGCCCGAAGGCGAGGTGTATCTGGAGCACGCGCGCCGCATACTCGATGAGATCGACGAGCTGGGCGAATTGCTGGGCGGCTCGAAAAAGCATCCCAAAGGCTTGCTGCGCGTGAACGCGACACTGGGCTTCGGGCGCAGCCATATCGGGCCGGCGCTTTCGCGCTTCGTCGCGCAATATCCGCAGGTTTCGGTGCAGCTTCAGCTTTCGGTCATGCCGCCGCCGCTCACCGAGGATTCATACGATGTGTGCATCCGCTTTGGCGAGCCGCCCGACACGCGCGTGATCGCGCGGCGTCTCGCGGCGAACCGGCGTTTGCTCTGCGCATCGCCCGCCTATCTCGCGAGCCGGGGCACGCCTGCAACGCCGCACGATCTCGCGAAGCACAACTGCATCAGCATTCGCCAGGGCGACGAAGCCTATGGCGTGTGGCGGCTCTCGCACGAACGCGGCCACTCGCGCAAACCAGAAGCCATCCGGGTCAATGGCAACCTCACGACCAACGACGGCGAGATTGCCGTGAAATGGGCGCTGGACGGACACGGCATACTGATGCGCGCCGAGTGGGACATCAACGAGTATCTGGCGGATGGACGGCTCGTGGTCGTGCTGCCCGAGTACGAGACGCCGGGCGCGGACATCTATGCGGTCTATGCGCAGCGCCACCAGCTTTCCGCGCGTATTCGCGCGTTTGTCGATTTTCTGGCGATCGAACTGGGCAAATCGCAGCGGCATCCAATGCCGCGAAACGTTTAACGCTTCATTCGCGGCGCGTGCCAGTTCGACTTGCGTGCGAACTCGACGAACGAACTCAGGTAGTCCACCACGGCGTCGGCCTCGCGCGTGCCGAGAAAGATCTGCTTGGCGATACCTTCCTTGCCGAGCTTGAGCGCGACGAGCGGCATGCGGTCCGCGTATTCCTCGGCGAGCCAGCGCGGCAGCGCCGCCACGCCCCGGCCACTCGCCACCATCTGCATCATGATGTCCGTCGTTTCGATCGTCTTGTGGCGGCGCGGTGTGATATTGGCGGGGCGCAGGAACTGGTTGTAGATGTCGAGCCGGTCCGTCTCCACCGGGTAGGTGATGAGCGTTTGGTCCACGAGTTGCTCGGGCTTCACGTAGCGGACCTTGGCGAGCCCGTGTCCCTCGGCTACCACGAGCACCTGCTCGTAGTCGAACACGGGCTCGAAGCGCAGGCCTGGCCGGTTGAGCGGATCGGGCGTGACCAGCACGTCGATGTCGTAGCCGAACAGCGCGCCGATGCCGCCAAACTGAAAGCGCTGCTTCACATCCACATCGACATCGGGCCAGCGCGCGAGATAGGGCGAAACGATCTTGAGCAGCCACTGGTAGCAAGGATGGCACTCCATGCCGATGCGCAGGGTGCCGCGCTCGCCGTCGGCGTATTGCTTCATGCGTGCCTCGGCCAGTTCGAATTGCGGCAGCAGTCGTTCGGCGAGCGACAGCAGATATTGACCCGCCTGGGTGAGCCGCAGGCTGCGCCCTTCGCGGTCCCAGATCGGCGTGCCGAGCTGCTGCTCGATCTTCTTGACCGTGTGGCTCAGCGCCGACTGCGTGAGAAAAAGTGCGCCCGCCGCGGCGGTGAGCGACCCCTGGCGCTGGACTTCGCGGACGATGACCAGATGAATGCGTTCGAGCATGGCAAGCCGCCCGATATCGGGCAATGAAAAAATCTAATGGATAAATGAAATAATGCCATTATATTTCATGAGATGAAACCCCTATCATGGCTGCCATTCCGGGCTTTTCCCGCATTGTTGTTATTGAATGGCAGCGCACATGGTCACTACACACAACCTCGGCTTTCCGCGCATTGGCGCGAAACGTGAACTCAAGTTTGGTCTCGAACGCTACTGGAAAGGCGAATCGTCGCGCAACGAGCTCAAGGCGCTAGGTGCGCAACTGCGCGCGCGCCACTGGGCGGACCAGAAGGGGCTCGACTTCGTGCCCGCCGGAGACTTCTCGTTCTACGACCAGGTGCTCGACATGAGCTTCACGCTCGGCAACCTGCCGCAACGCGTGCAGGGCTTTCACGGCGACAAGCTCGACAACTACTTCCGTGTGGCGCGCGGGCGCTCGGCCCACGGCGCCGACGACCATGCCGCCTGCTGCGGCGGCGTCGCGGCCGGCGAGATGACGAAGTGGTTCGACACGAACTATCACTACATCGTCCCCGAATTCACGGTCGATACGCAGTTCAACCTCGATACGTCGCGCCTATCCGGGCAACTGCGCGAAGCGCGCGAACTGGGCGTGAAGGCCAAGCCCGTCATCGTCGGGCCGCTCACGTACCTGTGGCTCGGCAAGGCCAGGGACGGGGGTGACAAACTCGCGGACAAGCTCGCGCTGCTGCCGCGCATCATGCCGGTGTATCGCGCGCTGCTCGACTACTTCCGCGTGATGGACGTGGAGTGGGTGCAGATCGACGAGCCGATACTCGTGACCGAACTCGATCCGGCATGGCGCGCCGCGTTCGCCACTGCGTATGAAGGGTTCGAGGTGCGTGGCGTGAAGCTGCTGCTCGCGACTTACTTTGGCGCGCTCCAGGAGAATCTGGACCTTGCCTGCTCGCTGCCTGTCGACGGTCTGCACATCGATGCGATCAACGCACGCGAAGAGATCGCGCTGGCCGCTCGAAAGCTGCCTGCGCAGCGGGTGCTTTCGGTGGGCGCGGTGAACGGCCGCAACATCTGGAAGACGGATCTGAACGCCGCGCTCGACTGGCTCGAACCGCTCGCGAAGCAACTGGGGGACCGTCTGTGGATCGCGCCTTCGTGCTCGCTGCTGCACGTGCCGGTCGATCTCTCGAGCGAAGCGAAGCTCGACGCACAAATGCGCTCGTGGCTCGCATTTGCGCTGCAAAAGCTCGATGAAGTGAAGGTGCTGGCCACGGCGCTCAACGAAGGCCGCGACAAGGTCGCCACTGAACTCGCAGCGAACGCCGCTGACATTCAGGCGCGACGCCAGTCGTCCCGCGTGAACAACGCGGCGGTGAAAGCGGCGATTGCCCGCATCGATGCCACACTCGGCAATCGCCGCAACGCTTACGCTCTGCGTGCCGCAAAACAGGCTGCTCACCTCAAGCTCCCCGCCTACCCGACCACGACGATCGGCTCGTTCCCGCAAACGGCGGAAATCCGCCACGCACGCAGCGAGTTCAAGCGCGGCGCGCTCGGCAAAACAGGCTATCGGGACGCCATGCGCGCCGAAATCGAACGCAGCGTGCGCGAACAGGAGCAACTGGGCCTCGACGTGCTCGTGCACGGCGAAGCCGAGCGCAACGACATGGTCGAATACTTCGGCGAGCAGCTCGACGGCTATGCGTTCAGCGAGTTCGGCTGGGTGCAGTCGTACGGCTCGCGCTGCGTGAAGCCGCCGATTTTGTTCGGCGATATCAGCCGGCCGAAGGCGATGACGGTCGAGTGGATCGCCTATGCGCAGTCGCTCACGAACAAGCCCATGAAGGGCATGCTCACGGGCCCGGTCACGATGCTCAACTGGTCCTTCGTGCGCGACGACCAGCCGCGTTCGGTCTCGTGCTACCAGCTCGCACTCGCCATTCGCGAAGAAGTGCTCGATCTGGAGAGGGCCGGCGTGCGCGTGATCCAGATCGACGAGGCCGCGCTGCGCGAAGGCCTGCCGCTGCGCCGCGCGCAGTGGGCCGAATACCTGCGCTGGGCCATCGAATCGTTTCGCATCGCCGCGAACGGCGTGGGGGACGAAACGCAGATCCACACGCACATGTGCTACTCGGAGTTCAACGACATCATTGCCTCGATTGCCGGGATGGACGCCGATGTCATCACGATCGAGACATCACGCTCAGATATGGAACTGCTCGACGCTTTCGAAAACTTCAGCTATCCGAATGAAATCGGGCCGGGCGTGTACGACATTCACTCGCCGAACATCCCGAGCGAGGCGCATATCGTGCAATTGATGCAGAAGGCCGCCGAGCGTATTCCGGCGCAGCGCCTTTGGGTGAATCCCGATTGCGGTCTGAAGACGCGCCAGTGGGCCGAGGTCATTCCAGCGCTCACCAATATGGTTGCAGCTGCGAGGACGCTGCGCGAGCGGGCGAATTAGCGAGAGCTTGACCGATTCGGGGCGCACCACACGTGCGCCCGGTCCTTTTCCATAGACGCCATTACGACGATGCGCCGCCTCTTTCAACTGCGCGCTAACGCGTAGAGCGCAGCAGCAAACCGCTAAAGAAATTCCCCGAACTAGCCGACGCACCATCATCAGCGTTTTGCGGTTCAAGGAAAGAAAAATACAAACGGCGACCACCAAAACGATCGAATGAGCGCATGCTCTGTCTGCGCACCGGTGCCATTCGACAAGCCGCTGGCGTTCGGCCCGGCGAATCATCGCAAAAGCTTCGAAGAAGATATGTTGGGGAACACACGCTTTGCGATCCATTGCCGGAAGGCGCAGAACGCTGTTGTGACAGGCAATCGGCAAATGAGGCGATGACGACGTCGGAAGTGCCGTCTTCGCAGATGCTGTGCCATCCAGCGCGCTTTCTCTGCGCTGGCACGTCTGAACATCATTGCCAGTTTGAAAATGCCATGGCGCAGCGCACGCGATGTCATTCACCCGTGTTCAGAAGTGCATCAGTTTTCATGTTGCCTTGGGAGTTTCCCGGGCGTTGCGCAGCGAAGCTGCCTGGTGATCTGTTCTTTTTCCGCCTCGCCCCCGTGCACACGGGCGCGAGCGCTTCTGTATCCCTGAATCATCAAAGGCATCGAACGCCCTTCGCGAAGCGCAGCACTTATGTGTCATTTGCAATCGCGCTTCAATGGCCGACGCGGTGCGAATCGCGCGAACGCGTGTGACCAGAATGCGCGCCACAAATGACGCTAACGAGCTGTCGAGCGAGCCGCAGCCGCGCAATTTACGCATGCGGACGAAATCTGTCCGGTGATCGACGGCAACCCCATTGATCACTGTTTCGCCCCAAGTGCTGCCGCGGATAAATAGAAATACAGATCAGTTATGTGTGCAGCCGCACGCTCTCTTCAGCAACGGAGCGACCTCGGCTCGCGGTTCGCGCACGCACGTTCGAAGTGCGTCTACATCCGAGACATCGCCACGGGTGTGCATGCCGTTTCATTCCTGAATCAAAGCGAGAGATTGACGCGACGCACAAGCGCGTGGCCTGTCGGAGTAGGGGTTTCCATCACTATCGGCGTCCCGAAGATGATGTCCGGAGGAGGGGGGCATGGCTTGGCGACTTCACCGATGAAACGTTTTTAGACGTTCCTCGCAGCTTTGCAAGGCGGTTTCTGAACGGAGTCCTGAAAACAGAAGGTTCGGCGGGATGCTGGCACGGGCTTCGCTATAAGGCTCGCCGCGCAAATGAACGGGGCAGGTGCGCAACGCAATAACCGGCACCCGGAACACAACGCTGAACTACCCGCCGCTCGCCAGACAAAGCGATCGTTGTTGCCCTCAATGCGCCATTCGTATGGTGCAGGGAATCGCTTTGCCTGTCGGCTGGCACCGACCACGCGAGGAACAATGAAAACCAAACGCTCTAGCCGACACAAGCACGCCGCAGTCAAGGCGACCGCCTTGCTGCTGGTGCTGCTTGCGCGCGACTACTGCGCCGCGCAGCCGACCACTGCGTCCGGAATCACGGGGAACGTCGCAGAAGGCCAGGTGGCGGAAGGCAAGGTGGACACGGAGCGCGACCAGCTCCGCAAACGTATCTTTGCGCAAGCGGGTGCGGGCGCGGCGCAGCTTGCGCTGCAGGACGCGCGCGCGAGTCGCGATGCGTTCTCCGATCATGAGCTCTTGCAGATCGAAGCGCTCGTCGTGGAGACGGAAGTGCACTGGGGCCGGCAGCAATCGCTCGCATCCGATGATCCAGATCGCCTCGCCCAGTACAGAACCGCGCTCGAGCACATCGACGACATGCTCGCGCGCACGCCCGAGACGGACGAATACGCCGATGTGCGCCGGGCGGTGCTGGTCGAGAAAGTCGCCGCATTGCAGGGGCTTGGCCGCATGAAGGACGCTACCGCGCTCTATGAGGCCCTGTCCCGCTCCAATGAGCGGATGCCGGCACGCACCTACGCGGCGGCTGGCGACGCGTACACGTATCTCGACCAGCCGCGCAAGGCCGTGCCCGCGTATGAGCACGCCTTGCAAACGCCCGTCGATCCGCTCGTGCCGTCCGTCGAGCCGCATGTGCTAAAGCGCATCGACGTAGAGGAAGGGCTCTTCTTCGCATACCTGGATTCGGGCCGCTACGACGACGCGCAACGGTTGTTGAAGCAAATTTCGGCGAGCACGCCGGTTCGCGCCGATCTCGCCGAGCATCCCGAAGACGTCAACGAAGATTATGGCCGTGTGAAAAAGCTGCAGGCGCAGTACCTGCTCTACACGGACCGCACGCGCGAAGGCGTCGCCGCGCTCGATGATCTGCGCCACGAAGCGCCGTTTGATCCTGCGCTGATCAACGCGCGTTCGGACGCGTCGCTCGTGCAGCAGCGGCCGCGCGAAGCGCAAAAGGTCTACGAAGACACGCTCGTCGATCATCCCGGCGACATCGAAACGCTGGCCAGCCTGGGCCGCACTGCGCTCGAGCTGAACCAGTACGATCGCGCAGCCGACGTGAACGCGACTTTCGGAGACCGCTTTCCGGACAACAACACGGTGAAGGTGTTCCAGCGCGATTACGCTGCCTACAAGAGTCCGCAGCTGATCATTGCCGCGAACGGGCAGAAGGGTAATTCGGTACTTGCCGACAACAACTGGGGCATCGACACCCAGCTCTACTCGATGCCGATCGCCGACTACTGGCGGGTATTTGCGCATCAGTTCAGCGGACGTGCGGACACAGGCGACGGCAACAGCGTGAGCCGCATTCGCAATGGTATCGGCGGCGACTTCCGGTTCCGCGGCATCGATGCCGCTGCGGAAGTCGATCGCTCGACAGGACCGCAAGCGAGAACCGGCGGCGCCGGCAGCCTGAGCTACGCGCCCGATGATCACTGGCGCTTCCAGGCGGGGGTGGACAGCAATGCCAACTCGCTGCCGTGGAAGGCGTATCAGCAAGGCGTGACGGGCCGCACGGCAACGGGCAGCGTGCGCTACACGATCGACGATTACCGCTACTTCGATCTGGCCTACGGCGCAGCGCGTTATAGCGACACCAACTTCAACCAGGCCTGGGTCGGCACCTGGTACGAGCGCCTCATCAATACGCCGAATCAACTCGTCGCGACATGGGTCGAGCTGAACACGAGCAGCAACACGCTCGCGAACACCGCGTACTTCGCGCCTCACCGCGATCTGACTGCTCAAGTGACCGCGATGTACCAGTGGACCTCGTGGCGCAACGCCGACCAGTCGCTTGCGAATCGCGCCTACGCGACCCTCGGCGGCTATCGTCAAACGGACATCGGAAACAGCTTGCTGTGGGAAGTGCGTCTTGAACAACAGTGGCAGTTCAGTGCGCACGCGTCCCTTGCGTATGGCCTCGGTCTTTCCAGCCAGCGAATGGATCACACGCGCGAGACCAGCAAGCTCATCTACCTGAACCTGAATGTTCCCCTGTAGGCCATTATGGACAAGCTCAATCGCCGACGTTTTCTCGCTTTCGCCGCGGGTCTCGCCGCAGTGCCCGCCGCGCAGGCTCGCCTCGCGCTCGACCGTTTGCCGCCGGCCGATGCCGACGATGGACTCACGTTTCGCGTGCTCGCCATTCACGATATCCGCGACGATCTGCACGCCGACGTGTCGACGGTCGCCGATACCTGTGCGATCAGCACGGCAACGCTCAACACCATCTTCGCGTGGCTGAAGGCAAAGGACTTTCGCCCGGTGAGCGTCGCTCAGATCGTCGCGTCGCGCAACGGCGGACCGCGTCTGCCGCCGCGCGCCGTGCTGCTCACTTTCGACGATGCGTACAAAAGCCAGTACACCCGCGCCTTTCCGCTGCTTCAACAGTACGGCTATCCGGCGCTGATCGGTGTAGTCACGCGCTGGACGGATACCCCTGCGGGCGACCCAGTACGCATCAGCCACAAGTCGGTGATGCCGCCGGGCTACTTCATGAGCTGGGACGACCTGCGCGAAATGGCGCAGTCGGGCCTCGTCGAAGTCGCTTCGCACACGCACGACATGCATCATGGCGCGCTCGCCAATCCACAAGGGAACGAACTGCCCGCTGCGAGTGCCCATCTGTACTCCCAGCAACTGCAGCGTTATGAAACGGATGACGAGTACCGGGAACGCGTGCGCGGTGATCTGAAGAAGAGCGTCGATCTGATTCAGGAGCGCGTAGGCGTAACGGTGCGTTCGGCCGTGTGGCCCTATGGGATGTACAACGCCGCGCTCATCAATGCGTCGCAGGCGCTTGGCATGTCCGTGCATTTCACGCTCGACGACGGCCCGAACACGCCCGACGTGCCGCTCACGCAGATCCGGCGTCTGCTCGTTTCGTACGACTGGGACGTCGGCACGCTGATCGCGCAGATGCGCTCTCCCGGCGCATATCGCGGCGAGCGCAACCCGGTTGAGCGCGTCGTCAACGTATCGCTCGACGAGATGTATGACACCGATCCCAACAGGAGTGAAGAAAAGCTCGGCCGTCTGCTCGATCGCATCAAGGCGCTCGAACCGAAATCCGTGTATCTGAAGGCGTATTGGGATCCCGACAACACGGGCGTCGCGCGCGCGCTCTACTACCCCAACCGTCATCTGCCGATGCGCGCCGACCTGTTCAATCGCACTGCCTGGCAACTGATCACGCGTGCGGGCGTGCAGGTGTATGCGCGCATGCCGCTGCTCGCTTTCGATCTGCCGGCGGGCCACGCGGCCGCTGGACGCCTCGTCGAAGTCGCGTCGATCAGCCCGGGCGATGCGCAGCGCGGACGCATGCCGCGTCTGAGCCCGTTTGATCCGCTCGCGCGGCAGACGATTCAGGATCTCTACGATGACCTCACGCGCTATTCGAGCTTCAACGGCGTGGTGTTCGGCGCGGATGCGACGTTGAACGCATACGAAGACACGAGCGCAGCGGCGATGGCAGTGTACCGATCGTGGGGCCTGCCCGGCGATATCGCCCAGATTCACGCATCCGACGAGTTGATGCAGCGCTGGGCGAAGGGCAAGACGGCGTATCTGAACGCCTTCACGAACCAGCTTGCAGAGCGCGTGCGCGCGTATCAGGGCGGCGGCAACGTGCTGACCGCGCGCACGATGCCAGCCGAAGCCGTGCTCGACGCGAACGCCGAATCCAACTTCTCGGTGAGCCTTGCATCGGCCCTCGAGAACTACGACTTCGTCGCGCTGACGGCGGCGCCTCGCGCATCGAACGGGGCTGCCAGCCCGATGGACGACGCATGGCTCGACAGGTTGCGGCAAATCGTGATGAAGCAACCGGGCGCGGCCGTAAAGACCGTGTTCGAGTTGCCCGCCTTCAACGCGCAGACGCAGCAACCCATCGAAGCGGCCGTGCTGCGCGCACAGATGAAACGGCTCAACGCCGCAGGCGTCGTGCACATGGGCTATGGGCCGGACGACTTCCTGAAGAACCGGCCGGACACGACTGTGCTGCGCGACGTGATGTCGGTGCAAAGCACACTGCGCATGAATCAGGGGATGTTGGGGTGAGCGTCGCGCGAAAAGTGAATTTCCAAACGATGCGAAACCGGATCCGGGGAACAAAATGAAAAATGTCTTCAGCTTTATCTCGAACTTCGTCTTTTACTATCCATTGTTGATGGCCTATCTGTGGATGGCAGGTGGTGTGCTTCACTATCTGCTCGTCGAGCGCCGGGACGCCGGGCGCAAGTCGGCGCCGCCGCCGATGACGTTTCCGAAGGTGTCCGTGGTCGTGCCTTGCTACAACGAAGCGGACAACGTGCGCGAAGTGATCGCGTGCCTGGACCAGCTCAACTATCCGAACTACAACATCATCGCGATCAACGACGGCAGCCGCGACGACACCGGCGCGATCCTCAACGAGCTCGTGAACGTCTATCCGAAGCTGGTCGTCGTGCATCAGCACCAGAACGAGGGCAAGGCGATCGGGCTCACGACGGCAGCGATGCTCTCGGATGCCGAGTACCTCATGTGCATCGACGGCGACTCGCTGCTCGACAAGGAAGCGATCGGCTGGATGCTGCGCCACTTCCTCGAAGACGCCTCCGTCGGCGCCGTGACCGGCAACCCGCGCATCCGCACGCGTTCGTCGCTGCTCGGCCGCATGCAGGTGGGCGAATTCTCGTCGATCGTCGGTCTGATCAAGCGTACCCAGCACATGTATGGACGTCTGTTGACCGTATCCGGCGTGGTGTCGATGTTCAGGAAGCGCGCGCTTCAGGAAGTCGGCTATTGGAGTTCCGACATGCTGACCGAAGACATCGACATTAGCTGGAAGCTCCAGGTGCAAGGATGGGCCGTGAATTTCGAATCGCGCGCGCTCAGCTGGATCCTGATGCCGGAGACGTTCCACGGTCTCTACAAGCAGCGCCTGCGCTGGGCGAAGGGGGGCATTCAGGTTCTCTTCAAGTATGCGGGCGCCGTGCTGTCACGCCGCAACATGATGATGTGGCCGATTTTCGTCGAGTACGCGATCAGCATCGTGTGGGCGTACTGCATGCTGTTCACGCTCGTGATGATGGCGGCGACCGCGATGTTCACGCTGCCCGAAGGCTGGCGGTTCGCATTCATGCCGCGCGGCACCGGTGTGCTGCTGTTCGCGACCTGCTGCGCGCAGATCTTGATCGGCTGCCTGATCGATCGGAACTACGACAAGAATCTGATGCGCTATTTCGTCGACACCGTCTGGTATCCCGCTGCGTTCTGGGCGATCAGCATGATCGCGTCAGTGATCGCGTTGCCGGGCGTAGTGAGCCAGCGCCGCAGAAAGCGCGCGCGCTGGGTGAGCCCGGATCGCGGAATCCGTTCGAGCGGCGCGGTGGCCGGCGATGCATCACCAGCGCCTCAGTACAGCGCAGCGCTCGAAGCGCCGCAGTCCAACGAGCAATTGACATAAAGCATTCGAATCGACAAAACCGGCTCAACATCCTCCACACGGGAAAACAACATGGAATTTCCGATCATCGATGTTTCAAAGCAGTCCGTTTCGCAGTTCGCGACCGAATGCACGAGGGAAAAGGCGATGCGTATGGTCGCGTGGTATCGCTTCGTGCGGCCATCACTCGTGCTCGGCACTTGGGTGCTAGCCGCCGCGTACATCCGCTGGTGTCTGGTGCATGCAAGTGCAGAAGAACTGTCGCTCGACGCATTCATGCCGGGGATCTCGGGGATCGGCATCGTCGTTTTGGCCATGATCCTCTGGACCTTCGGGCGCCAGATGGATGCGATGAATGCGAACCGCGTGCGGCGCATGCCTGAAACGAGCGACGGGCCGCCGCCCGTGACGACGCTTGAAGTCCCGCACGGCGATGCGGGACGCTGCCTCGTCGCGTATCACGACGACGACGGCATGATCTCGCACGTCGTGACGGCGCCCGAGTTCGAGCGTCAGGCTGCGTGAGTGCTCCTGCGCCCCAATATCGGAACATCAAACATAAGCAATTTCACGCACCACGGAGACCACCATGTGCGGAATTATTGGAGCGGTTGCTCAACGCAACGTCGTCGGCGTTCTCACTGAAGGCCTGCGTCGGCTCGAATATCGCGGCTATGACTCGTGCGGTGTTGCCGTCTTGCAGCACGGCACGCCGCGTCGCGTGCGCAGCGTCGAGCGCGTGGCGAATCTCGCAGAGCGGGTCGAAGAAGCGCGGCTGTCGGGCACACTCGGTGTCGCGCACACGCGCTGGGCGACGCACGGCGCACCCGTAACCGACAACGCGCACCCGATATTTTCGCGGGACGAGATTGCGCTCGTGCATAACGGAATCATCGAAAATCACGAGCCGCTGCGCGACGAGCTGAAAGCGCTCGGCTACCATTTCGAATCGGATACCGACACGGAAGTGATCGCGCATCTGATCCACCACACGCGCGGGCAGGAAGCGTCGCGCGATCTGTTGACGGCCGTGCAGCGCGCATTGCAGCGCCTGCGTGGCGCGTATGCGATCGCCGTTTTCGCGAAGAACGAACCAGACCGCGTGATCGGCGCGCGTGCGGGTTCTCCGCTCGTGATCGGCGTCGGCGAGGGCGGCAATTATCTGGCTTCGGACGCGATGGCGCTGTCCGGCACGGCCGGGCATTTCATCTTCCTCGAAGAAGGGGACATCGCCGTGCTGTCGTGCGATGGGGTGCATATCATCGATCGCGATGGCGCAACGGCGCGTCGCGAACTGCAGGCGCATCACGCTACCCACTATGCCGCGGAGCTGGGTCCGTATCGCCACTACATGCAGAAGGAGATCTTCGAGCAACCCGACGTGGTCGCCGACGCGACGGAACGCGTGCGTTCGATCACGCCGGCGCTGTTCGGCGCGAAAGCGCAGCGCGCGTTCAGCGAGATAGATTCGTTGCTGCTGCTGGCGTGCGGCACCAGCTACTACTCGGCGCTGACCGCCAAATACTGGCTGGAATCGATCGCGGGCATTCCGACGCAAGTGGAGATCGCCAGCGAATACCGCTATCGCGAGAGCGTCGTGAATCCGTGCGGGATGGTCGTCGTCGTGTCGCAATCGGGCGAAACGGCCGATACGCTCGCCGCGTTGAAGCATGCGCAACAGCTTGGCTATCACCATACGCTCGCGATCTGCAACGTGCCGCACAGCTCGATGATGCGGCTCACGGAGCTGCAATATCCGACCGGAGCCGGGCCAGAGATCGGCGTGGCGTCGACGAAGGCGTTCACGACGCAGCTCGTCGCGCTTTACCTGCTGGCTCTGACGCTCGCCAAAGAGCGCGGCCGCGTGAGCGCCGACGACGAGGCGCTGGCGCTGCGTCAACTCCACCATCTCCCTGCCGCGTTGAACAGCGTCCTTGCGCTGGAGCCCCAGATCGTCGCGTGGGCGCAATCGCTTGCGCGCAAGGATCACGCGCTGTTTCTCGGGCGCGGCGTGCATTACCCGATCGCGCTGGAGGGCGCGCTGAAGCTCAAGGAGATTTCATACGTGCATGCGGAAGCCTATCCCGCAGGTGAGTTGAAGCACGGTCCGCTTGCCATTGTCACGAGCGAGATGCCGGTGATTACGGTCGCGCCGAACGATGCACTGCTCGACAAGCTCAAGTCGAACATGCAGGAAGTGCGTGCGCGCGGGGGCGAGTTGTATGTGCTGACGGATGCCGGCACGAAGATCGAAAACACTCACGGCGTGCGCGTGATCCAGTTGCCGGAACATTACGGACCCCTGTCGCCGATCCTTCACGTGGTGCCGCTGCAGTTGCTCGCGTATCACACGGCATGCGTGCGCGGCACCGATGTCGACAAGCCCCGCAATCTGGCGAAATCGGTTACGGTCGAGTGAGGGACGGCATGCGGGCGACATGTGCGGTGCTTGCCTTGGTGGCCGCATGCGGCCTCCTTCCGGTCGCTTCGCCGGCTGGTGCGAAATCCGCGAAAGCCTCGGGCGCCGTGCGCGTGCCAAAGGGCGATATGCGCGCCTACATGCACGGGATCGGCGCGACGATCGATGCGCGTGGCGTAACGACCGTGTTCTTCAGCAGTTCGGGCCTGCCGCCGCGCGGCGCGGGCGCCGACGGCAACTGGACGCACGATGTGTATATCGCGCGCTGGACGCCGCAGCAGCGCAATCTCGGCCGTCCGCGCATTTTCATCCGGCGTCCCGAAGCGCAGGAGCCCGTTTCGGTCGCGCAAAACGATACGGGCCGCGTGATGGTGTCGTTCGAAGACGGCTGGAATACGCCGAACGAAGTGAGCCAGCGCTACGGCTTGTACACGTCCGCGTTGAAAGGCGTGAAGCCGTACCCGAACGACGTTCTGTCGGGCGGCCATTCGGGGCATGTTGCCGCTGTCGGCTCGCGTTTCGTGGTGTTCTATTCGAATGACTGGGTCGACGGTGGCGGCGTCGATAACCTCGGCACGGGCAACGGCGTCTATGTGAAGACGTATGATGCCGACGGCTCGCTGCAACGGGCCATCGACGTGGCGCCGCGCGTGCGCGAATGGTGGCCGATGATCGCCGGCTCGCCGGCGCGCGCGCTGCTCGTGTGGCAGCAGTATGTGAGCGGCGAGACCTATGCGAGGCTGAAGGTCGCGACGCTCGATCCTGCGACGGGGGCGCTGAGCGACCCGCGTGTGATCGCTGGCCACGTGCGGTACTACACGTACGCGGCTTCGTACGTGCCGTCGATCGAGCGCTTCATCGTGGTCGCCACTGACGACAAGGGCAGCGGCTTCGCGCAGCTCGTCGATGCGAACGGAACGACGACGGCGACGCTTTCCTGCATGCCGGCGACCATTCGCGAGGCAGGCGTTGCGGTGATCGGCGATCGCGCGTTCACGCCGTCGCAGGATGGACGGCTGCTGCATCTGAAGCTGACGTCTTCATCTATCGAACTCGCGGGCACGCAGCCGTCGCCGGTCAAATGGATCTATACCGGCAGCATCGGGCTCGTGCGCTCGCCCGACCAGTTGCATTGGGTCGCCACGAGCCCCGAAGGCCTGCAGGAAGCGGACTTCGATCTGAAAGCCGCGACAGCGCCTGACGATCAGGATGAATGCCGGGGATAGAGGGGCGCTAAGGCGTTCCGCGTGCGCATCCGACGCATTTAACGCGGCGAAACGTGGTGAGTGATTTGCATAAGCCGGACCCCGCACTCAGTCAAAACCATATCAACCGAAAAATATATAGAGGTACGAATTGAATATCGTGATCCTCGCGGCAGGCATGGGCAAACGCATGCACTCCGCGCTGCCCAAGGTCCTGCATCCGCTCGCCGGCAAGCCGCTCCTCTCGCACGTCATCGACACCGCCCGCACGCTTTCGCCCACCCGCCTCGTGGTCGTGGTCGGCCATGGCGGCGAAGCCGTGCGCGAGGCCGTCGGCGCGCCCGACGTCCAGTTCGCGCTGCAGGCGCAGCAGCTCGGCACGGGCCACGCGCTCGCGCAGGCGCTGCCGCTGCTCGACGCCAGCGTGCCCACGCTCGTGCTCTATGGCGACGTGCCGCTCACGCGTGCCTCGACGCTCAGGCGCCTTGTCGATGCCGCCGGCCAGGACGGCTACGGCATTCTCACCGTCACGCTCGACGATCCGACCGGTTACGGCCGCATCGTGCGCGACGCGGCGGGCGAGGTCGTGCGCATCGTCGAGCAGAAGGACGCGAACGAAGCGCAGCGCAAGATCGCCGAGATCAACACGGGCATCGTCGTGACGCCCACCGCGCCGCTCGCGGGCTGGCTCGACGCGCTCAAAAACGACAACGCCCAGGGCGAGTATTACCTCACCGACGTCGTGGAAGCCGCGATCGCCTCCGGCCATCCGGTCGTGACCGCACAGCCCGACGAAGAATGGGAGACGCTCGGCGTGAACAGCAAGCAGCAGCTCGCCGAACTCGAGCGCGTGCACCAGCGGACTGTGGCGGAGGCGCTGCACTGACTGGCGTGACGCTCGCAGACCCGGATGGGGCATCGCCTTTACTTGTGCTGTTCCGGGCATGATTTTGGTCCCTTGAAAATGCAGCAAGGTGGATCTATGGAATGAGCCATATTTGAGGCACACTGGAAACGCGTGGCTGCGCCGGCCACGTTTTCTACTCATCCCACGAGCAGGCATCCCGCATGTACGTACCCGCCCATTTCGCCGAGAACCGCAAGGAAGTCCTGCATGAATGCATCGCCCAACATCCGTTCGGCACGCTGGTGACGCACGGGAAGAGCGGCCTCGACGCCAATCACATTCCTTTCGAACTCGCAGCGGAAGAGGGCGAACTCGGTGTGTTGCGCGCGCACGTCGCGCGGGCCAACCCCGTTTGGCAGGACGTAGCCAACGGCGATGAGGTTCTCGTGATCTTCAGAGCGGGCGATGCCTATATCTCGCCGAACTGGTATCCGAGCAAGCACGAAGCGCACAAGCAGGTGCCGACGTGGAACTACAGGGTGGTTCATGCGCACGGGCGCATCACGATCCTCGACGACGAGCGCTACGTGCGTGGGGTGATCGGCCGCCTGACGCGCACGCACGAAGCCTCGCAGCCGACGCCATGGAAAATGGCCGACGCGCCAAGGGAATACACGGATGCGCTGGTCAAGGCGATCGTCGGCGTGCAGATCGAGATCACGCGCCTCGTGGGCAAGAGCAAGCTCAGCCAGAACAAGGAGGAGCGCGATATTCGCGGCGCGGGCGAAGCGCTCAAGTCGCTCGGGGAATCTCCCATTGGCGACGCCATGCTCGCCGCCGCTGCCCAGAAGGCTGCCCAGAACGCCCAATAGCGCACTGGAGAGCTCGATCTGGACCAGATTTTCGCCTGGACCCGATCGCCAAGCGGGCTTGCGGGTAAACCACATTCCAGGCGCATGAATAAATTCTTCACACGCCTATTCAACTGGGATTTAATTGTCCGGCGCGGCAGTCTGCGACCGGTCACGCGCGACGCCGTGACCTGACCCTGACGATACGAGGCCGGAACGATGAATCCTCAAGAATACGAAATCCACGATGCGCGCTTTCGCATGCTGCTGCAGCCGAACGCACAGTTCGAGAAACTCGCGGGCGGCTGCATGTGGGCGGAGGGGCCGGTCTGGTTCCCGGCAGGCGACTTTCTCGTCTGGAGCGACATCCCCAATAACCGGATGATGCGCTGGGTGCCCGGCATCGGCGCGGGCGTGTTCCGCGCGAACGCCAATTTCAGCAACGGCAATACGCTCGACCGCGAATGTCGTCTGGTGACGTGCGAGCACGGCACGCGGCGCGTGACGCGCACGGAGCATGACGGGCGGATCACCGTGATCGCGGACCGCTTCGAAGGGCGGCGCCTGAATTCGCCCAACGACGTGATCGTGCATTCGGACGGCTCGATCTGGTTCACGGATCCCGACTACGGCATTCTCGGCGACTACGAGGGCTTTCGGGCGCCGAGCGAGATCGGCGCATGCCATGTCTATCGCGTGGCGCCGGGCACCGGCGTGGTGGAACGCGTGGCCGACGATTTCGCCAAGCCCAACGGCCTGGCCTTCTCGCCCGACGAGTCGCGCCTCTACGTCGCCGATTCGGGCGCCTCGCATATCGAGAACGGTCCGCATCATATCCGCGTGTTCGACGTCGATGCGCATGGCAAACTGCACAACGCCCGCGTGTTCGCGGAAGTCTCACCCGGTGTGCCCGATGGCATGCGCGTGGACGAACACGGCAACGTCTGGACGAGCGCGGGCGACGGCATCCATTGCTACGCGCCCGATGGAACGCGGCTCGGCAAGATCCTCGTGCCGGAAACCGTCGCGAATCTCGTGTTCGGCGGCCCGAAACGCAATCGTCTCTTCATCGCGGCCAGTACGTCGCTGTACTCGCTCTACGTGGGCGTACGTGGCGCTTTCAACGGAACGCCGCAATGAGCCCATTCGATACGCCCGCCGCTTCGGCGCTTTCGGCCGCGCTGATTCTGCTCGACCGGCGCGACGACGTCGCCATTGCACGCGCGCAGTTGCTGCCCGGTTCGCCGCTGTATGGCGAATACACGGTTGCGAGCATGATTCCGCCCGGGCACAAGGTTGCCTTGCGCGATATCGCGCCGGGCGAACCGGTGCGCCGCTACGGGCAGATCATCGGCTTCGCGAGCCGTCCGATCCGTCGCGGCGAGCATGTCCACACGCAGAATCTGTCGATGGGCGATTTCGAGCGCGACTACGCCTTCGGGGTGGACGCGCACGAAACGCCGGCCGCCACGCACCCCGCCACATTTCTCGGTATCCGGCGTGCCGATGGCCGCGTGGCGACGCGAAATTACATAGGCATCCTGACGTCTGTCAATTGCTCGGCGACGGTCGCGCGCGCGATTGCCGATCACTTCAGGCGTGACATCCACCCCGAGGCGCTCGCGGCCTTCCCCAACGTGGATGGCGTGGTGGCGCTCACGCACGGTGAAGGATGCGCGCTCGCCGCCGAGGGCGAGCCGATTACCGTCTTGCGCCGTACGCTGGCGGGCTATGCGCGGCATCCCAACTTTTATGCAGTGCTGATCATCGGACTGGGCTGCGAGACGAACCAGATCGACGGCCTCGTTGAGGCCGGGCAACTCGAACGCGGCGCGCGCCTCTCGACCCTGACGATCCAGCAGACCGGCGGCACCGCGCGCACGGTCGCCGCGGGCATCGACCAGGTGCGCGCGCTGCTGGCCGAGGCGAATAACGTGACGCGTGAGCCGGTGCCTGCGCGCCACCTCATGGTCGGCCTGCAGTGCGGCGGCTCGGACGGCTACTCGGGCATCTCCGCGAATCCCGCCCTCGGTGCGGCCGTAGACCGTCTCGTCGCGCATGGCGGCACGGCCATTCTCTCGGAAACGCCCGAGATCTACGGCGCCGAACATCTGCTCACGCGGCGCGCGGTCTCGCGCGAGGTGGGGGAAAAGCTCGTGGCGCGCATCCGCTGGTGGGAGGCGTATTGCGCGCGCATGGAAGCCAGCATGGACAACAATCCGTCGTCTGGAAACAAGGCGGGCGGCCTCACGACGATCCTCGAAAAATCGCTCGGCGCGGTGGCGAAAGGCGGCACGACGCAGCTGGTCGAGACCTACGAGTATGCGCAACCCGTACGCGCGCAAGGGCTCGTGTTCATGGATACGCCAGGCTACGACCCGGTCTCCGCCACGGGGCAGGTGGCGGGCGGCGCCAATCTGATCTGCTTCACGACAGGCCGCGGTTCGGCCTACGGCTGCGCGCCTTCGCCTTCACTGAAGCTGGGCACGAACACTGCGCTGTGGCGTCGCCAGGAAGAGGACATCGACCTCAATTGCGGCCGCATCCTCGACGGCGAGCAGAGCGTCGACGAAGCAGGCGCGGCGATTTTCGAGCTGATGCTCGCGACAGCCTCCGGGGCGCGCACGAAGAGTGAGCTGCACGGCTATGGCCAGAACGAATTCGTGCCCTGGCATCTGGGGGCGGTCATGTAGAACGGCTGCCGCGATGGCGCAGTCACGCCGCGCCGTTGCCGTATTGCCATGCACAAGGGGCGGAACATGTCGAATGCCACTGCTTCAAACGGTTCGCAAGTCGTCATCGAAGCGCGCGCGCTGCACGCCTTCGTCGTCGCCATCTGGCGCGCGGCCGGCAGCGAGGCGCGCGAGGCCGCGCTGGTCGCCGACCACCTCGTCGAGGCCAATCTTGCCGGGCACGATTCGCACGGCGTGGGGATGATTCCGCGCTACGTGCTGGCATGCCGCGAAGGCGAACTGAAGCTGAACGCCCACGCGCAGATCGCACGCGATTCAGGCGCGGTGTTGACGATAGAAGCCGGGCGCGGTTTCGGTCAAGTCGTGGCGTTCGAAGCGATGGAGCACGGCATCGAGCGCGCGAAATCGCTTGGCGTGTGTGCGCTCGGGCTGCGCAACGCTCACCACATCGGGCGCATCGGGCACTGGGCGGAGCAATGTGCGCGCGCCGGTCTCGTGTCGTTCCACTTCGTCAACGTGGCGGGCGATCCGCTCGTCGCGCCGTTCGGCGGCATAGACCGTCGCTTCGGCACCAACCCGTTTTGCGCGGCGTTTCCGCTCGAAGGGCGCGCGCCGCTCGTGCTCGACTTCGCCACGAGCGCGATCGCCGCGGGCAAGGTGCGCGTGGCGTACAACAAAGGCGTGGACGTGCCGGCGGGGGCCTTGATCGACGGTGACGGCCGGCCCACGCGCGACCCCGGCGCGCTCTTCAGCGATACGCAGCATGGGGCGCTGCGGGCGTTCGGCGGCGACGTCGCGGGCCACAAGGGTTCGGGGCTCGCCGCGATGTGCGAGATTCTGGCGGGCGCGCTCTCGGGCGGCTTCACGACACGCGAGCAAACCATCGTTTCCACGCATGCCATCGTCAATTGCATGGTCTCGGTGATCGTCGATCCGGCGGCGTTCGACGCGCCGTCGCGCGAGCACGAGGCGCTGGCGTTTGTCGAATGGCTAAAGGCAACGCGGCGCGAGGCGGGCGTCGACGAGATCCTGCTGCCCGGCGAACGCGAGGACGCTACGCGCAAGGAGCGCCGGGCGCACGGCATTCCCGTGGATGCGACGAGCTGGGCGCAAATCGTCGATGCCGCTCGCATGGCGGGCGTGCCGGAGCCCGAGATCGTCGCCTTCGAGCGCAATCAGCTCAAGTGACGCCGGCGTCACTCGTCGCACTTCACCTCGTTTTTGGGCGCGACGATGATCACCGGGTAGGTGCCCCGATCGAGTTCGACGCGCACGACGATAGCGGTGGTAGCGGGGTCGCTGTCGTCGTACACGCTCACCTTCTCGTTCTTCAATAGCGTGACGCCGGTGCAGCCCGAAGCGTGGCTGTCGTCGTCGGCGACCTTGCATTGAATGTCGTTTTCCTTGAGATAGCGGATTTTGTCGCGGTCCGGCGTGGCGAGGTAGTCGCGCACGCTTTGCGCCGAGCCTGCCACGCCCGTCACATAACCGATCGCGCAATCGCGCTTCGCGTTTGAATCGCCCGATGACGGTTGGGCGGTCGCGGGTACCGCCGACAAAGCAGTGAAAGCGAAGACGGACGAGAGGATGACACGCTTCATGAATGTTCTTTTGCCGCAAAAGTAGAACCATCAATTCTAGCGCGTCCGCGTATTCCGCTATGATCGACGCCCGATTCACCGACTGAAGCAGCCTCTAGCCAACCCGCGCCAAAAGTGAAATGGACCGTATAGACGCCATGAAGGTATTCGTCGCCACGCTGGACGAGGGGAGTCTAGCGGGCGCGGGCCGCCGGCTGGGCCGCTCGCCCGCGGCGGTGAGCCGGGCCATCGCGTTTCTGGAAGCGCACACGGGCACGCCGCTCTTGTACCGCACCACGCGCACGCTCCGGTTGAGCGAGGCGGGCGAGCGCTATGCGCTGGCGTGCCGGCGCATTCTTGCCGATCTCGAGGAAGCCGACCTGCTCGCCGCCGACGAGCGCTCCGCGCCGCGCGGGCTGCTCGGCGTGACGGCGGCGGTGGCCGTGGGCGAGGACGTGCTGCGCCCGCTGATCGAAGCGTTCATCGATCGCCATCCCGACGTGTCGATCCGCCTGCACCTGCTCGACCGGCCGGTGAGCCTCGTCGACGAGGGTATCGACGTGGCGCTGCGTATCGCGCATTTGCCCGACTCGACGCTCGTCGCCATTCCCGTGGGCGAAGTGAGGCGTGTGGTGGTCGCCTCGCCGGGATATCTGGCCACGCATGGGGCCATCGAGGCGCCCGCCGATCTCGCCAGCCACGCCATCATCTCGATGACGCATTTCGGGCTCGACTCGTGGAGCTTCCCGGCGGCGCGGCAAACGGCGCTGCCGCAAGTGGTGCAGTTCGCGCCGCGCTTCATCGTCAACACGATTCGCGCCGCGCTGGCTTCGGCCGTGGCGGGCCACGGCGTCACGCGGCTCTTTTCCTATCACGTGGCGGAGCAGGTCGAGGCCGGCGCGCTCCGGATCGTCCTGCGCGACAACGAGCATGCGCCGCTGCCCGTGAATCTCGTCACGCCGCATGGGCGCCTTTCGGTCCCCAAGGTGCGCAGTTTCGTCGACTTCGTCGCGCCACGGCTGCGCGAGTATTTCGAGCAGGCCCGGCGCATTACGGATGCCGATTGAATGTTGTTCATGCCCCACTCGATCGAATAGCGGAAGAATGACTTCCGCATGCCGTCGATTCTCTCGCCACGCGGCCTGAACTAGACTGACTCTCATCTTCAGCAGGTGCTTCATTGCCTCGGTTCAGGGGAGTCGTCATGCATCAAGCCGTCTCGCATCCAGCCGCGCCGGCGGCCTACAACGTCTGGCGGGGCACGCTCGCCGGGGCCAGCGCGAGCCTCATCGGCATCGGCCTCGCGCGGTTCGCCTATACGCCGCTCCTGCCTGCCATCATCGGCGCGCACTGGTTTCCTGCCTCGACTGCCGCCTACCTCGGCGCGGCGAATCTCGGCGGCTATCTGGCCGGCGCGCTGCTCGCGGGCGCGATGGTTCGCGCCATAAGACCCGCGACCGTGCTGCGCGCGATGATGCTGCTCGCGACCCTCGCATTCGTCGCCTGCGCGGTGCCGGTTTCGTTTCTGTGGTTCTTCGTCTGGCGGTTCGCCTCGGGCCTCTCCGGCGGGGCGCTGATGGTGCTCGCCGCGCCCACGATCCTCGCGCACGTTCCCGCGGCGCGCCGGGGCTTCGCGAGCGGCGGCATTTTCACCGGCATCGGCCTCGGCATCGCGGCCTCGGGCACGATCGTGCCGATCCTGTTGCGCCAGGGGCTCACGGCCACGTGGCTCGGGCTCGCCGCCGTTGCGCTCCTGCTCACCTTCGTCGCGTGGAACGGCTGGCCCGAACACGGCGCCCCGGCGCACGCCCATGCGCCGTCGCGCTTCGAAAACGCGCCGGTGTATCCCCGCGCGAAGCTGCGCGCGCTCTATGCCCAGTACGGGCTGAATGCCGTCGGGCTGGTGCCACACATGATCTTCCTCGTCGATTTCGTGGCGCGCGGTCAGGGCCGCGGCGTCGTTGCGGGCGCTGAATTCTGGGTGCTGTACGGCATCGGCGCGATCGTCGGCCCGCTCGTAGCGGGGCACCTCGCTGATCGCGCGGGCTTCGGTCCGGCGTTGCGCGTGGCGTATCTGGTGCAAGCGGCGGCGGTCGCCATTCCCGCCGTCGGGTTCTTCGGCACGCCGGGCCTGATGGTCTCGGCGGTGCTGGTGGGCGCGTTCACGCCCGGCATCGTGCCGCTGGCGCTCGGCCGCGTGAACGAACTGCTCGCGCATCATCCGTCCGCGGTGAAGGACGCGTGGAGCCGAGCCACGACGAGCTTCGCCGTGATGCAGGCGGCCGCGGCCTATGGCTTGTCGTTCGTGTTCTCGTCGAGCGGCGGCAACTACCTCGTGCTGTTCGCGATCGGTGCGGCGGCGCTCGTGCTTGCGCTCTTTGTCGATCTCTTCTCCGCGCTGAGGGCCAGGTGAACCCCGCCGCCTCTTCCTCGACGGCTGCGCTGGGGCGGGCAGCGCCGCAGGCGCGCGGCTACGCCGAGCGCAATGTCCAGTACTGGCGGCGCAATCTCGTCGTCTGCGTGTTCGGTTCGTTCACGACGCTCGTGAGCCTCAGCATGCTGCTGCCGTTTCTGCCGCTCTACGTGCGCGAGCTCGGCGTGGGCTCGCAATCGGCCGTCATTCAGTGGTCGGGCATCGCGTTTGGCGCGACCTTTCTCGGCACGGCGCTCACCGCGCCGCTATGGGGGCGGCTTGCGGACCGTTATGGGCGCAAGCCCATGCTCGTGCGCGCGGCCATCGGCATGGCCGTGGTGATGTCCCTGATCGGCGTGGCGCACAATGTGTATGAGCTCATCGCGCTGCGTCTGATCGCCGGCCTCGTGGGTGGCTACGCGTCGGCCTCCACCGTGATGGTCGGCACCCAGGCGCCGCGCGAGCGTGCGGGCTGGGCGCTCGGCATACTTTCGACCGGCGCGCTCGCGGGCAATCTCATCGGCCCGCTGGTGGGCGGCGTGCTGCCCGGCTGGATCGGCATCCGCGGCACTTTTTTCGCGGGCGGCGCGATGATCGCCGTGGCGGCGCTGCTGACCATCTTCGTGGTGAAGGAAGAGTTTCATCCGGAAAGCGACGCGAAACCGCACGCACGCAACGCCGCGGCCGGTTCGGGCAGTGGCGCGCGCCGGCCCGACTATGCTGTGGTGGCCGCGCTGCTCGTGACCGCGATGATGGTGCTGCTCGCCAACATGTCGATCGAACCCGTCATCACGGTTTATATCGGCAACCTGGGCGTGGGTGCCGGACAGCTCGCGCGCCTGGCGGGCGTGGTCATGGCATGCTCGGCGCTTGGCAGCATGCTCACGGCGGCGCGCCTGGGCGCACTGGCCGACCGCTTCGGGAGCTGGCGCGTGATCGTCGCCTGCCTCGTGCTCACGGGGCTTGCGATGGTGCCGCAAGCCTTCGTTACGCAGTGGTGGCAGCTCGCGGTCCTGCGCGTGGTGATGGGCATGACGCTCGCGGGCCTCTTGCCTTCCATCGGCAAGCTCGCGCGGCAATCGGTGGACGAAAGCAGCACGGGCCGCATGCTCGGCTATCTGCAATCGGCGCAATTCAGCGGGCAGGTGGTGGGCCCGGTGATCGGCGGCGTGATCGGCGTTCACTTCGGCCTGCACGCCGTGTTTTTCGCCACCGGCGCGCTGCTGATCGCTTGCGGCGGACTCGCGCGCTGGGCGCAGCGTCGCGCCCGAGTCCCGCTCGAGCCTTGATTGAAGCATTGATTGAATCATTGATTGGAGCCTGCCAGGCAGGCGGGCACGTTCTCACTCGAACGCATCCGGAGGGAAAGCAACATGAGCACTCAAGCGGACGACCGGGCATTGCTGCGCTCGCTCGGCATTCAGAAGCCGATTATTCAGGCGCCCATGGCGGGCACCACCACGCCGGCGCTGGCCGCCGCCGTGTCGAACGCCGGTGCGCTCGGCTCGCTGGGCGTGGCCGCGATGAGCGCGGAGAACGCGCGCAAGGCCATTCATCAGACGCGCGAGCTGACGGCGAAACCGTTCAACGTCAACGTGTTCTGCCATCGCCCGGCCACGCCCGACGCGGCCGTGGAGCGTGCGTGGCTCGACTGGCTCGAGCCGGTGTTCCGGCAATACGGCGCGACGCCGCCACAGTCGCTTACCGAGATCTACACGAGCTTCGTCGCGGACAAGGCCATGCAAAGCATGCTGCTGCAAGAAAAGCCGGCGATCGTGAGCTTTCATTTCGGCCTGCCGCCCGATGCGGTGATCGCCGAACTCAAACACGCGGGCATCCGTTTGCTTGCGAGCGCAACGAATCTCGACGAAGCGGCCGCGGCGGTCGAGGCGGGTGTGGATGCGATCGTCGCGCAGGGCGTCGAGGCGGGCGGCCATCGCGGTGTGTTCGATCAGCAGGCGCGCGACGATGGCCTCGGCACCTTCGCGCTCACGCGCCTCCTCGTGAGCGAATTCGATGTGCCCGTGATCGCGGCGGGCGGCATCATGGACGGCGCGGGCATCGCCGCCGCGCTCGCGCTGGGCGCGCAGGCGGCGCAACTGGGCACGGCGTTCGTGGCGTGCCCGGAGTCCGCCGCCGACGAAGGCTACCGCGCCGCCCTGCTCGGCGACGCGGCGCGCCACACCACCTTCACCGCGGCTATCTCGGGCCGCGTGGCGCGCAGCCTCGTCAACCGTTTCACCGCGCTAGGCGAGGATCCGAACGCCCCGCGCATTCCGTCGTATCCGATCACCTACGATGCGGGCAAGTCGCTCAATGCGGCCGCGAAGGCCAAAGGCGAATTCGGCTACGGCGCGCAATGGGCGGGGCAGGCGGCACCGCTTGCGCGAGCGCTGCCCGCCGCCGAGCTGGTGGCGCAACTGGAGCGCGAAACGCGTGAGAGCATCGCGCGCTTGCAGTCCGTGTGGGGTTGAACGGTACTTAACGACGGCAAGCGCGAATGAGCACATCGGCACGCACTGGCCATGCGTGCCGATGTTGCGTTGAGCCGCGGGAAAGGCTGGGTCACACGGGCAGGATCTGGGCGATCACGACGAGTTCGACGGCCAGATTCACGGGCAGTTGCGAATGCGAGAACGCGGAGCGTGCGTGTCCCGCCTTTTCGCCGAGCACGGCCGCGAAGAGATCCGATGCGCCGTCCAGCACGCCGGCCTGGTTGTGGAAGCCCTCGGCGCTGCTCACATGGCCCTCCACGCGCACGATGTGGTGCAGGCGCTCGAAGCCGCCCAGGTGGCGCTTGATCTGCGCGAGCACGTTGAGCGCGGCGAGCTGCGCGGCCTGCTGGCCTTCTTCGAGCGTCAGCTGTTCGCCCACGCGCCCGGTCCAGCGCGGCTTGCCGTCCACAATCGGCACCTGGCCCGAAATGAAGAGCAAATCGCCCGCCTCGGAAACGGCCGTGTAGTTGCCGAGCGGTTGCGGCGCGGCGGGCAGGGTGAGGCCGAGATCGGCAAGTTTTTGTTCGACGGACACGATGTTCTCCTTGAGCGGTGATGGCGTGGCGCGCCATGCGCCTCATGCCTGATGCACACTCTAGGCAGACGCGCGAAGGCGGTAAATATCAGCGGCACAATTCATTGGCAACGCGGTGTAATGAATCGAGCACGGCAGTTGCGTGTCACGAAAGGCGCGAGAGCGATCAGCCATGCAACGAAAATTCGACGACCTGCTGCTCGGCAGCATCGAACTCTTTTGCCTCGCGGCGGAACTGGGCAGCTTCACGCTGGCGGCGAATGCGGCGAGCGTCACGCCCGCCGCGGTGAGCCGTTCCGTAGCGCGGCTCGAAGAGCGGCTCGGCGTGCGCCTCTTCGTGCGCACCACGCGCCAGATACGCCTGACCGACGCGGGGCGGCGCTATTTCGAGCAATGCCGCCAGGCCCTGTCGCAGCTCGTGGACGCCGAGCGCGAAGTCACCGGCGAGCAAACCACGCCGGCCGGCGTGCTGCGCATCAGCATGCCCACGCCTTATGGACACTACCGCGTGCTGCCGCTGCTGCCCGCGTTTCGTGAGCGCTATCCGCAGGTGCAGGTCGAGACGCACCTGAGCAACCGCAACATCGACTTCGCCGATGAAGGTTTCGACCTTGCGATACGCGGTCGCGCGCCCGCAGATTCCAACCTCGTGGCGCGCAAGCTGGAAGACGCGGAAATGGTGGTGGTGGCAACGCCGGGATATCTGAAACGCGCGGGCGTGCCGAAGACCGTGGCGGATCTCCAGTCGCACGACTGCATACAGTTCGAAATGCCGAGCAGTGGCCGCCACCTCGCGTGGATCTTCGAAGGGTCGAACGAAGACGGCGATGTGCTCACTAGAGGAGGTTACGGAACCTCGGGCGACGCGCTCGCCGGCGTGACACTCGCGCGCGCCGGTGCGGGGCTTTTTCAGACGTATCGCTTCGTGGTCGAGGACGATCTGCGCGAGGGTCGCCTCGTGGAGGTGCTGCGCGACGTGGGCGGGCGCACGCGGCCGTTCATTCTGCTGTATCCGCACGCGCGTTATCTGACGTCGCGCGTGCGCGCTTTCGTCGATTTTCTGGTGGGGCAGTTGGCGGCGGCGCCCGCGCCGCGCAAGCGTGCGCGCTGATGGCGCGCCAAGGAGGGAATAGCCGCCTTCGTGGTTCGTTTATGCAGGACGCGGGGCGCGCGAAGCATGGTGGCTCCACTGGCCGCGCGACGGGTCCAGGCTCGCTGGACCGTCCCCGCTAGAAGGAGGTGTCAGATGAAAGCTTCGCCTTCGTTGTCTGCATGTCGTTCATCCGTCTGCCTGGATGCCGCGGTCCTCGCGCCGCGCGTGTCCCGTTGCCTGCGCGAGCTGGCGTTGGGTGCGGGGCTCCTCGCCGCAACGCTGGGAAGCGCCTGGGCCAGCGGTCCCGAATCGATCCTGCCGCCGCAGTTCGCGACTTCATCGACCGTGCCGGCCAACGGCGATGTCAATCCCTATGGCATCGCGTTCGTACCGGCTGGCGTGCCCTCATGGAGCACGCTCAAGCCCGGCGATGTCGTGGTGTCCAACTTCAATGCGCAATCGAATCTGCAAGGCACCGGTACGACGATCGTGAAGATCGTCCCCAACAGCAGTCCGTTGACCTTTTTTGCGGGGCACAACCTCGGTCTCACCACGGCACTCGCCGTGCTGGGCAACGGCTTCGTGCTGGTGGGCAACGTGCCGACCACCGATGGCAAGAACGTCGTCGCGCCGGGCTCGCTTCTCGTCATCAATCCGCAAGGGCACCTCGTCAGGGAGCTGAAGGACTCGCATCTGCTGGACGGACCGTGGGATCTCGCCGTGATCGACGGCGGCCAGGTCGTGAAGGTCTTCGTGTCGGACGTGCTGAATGGCAAGGTGGCACGAATCGATCTGGCGATCGGCGAGAACGGCGTGACGGAACTGCCGACCTCGACGATCATCGCTTCGGGCTACCAGCATCGCACCGACCCGGCTGCGCTCGTCGTCGGCCCGACGGGGCTTGCGTACGACGCGCTCCACGATGTGCTCTACGTCGCCTCGACGGGCGACAACGCGGTGTTCGCGATTTACGGTGCGGCGGGTGCGAGTCATAGCGCCGGCGTAGGGCGGATGATCTATCAGGACAACACCCACCTGCATGGGCCACTCGCGCTTGCGCTTGCGCCCAACGGGCATCTCGTCACCGCCAACGGGGACGCCGTGAACGCCGACCCGCAGCAGCCCAGCGAAATCGTCGAATTCACCGTGGATGGGCAATTCGTCGCGCAGCTGTCGGTCGACCCCGCGCCGGGTTCCGCGTTCGGACTCGCATTCGGCATGGACAGCCAGCATCACCTGCAATTTGCCGCCGTGGACGACAGCACCAATTCGGCGACGGTCTGGACGTTGCGCACGGGTAATTGACGAGCCGCCAGGCAATGGACTTTTACACGAGACAAGGGAGATCGAGAGACGGCCAGCCTTCTGCGTCTCGTGTCCTGTGCCTGCCATCGGCGAAACGGTCGCATACACGGTCGGCATGCCGTCGTATGCCGATGGCGGCCGGGCTCGCCGCAGGATCATTGACGCAAATCAATCGCGCCCGGGTTGCCGTCCCAATAATGGTGAAACTGCCGCGGTCCGCGTCGCCAATGCCTCGCGCGAGCCGTTACCTCGCATCAGTATTTCCCCTGGTAAAAAGGAGTGCATGATGCAAGTCTCACGCCGTCACTTCATTATTGTCGCCGCCTCTCTGGCGTCTGCGTCGGTGCTCCAAACCGAGTCGCGCGCGGCTTCCGCGGAAGTCTCCGAGAACGACCCCACGGCCCAAACCCTCGGCTACAAAGCCGACGCCGCGACCGTCGACACCACCAGGTACCCGAAGTATCAGGCAGGGCAAGCCTGCGCCAATTGTCAGCTCTATCAGGGAAAGCCCGGCGATACGTCCGGACCTTGCCCGCTGTTTGCCGGCAAACTGGTCAGCGCCAAGGGTTGGTGCAGTGCGTACGTCAAGAAGGCCTGAACGGCGCTTAAGGGCGTGGATAGCGGACCTGGATTCAGGTCCACCTCACGCAAGCGCCGGATAACGCTGACTCCCGACTGACTCCCGCCACGCGGCCATCAAAGCCATGTTTTTGCGGGCCTCGCGGCGTGCCGACGCGCAACCCGTTTCACCACGACGCAGCCCACACATAGAGAAACAGTGTGTCGTTGGACCTTGCGTTGCGTCCGTTACCATCGTAGTTGGTGGTCGCGCCAAGGTATTTGGTGAAATGTGTGTACTGCAAGCCAATGCGCACGTATTGCACCGGGATCCAGAAAATCTCGGGTGTCCAGCCTTGCGTATTCGGTGAAAAATTCGCGCTGCCGGCGTAAGCGACACTATCGGAACTGCCCGTCGTATTGAAGAAGGAAAGGCTTACGCCGTATTTGTTCTGGTAGATGTACGACGCCTTGAGCCGCAGGCTGTTCAAATTCCCCGACGTGCTGTCGCCGAGAACGAAATTGTTCGGATCGTGAATGTTCTCTTTGACATAGAGCGCCTGCGCGGTAATCGTATGCGGGTCGAGAATGTACTCATACTGGGCGTCCGCGCCAATATCCCGATAGCGGGTTACGCCCTGCACGAATATCGGGAATGAGTTTGCATCGTTGGGATAGACCTCCACGCTTAACCCGAACGCGCCTAGCATGACGCTATGCGGGCCCCATTCGTGGGTTAAGGCGATTCTCGCGTAAGGGTTGTACCCGCGCAGATAGATCTGCGGGTGAGCCGGATCGCCCGCACTGTTGCCATGGCTCAGGAAGGACCAGATGCCATCGGCCGTTTTGTACGCCGTCAATTCGGCGTAGATCGTCTTGTTCCAATACAGGTAGCCGCCCAGGCCAACGACCTGTTGGGCCAATGCGCCATCGATGATCGGCAGGTTCTGAATGCGGGCGACCGGACTGATCGTCGAAGAAACGTAGGGATAGCTCCATGCAGGCGCGCTATTCCAGACGTCCTGCACGGTCGGATTGTTGTGCAGGGTCAGGCCGAGTACCAGGTCGCTGGTGTCGCCTATGATGCTGTCGACAAAACGGAAATCGGTGTTGTCCGATCCCCAGCGCCCCTGCCACTTGCCGTCGCCGTTCTGGTGATCGTAATTCGAGTACGTGAACTGGGCGAATCCGCCGATATGATCGGTAATTTTCCCTGCGAGGAAAATACTGGCCGCATCGAAGATCGGAAGGCCGTTTTTTGGATTGATGGGCGCCCCGTTGGAGTCAACGTTGTTCCTTGTGTTACTCATATCGACCGTCGCCATTGCCGCTAGCGGAATCGTGCGCTTTCCAAGGGTATAGCCGTTCAACTTGAACCAGCGACCATAGGGTGTCAGTTCAGGAAATTGCCCGCCCGCGTGACATGCCACGCAACTTTGCCCCGTCTGCCGCGCGAATATGGGCAACGCGTGGACCGCAGAGGCCTGGAACAGGCAAAGCGCCGCCAGTACAGCGGTAGAGGCGCGACGAAACAGGCCCCAGCATGCTCGGTCGCGCGCAAGCGCCGAATTCATGATCGTTTCTCCCTCTGCGGTGTCGCACCGCATCGCACCATTCCTTAAGGAAACCTTAAGACTGCAGGAAACGAAGGTGAATCATCAGCCAACGTGAATCTTGCTGCGCCCTGCCGGTGAAGCATTGACGGAGATCAGCTGATCAGTTGACGGACGGAAAGGCCTTTCCGCAGTCCCCCGGCCCGCAAAGCGGAGGAAATCTCATCTGGATTGCAGATAGACGGCCACGGCCTTTGCCTGTTCGTCGTTCAAGGTGTGCGCCACTGCGCTCATCACGGGCGCATTCCCACGCGTGCCATTTTTGAAAACTTCGATCTGATGAAACAGATATTCCTTGTGCTGCCCGGCCAGCCGCGGGAATGTGCCAGCCCCCTGGCCCTGTGCGCCATGGCATGTCGCGCAAGCCGGCACGCCCTTATCCGGCACGCCGTGCTCGAAGATTTCCTGCCCCTTGGCCGTCAGGGCGGCGTCGCCGCTCGCGCCTCGCGTTGCCGGCTGGCGCGAGAAATAGGCGGCCAGCGATTTGACCGCGGCTTCATCCAGCAGTGCAGCCATGCCCCACATGTAATCGCGGGCTGTGTTTTCGCCACGCGCGTGCTCGCGGAATCCCTTCAATTGGGCTTCAATGTATTCGGGTGTCTGCGCATTGAGCTTAGGAAACATCGGCGATTCGCTGCGCCCGCCTACACCGTGGCAGCCGGAACAAATCTGCATGGCGATGCGCGCGCCATCCTCGCTTTGCGCGAGGGCCGGCGTCGCGATGAGGCCAGCGGCGACAAATAACGCAATGACGGGCGTTCCTGGACCGAGGATCATTTTTTATCAGCGTCGTCGTCAAGTCGAACGGAGGGAAGATCTCAACCGGTGCAGGCAGCATAGGATATTTTCGCGTTCAACGCGGAGGGAAAATTGAAGGGGGATGTGTTTTGCCACACATGCGAACGGTGCACCCGAGCAGCGAGTCCCGGGTTTTTCGATCACGCTCAGGGCGGTCCGTGAAGCGCTTTGGCGTGACCGCCCCTCCAAACAGGGTTCAGCCTGTTCGTTTTCGCGGCGCATGGCCGTTGTTCCTTTCACTACGCTAGCAGCAATGACGAGATCCGCTTTTCAGCTAACTCGATACTAGTTAGCGCAACGGGCAAGACAGGCGTAGAGCGTCAGAGCAAGTGCGACTGGCGCCACAGTTTGCGACTGATCGTCAGAGTTGGCGCGAGTGCCCTACGCTCTTACGAATGCTCGCCCCGGCGATTGCCGTGGGGCCGGTATGCCAGTCGAACCGGAAGCGTCAGACGATGGTCGATGTACGCACTTCCATGCATCGGGTCGGCGCCTGAGCAAATTCACCCACCCGCATCGTCGGTCCGAGTGCGGCCAGCTTGAGTCGTTCGCACAAGATTTGCACACGTCCCTTGCACACCTGTCAAGCGACAGGTGGCGTTCAGCTCAGCCGTATCTTCGGCTGCACGAGGCCGTTGATCTGCTCGGCGGTCCACAGCATCATGGCCTTGCCAAAACCGTGCAAAGCCTGCTGATGTTGCCGGTAGAGCATGGCGTGACTGAACTGCGCGAATCGGCCCTTGATGAATCCGCCACGGAAGAACCCGAACTGCCCGAGCGTCCCAAAGGCGTTGTAGTCGCTCAGCGATACCAGCGCGCCGAAGTCGTGAAATGCAAAGTCGGGCAATGAGCCGCCGCCTAGCCAGCCCGGCAAGTGCCTGGCGAGATGTTGTGCCTGCTGCGTGGCGACTTGCGCCGTGGGTGCGAGAGGACGTTCATTGCCGGCGAGCGTCAACGTCGCGCAATCGCCGATCGCGAACAGTGTGTCGTCGTCCTGCGCCTGCAGGGTTGGCCTGACGGCGATCTGATTGGAACGATTGATCTCGATCCCATCCAGTTTGCTTAGAAAATCAGGGGCCTTGACGCCCGCCGCCCACACCATCAAATCCGCCGGTCGGTGGCTGCCATCGCCCAACCGGAGTCCATCGGGTTCGGCGGCGGTCACTCGCGTGCCGGTTCGCACCGTGAAACCAATATGCCGTAACTGTGCCTCACTGGACTCCGACACCGCCGGCGGAAACGCGGCCAGTACGCGCGGTGCGCTTTCATAAAGGGTGAGGTTCAGACGTGAGCGGATGCCGGGGTCGCCGTAACTCGACGCCACTTCGAGCAAACGGCTCAATTCCGCTGCCAGTTCGACGCCAGTCGCTCCGGCGCCGACGATCGACACGCGCAACGCGCTATTCGTCACAACACTCTGGAATATGCGGATTCGCAATGCTTCGTTGAAGACCTCAGCCTGTGCCTGGCTGTCAATGAAATGGCAATGATCGAGGATGCCTGGGGTGCCGAAGTCGTTGGCGCGACTGCCTAACGCAAGAATCAGTACATCGTATTCGACGGTGCGCGGGCCGATCACAATTTCACCCGACTTCGAACGCAGCGCAGCCAGCTTTACGATGCGCGCATTGCGGTCCAGGCCTTCCATCTCGCCTGGCTGATAGTTGAAGCCGTGGTCGCGAGCGTGGGCGAGATAGATGACCTGCTGTTGCTGGACATCGCGCGTGCCCGCCGCGATCGTGTGCAGCATGGGCTTCCAGATGTGGGTTGCGCTTTTGTCGATCAACGTGACCTGAGCGCGGCCGTTGCGGCCAAGCGTGTTGCCCAGTCTGGTCGCGAGCAGAAGTCCAGCGATACCGCCGCCGACGATGACGATCCGGGTGGTCTGGCGCATGGGTGAATATTCTACGAGTGATGAATTAATGCGATACTAAGGTTTCGAAGGGTTCATGTCAAATCGGTGCCGCTGCTATTCGCGGTGCGGCACCCGTTAAAATTCTTAGTTTTCCTTGAACACGATCTACCGTCGCCGATGAAACACCCTCACGATCAAACCCAGTGCGCCACGACGACTCCCACGCCCCGTCGGTCGCGCGGCCGCCCAGCGTGCAGCGACGCGGGTGGCGCCGACGCATTGCTTCGCACTGCCCGAGGGGCGTTCGCGAGGAGCGGCTATGAGGCGACGAGCGTGCGCGAAATCGCCAGGGCGTCGGGTGTCGACCCCGCGCTGGTCGCGCATCACTACGGCTCGAAGGAAGCGCTGTGGATTGCCGTGGTGGACCAGATTGCCGACGAAGTGGCTCCCATGGTCGCGAAGACCGCCGCCTTGCGGGAGATTTCAGGTCCAGGACCGCGAGCGCGCGTCGAGGGCGCCGTGTCGATCCTGATCGACCAGGTGTTTCTGACGCCAGACGTTGGCATGTTTTTTTCGACTGCCGCAACCGAAACTGGAGAGCGCCTTAACCTGCTGATCGAACGGGTGGTGCGGCCGTTTCATGACGTGTTCGTGCCGTTGCTCATCGATGCGATCGACGCAGGTGAGATTTCGCGGCAAGATCCCGACATCATGTTCACGATGCTCGCCAATGGCATCAGCAAAACTGTCGCCTATAGCCATGTACTGAGTCCGTTCTCTTCCTTACCGCGGCGTCCCAAGGCATTCAAACGCGCCGTTCTGACGACGGCTTTAGCCATGCTCGGCTGAACCGCTGCGACCGGGTCTGCGGTCGGCGCGACGCCGCCGGGCAAAACCCGGCTCTTCAGAAAACCCGTTGAGCACGGCTACCCGATGGTCCCCCCGGACAGGACGCGGCGCCGCTTCCCACGACCGCAGCACTGAACGCGGCATACATGGGCGCAATAGGCGCGGTACCCGCTAGAATTGCGGCTTTAGCCCGGAATACGCCCATGTCTTTTGCCTCGCTTGGTTTGATCGATCCGTTGCTGCGTAATCTGCAGGAACTCGACTACCAGACACCTACGCCGGTGCAGGCCAAGGCGATTCCGGCTGTGCTCAGCGGCAAGGACGTCATGGCCGCAGCACAGACCGGCACGGGCAAAACGGCCGGTTTCGCGCTGCCGTTGTTGCAGCGGCTGGTGCAACACGGACCGGCAGTGTCCAGCAACCGCGCGCGTGTTCTGGTGCTGGTGCCTACGCGTGAACTGGCTGAACAGGTGCTGCAGAGCTTCGTCGAATACGGCAAAGGTCTCGGCTTGCGATTGCTGGCCGCCTATGGCGGCGTGAGTATCAACCCGCAGATGATGAAGCTGCGCAAAGGCGTGGATGTACTCGTCGCCACGCCTGGCCGTTTGCTGGATCTCAATCGCCAGAACGCCGTGCAGTTCGATCAGGTTCAGACGCTGGTGCTGGATGAAGCCGACCGCATGCTGGATCTGGGCTTTGCGCGCGAACTCGACGCCGTCTTTGCAGCCTTGCCTGCTCAGCGGCAGACCCTGCTGTTCTCCGCCACGTTTGGCGATGATATCCGCGCGATGGCGGCGAACATTCTGCGCGCCCCCGTCAATATCAGCGTCAGCCCGCCCAATGCTACGGCCAGTAAAATCAGGCAGTGGGTCGTGCCGGTGGACAAGAGAAACAAGCCTGAACTCTTCATGCATCTGGTGGCCCAGAACAACTGGGAACACGCGCTGGTTTTCGTCAAAACGCGCAGTGGCGTGGAGTATCTCGCTGCCATGCTCGCCGATGCGGGCTATGCGGTCGACACCATCCACGGCGACAAACCGCAACCCGCGCGCCTGCGTGCGCTGGAGCGCTTCAAGACGCGCGAAGTGCAGATGCTCGTCGCCACCGATGTGGCTGCGCGCGGGCTCGATATCGACGACCTGCCGCTGGTGATCAACGTTGACCTGCCGATCGTGGCGCAAGACTATGTGCACCGTATTGGCCGTACCGGCCGCGCGGGCGCCAGCGGCGTGGCGGTGTCCCTTGTGTGTGCCGATGAAGCGCCGCAACTGGCCGCGATCGAAGCGCTGATCCGGCAAACGCTGCCCCGTGAAGAAGAACCCGGTTTCGAAGCCGAACACCGCGTGCCGCAAACCAGCGCGACGGGCCAGATCGTCAAGAAACCCAAAAAACCCAAGAAGCCCAAAGTGCCGCAAGCTGCGTCGCCGGGCGCCATGCCAGTGCCCGGCAAGAAACGGCGCCCGCAAAGTGACGAAAACAAACACCAACCCGTCGCGCAGCGCGCTTTGACCACGGGTCAGGACACCAGCTTGTCCAGCGGCAGCCCGTTCAGCGTGCAGAAGCCACGCAGCAAGCCCGCCAGCAAGCCCGCTGCGGGTTCGCGCAAGCCCACTGGCAAACCCGCAAGCAAACCCGCAAGCAAACCCGTAGGCACGCCCGCAAGCAAAGCCGCAGGCAAACCCGCAGGCAAACCCGCAGGCAAACCCGCAAGCGGCCGAGCCAAACGCCGGCCCTGATCCTTCACATGGGCCGTCGACCGCCGGTTGACCGCTGGCACGGCAGCGCCGTCCTCGATGGCTTGACATGCATCAAGCGCGACGGTGCAGCCATAAGCAAAATGAAAAGCTGCATGGCTATCCGCTGAGAGGTCGGTCGTGGCGACACTGGCAATCCTGTTCGTCGTGGTGCTGCTGATCAATCTGATGCCGGCATTCGCGCCGCCAACCTGGATGGCCATGTCATGGGTCGGCTTCAATGTTCCCGAGGGCAACCCGGTGGCCTTCGCGGTGGTCGCAGCCGGCGCGGCAACCCTGGGCCGGCTGATCCTGGCCACGTTTGCGCGGTCGCTCGTCCGCGGACGGCTGATGCGCGAATCCGACCGGCAGAACATCGACGTCGTGAGAGCCTGGCTGGAGAAGCACAGGAAGATGACCGTCGGCGGGTTCTTCCTTTATGCGTTGAGCCCGTTTCCTTCGAACTACCTTTTCATCGCGTACGGGCTTTCAGGGCTGCCGCTCAAGGTCATCGGGGCGGCCTTCTTCGTCGGCCGTACGGTGAGCTACGCAATCTGGGCGCATCTGGGCCGGTTCGTATCCGAACAAGTCGATCCGGAAACGCAGCTGGAAGGCGGCTATCTCGGCGGCTATTTCGTCGTCACCCAACTGGTCTTGCTCGGGCTCGTGTACATACTCATGAAACTCGACTGGAAGAGGCTCCTCGAACAGCGCAAGCTGGCGTGGCGACGTTCGCTGAGGCGGCACGACCACGTTGATCACAGCAGCACCACCGAGCGTTGAACGAAGGGGCGCGGCATGCCTGGTGGACCGCTGCCGCGTGAGTCCCGCGGGCACAGGCAAGCGGCCCGGCGCGTGATTGCTCTCGATGACGCGAAGCGCTTTCGCAGGGACCAAACGCTTCAAGTGTAGATGTCTGCACTTGATTTGACAGATGGTGTCAGTCGACGGTCTCAGTGCGGCCATCTGCGGCCGATCGTCGATTCCGCAGACTGGCGATTTGAAAGACTGCTTTGCAGCTCAGACCTGACACCGGACACAGATCATACTTTCACCCAAGAGGAGCAAACGAAAAGTCGCGAATAATTCAACGACATTTAAGTCGCTACATCCCGACGGCGCGCCGGCGCACGCCCAACAATCGGTCATTCGTCGCCACTGGATTGTTGGGCGCTAATGGCTCATCGCGGCTGTAACGATCCGGGCTTCAAAGTCCCAACTCGCTCAGTCCCGGATGATCGTCCGGCCGACGGCCCAAGGGCCAGTGATACTTGCGCTCCGATTCCTTGATCGGCATGTCGTTGATGCACGCATAGCGACGTTGCATGAGACCATCCTCGCCGAACTCCCAGTTCTCGTTGCCGTAGGAGCGGAACCAGTTGCCCGAGTCGTCGTGCCATTCGTAGGCGTAGCGCACGGCAATGCGATTGCCGCCGAACGCCCACAGTTCCTTGATCAGACGATACTCGTGTTCCTTCTTCCATTTGCGCTCGAGGAACGCCTGCGCTTCCGCGCGATTGTTCGCGAACTCTGCGCGATTGCGCCATTTCGTGTCGAGCGAATAGGCGAGCGCGACCTTGGCGGCGTCGCGCGAATTCCAACCGTCTTCCGCGAGACGGACTTTCTCGATGGCCGTCTCCAGCGTGAACGGGGGAAGCGGCGGGCGAATTGCTGCGGGTGAAGTCATTTCGGATCTCCTTGTGGGGTACAGCGCGTTGCTGGTGCTCGACGTGGAGCGCGGCCTCGTCATCGTGCAACCCGAGAAGGCAAGGCCGCCCGAAGCAAGCGCGGCACCGGTGCTCAGTAAGAATTTTCGTCTTTGCATCATTGGGTTCAGAACGGCCTGGTCGGCAGATACTTGCCGTTGAGCGTGATGACGGCACGCTCGCCGCCTTCCGGGTCCGGCACCTTCTGGATATCGAGTTTGAAGTTGATCGCGCTGATGATGCCGTCGCCGAATTTCTCGTGAACCAGCGCCTTCAACGTCGAGCCGTACACCTGCACCATTTCGTAGAAGCGGTAGACGGTGGGATCGGTCGGCACGCCACCCGGAATGCTGCCGCGCACGGGAATGGTTTGCAGCAGGCGAACGGCGTCGTCGTCGAGCCCGAGGCGTTCGGCGACGAGCTTCGCCGCATTCTCCGGCAGCGCATGCTGACCGAGCAGCGCGGCTGTCGTGTATGCGAGGCTCAAGCCCGTGCCTTCGTTGATGGCTTCGAAGGTGAGGTTCTTGCGCACCTTCGCGTCGACGATCGTTTCCGTCAATGCTTCGCGTGCGTTCGGTGTGACTTGCGATTGGGTCATGATGTTGCTCCTTGGGTAAAAATTAACCTGGTGAGATCGACAGTCGGTGTGACAAGCCGGGAATCAGAGCGCAGCCGCGCACTCGGCGGGCGTCGCGGTGACATCGGGATGCGCAGCGAGCGGCACGAACTGGCGGGTCGCGGCGTCGAGCGCGTCGATCGAGCCGGATTCGATGTCGTAGACCCATCCGTGCAAATTCAGGCGGCCTTGCGCGAGTCCCAGTGCAACTGACGGGTGGGTCTTGAGGTTGTCGAGCTGGGCGATGACGTTCTCGCGCACCATCGAGTCGACGCGCTCGCGCTCGCCCGCATGTTCACGCGCCTCGTTGACGAGCCTCGCCGAGTCGGCGTAGCGCAGCCAGTTCGCGACAGCGGGCATATGGTCGAGGCACTTGCACGTCGCGACGGCCGTCATCGCGCCGCAGTCCGAGTGGCCGCATATCACCACATCCGTCACGCCGAGCGCGGCCACCGCATATTCGACCGTTGCCGACACACCGCCGGGCTCAGGACCGAACGAAGGCACGATGTTGCCGGCATTGCGGATCACGAACAGATCGCCCGGTTCGCGCTGCGTGACCAGTTCGGGAACCATGCGACTATCGGAACAGGAAATGAACAGTGTGCGCGGCGTCTGACTGGTGGCCAGCTTGCGGAACAACTCCCTGCGCGCGGGCATGATGTCCCGCTGAAACTTCAGAAAACCGTCGATGATCTCTTGCATGGTCTGCTCCATTCAATATGGCGTTCGTTGCCGTGTCGCTCAGTGCGATGCGTTGAACAGAGAATGAACCTGTTCCGTCATAGTGTCCAAGACGGGTTTATGATGCTCACCATAGGCAACACCAATAGTTATTCGAGGACGAGGAATTCGCCATGCTGTTGCGTCATATCCGTTATTTCCTGGCTGTCGCGGAACACCGCAATTTCACGCGCGCCGCCGAGGCGCTGCACGTTTCGCAGCCCACGCTGTCGCAGCAGATACGGCAACTGGAAGAGACGCTGCACACGCAGCTGCTAGACCGTTCGGGGCGGAACCTGCAACTTACGGATGCGGGCGCGGCGTGGATGCGCTATGCGAAGCTCGCGCTACAGGATCTGGATGCGGGCGTGCGGGCGATACATGACGTCGGCGAACTGAGCCGCGGCAATCTGCGCCTTGCCGTGACGCCGACCTTCACGGCGTATCTCGTGGGGCCCGTGATCGATCTTTTTTATGGCCTGCATCCCGGCATCGCGATCGACATTCAGGAAATCACGCAGGATCAGATCGAAGCGCAGCTCGCCGATGACAGGCTCGACGCCGGCATCGCGTTCGAGCCCGTCCACACTGCGGAAATCGAAAGCGAGCCGTTGTTTCGCGAGACGCTGAGCCTCGTCGTCGGCGGCGGCCATGCGCGCGCGACGCGCCGCAAGCCGCTGTCCGCGCAGGACTTCGCCACCGAACGGCTGGTGCTGCTTAACAAGGCGTTCGCGACGCGGCGTTACATCGACGAATACTGCACGCAGAACCGGATTCTCCCGCAGGTTGCCATCGAGGTCAGTTCGATCAGTGCGATCGTCGAGATTGTGCGGCGTGGGCAGCTCGCAACCGTACTGCCCGACGGCATCGCGCGCGAGCATACCGAGCTGCACCCCGTGCTGCTCGACCCGCCGCTGCCGACGCGCACGGCCGTGCTGCTGCAACGCAAGGACGCGTATCGGACGGCAGCGAGCAAGGCCTTCGTCCAGGTGTTGATGGAATTGACGGCGAACTTCCGACGCTAATGGAGATCGCGGCGCGCGCGACGCGCGAAGCGAAGAGATCGACACGTAACGCGCTCTCCGTTAGCTCCGACACCTACGCCGCTTCGCACAACCCGCGCCGGTGGTGTCGGCATCGCAAAGCTTCAGCTGAAGAGCATCACCGTGCGGTGAGACGGTGAGGAGTGGGCGCTCGGCTTCGGCCAGGAACTGGATTGTGATTTACGCGGCGTTGAAGACAGCCGGGGTTGGCACTAAGCAACTCGAGCACCGGGCCTGGATTCGGCAATCGCGGGACGGAAGCTAGCAACGGCGCATTTCGAGAAGACTGCAGTCTGGTCAGAAAACGGGCTTCTCAACCCATCACCAGAACTATTAGCTTAGCCTATAGAGAACATAGGATATCGGTCTTAGACCCTATAGCCGGATTGATGCATTCTTGCTCCGTCGTCACTGTTTCTTTGGAGAGAATCATGAAATCTCGCTTCCTTGCGGTACTCGTTATCGCTGCATCTGTCACCAGCCCCGTTTTCGCAGGCACTGACACATCCGGATTGACTCGCGCCCAGGTTCACGCGGAACTCGCGCAACTGCGTGCTGTGGGCTACGACCAGTCTCGTGGAGAAGACCCCAACTACCCCGCCGAGATTCAGGCGGCCGAAGCACGCCTGGCAGCGCAACGCGGGGATGCGAGCTATGGCGGTATCGCCGAGGCAGGCTCGTCGTCAGCGGGTGTTCCCAAGACTGCTCGTCACGTCGACAACGACGGCATGCAGCCAATCTATTTCGGCCAATAGCCGTCCAACGGCAGCGCGGATACTAGACGCCACGCGATCTGAAGTATCGCGCAAGTCCTGGCACGTCCGCGTGCTTCATTCTCGCCACATTCAGTCGTAACGATTCGCTCGCTAGTTTGCCTGGCGAACGAACCGAACCCGGGCAATCGCGTCGCCCATCGGATACAGACCGGTCTACATCGTATGAAGGTCGGTACTTCACGGAGACTGTCATGAGCCACTCACATTACGAAGTCGCTGTCCTTCATCAAGCTCTGCAGTCGGACGAGTCAAACTTAGCCACATGGCGCTGGTACAGCGATCTGGTCGACCACCAACGACTCGCGCTACGCCTCAAAGAAGACCAGTGGGTCGTCGCGATTGACGGCAGCGACTTTGCGTGCGCCGAGGGCCTGTACGCGGCCGTGCGTTGGGCGCACATCATGACGCACTCTGGCGGTTACATCACCTTTGCGGCGTAAGCGAGCGAAGTCCGCCATGTACACGGGCTAATCGCCAGACCGAGCGATCAAGGACTCGCAGCACTGCTCTTATCCAACCTTCGGCCCGGTCTCGGGTCTTCATCCACCAACCACTGAGGTAATACCATGTCGACTAATACTGAAATCCGTCCGCCGCTCCCTCCTTTCACGCGCGAATCCGCCGTCGAGAAAGTTCGCCTGGCCGAGGATGGCTGGAACACCCGCGACGCTGCCAAAGTGTCCCTCGCATATAGCCTGGATACTCGCTGGCGCAACCGTGCTGAATTCGCAAACGGCCGCAATGAAGCCCGAGGGTTCCTTGAGCGCAAATGGTCGAAGGAGCACGAGTATCGTCTCATCAAGGAGCTGTGGGCGTTCACTGGTAACAGGATCGCCGTGCGTTACGCCTACGAATGGCGTGACGACTCTGGTAACTGGTTCCGGTCCTATGGCAACGAGAACTGGGAGTTCCGCGAGGACGGTCTGATGGTGAATCGCTACGCTTGCATCAACGATTTGCCAATCAAGGAAGAAGAGCGGAAGTTCCATTGGCCGCTCGGCCGCCGTCCGGATGATCATCCCGGCTTGTCAGATCTCGGCCTCTAATAGCCAGGCTGATCGTATCGCTTCGATTGGATGCGCTCGGGGAAGCAAAGGCAAAGGTGAGACAGCTTCTGCGACGGCCTCCCGAAGCTCGCAATGAGGGAGCAACCCCGCCCCCCGCTTGGGGGTTCCTGGTCGTCTCGCTGTCCTTCTCACCTAGTCCGCCCTCAAACGATTGCTGCCCACTCGATGTGGGCAGCAAGTCTTGCAGCCCTTGCTTCTGGAATCCTCTGGGCGTCCACTGGATACCGGCACGGGCTGAACGGCGTCCTGTTTGCATTGGAAACAGAGATTCCTGATGCGATGAGCTTCCGCAAGAACTAGTCTTCGGCAGCGGGATGGTTTGTTGGCACAGGCCGTGCGAGTGGTTATCAGGCCGGATGACCGCTCAAAGACCCAATTCGCTCTCTCAACTCGAATCCAGGGGATGACCGAGAAGGGTGTGCGCCGTGAAAAGGTGGCGCTTTCCAGCGGGTGCAAGCCCCGCCCGGCAACCGCTCCAGCCGGAAGCAACCGGAGCAGCTATGGAGGCAACGAAGTGGCTGAAGCCTTCGGTGATGCGTGT
>NZ_JAYMRY010000033.1:0-81272 GCF_038900695.1 Paraburkholderia sp. JHI2823 | reverse complement strand
ACCCGTCTACGTGCCGCAGCCGTATGACGCGTATGTCGCCGTCGTGCTCGACCGCGATGTCGTCTACGCCGGCGGCAGCACGTACATCTGGATCACGGACCCTGAAGGCCGTCGCCAGCGCCGCTACTATGGCCGCGGCGACCTGCGCGGCGAAGTCCTGCACCGCCGCGCGGAACTGCGCGTGGTAATGGCGCACAACCAGGGGCATCTGCCGATGCAACACGCGCGTGCGCCCGAGCCGCAGCGCGTGAGGGTGACGATGCAGCCCCCCGGCACGCCGCCGCACGCGGCGCAGCCGCATGGCTCCCGCCCGCCGCCGGGCGGGCGCCCGCCGGCACACACCGCGCAGCACCGCCCGCCGCCCGCGCCGGGCCGCAAGGCAGACGCGAACGCAAACGCCAATGCGAATGCCGGCCATCACCACCACCCCGATAGCCATCCCAACGCGGCCCCTTCGCCGCGTTTCGCGGGGCAGCCCCCTCATGCTGGTTAGCGCGGGTTGACGCTGGCCAATATCGACTGGCCAGCGTTGACAAGCGTCGCCGACCGCTGCGGCGACGCTGCCATCCCGTACCCGTGCGCCGTCGCCCCGTCGACGGCCAGCGCAGCGTCCCCGAATATCGCGCCCCAGACGGCGTGCTCAACGTACTTCGCCGCGATGAAGCGCCGCGATATATATCACGTTGCGATATAATCGCGGCTCTTCGGGCGGCGCCGAGCCGTCCGTGAGACGCCCGCCAAGGGACGTTCCCGCTTCCGTTCTCATCTGCGCTCCCGATCGTGTCACGCTTCAAAGTCCTCCGCTGGCTCACCCGCTTCTCCCCCTCCAGGGCCACCGTCACGTGGCGCGAGCGCCTGCGCTCGGGCGGCGGCGCGCTGGTCGGCATCGCCCTCACCGGCGCGCTTGCGCACCGCTTGACGGGGGGCGATCCCGCCGTGCGCTACCTGATCGCCCCCATGGGCGCATCCGCCGTGCTGCTGTTTGGCGTGCCCGCCAGCCCGCTCGCGCAACCCTGGTCGATCATCGGCGGCAACCTCGTTTCCGCCACGGTGGGCGTGACCGCGGCAATGTGGATACACGACCCCGTGCCGGCCGCCGCCGTGGCCATTGCCGTGGCGATCGTCACGATGTTCACGCTGCGCTGCGTGCATCCGCCTTCGGGCGCGGTCGCGCTCACGGCCGTGCTGGGCGGCCCCGCCGTCCATGCGCTCGGCTATGAATTCGTGTTCGTGCCCGTGGCGCTGCAGTCGTTCCTGCTGCTTGGCGGCGCGCTCGTCTATCACGCCGCCACGGGGCATCGCTATCCCCACGCCGCCCGCCGTCCAAGGGCGCCCGGGCCCGCGCCCGCGCAAGCCGGTTTTACGCGCGGCGACCTCGAAGCGGTGCTGCGCGAGCGCGACGAAATGCTCGACATCGACACCGACGACCTGGAAACCATCCTGCACGACGCCGAGATTCGCGCGTACGCCCGCAGCTTCGGCGAATTGACCTGTGCAGACGTGATGTCGGCCAACGTGGTGAGCATCACGCCCTCGACGACCGTCGGCGAAGCGCGCTCGCTGCTCAAGCGCCACGATGTCAAAGCGCTGCCCGTCGTGGACGCACAACGTCACGTGAAAGGGATCGTGACGCGCGCCGACCTGGTCGACGACGGGCGCGAGCGCCATCCGCTGCGGCTGATGCTCTACGCGATCTCACGTGCGTTCCGGCCGCACGCCGAGGCAGGTGAGCACGTCGCCACGCTGATGACCACCCACGTGTTGACCGTCGCGAGCACGACGCCAATCGTGGAACTGGTGCGCATTTTCGCGGGTCGCGGGCACCATCACGTGCCGGTGGTCGACAGCGAGCGCCGGCTCGCCGGCATCATCACGCAGGCCGACTTGATCTCGGGACTCTATCAACAGGCGAAGACGCCGCAGCAAGCGCCCGCCTGACGGCTTCACGGCCGGATGCGCACGCGCGCACCCGGCCGCGAGCCTGCTATGACGCGTTTTTTCGGGGACAAATATCATGTCGTGATATATTAGGAGGTTCAAACGTTTATGGACTCCCGATGAAAAAAAGTGCGCGCGACCTCGAGAAGTCCGACTTCGAACAGCTCTCCGAGTTTCGCTATCAGATGCGGCGCTTCGAGCGCTTCTCGGAGCAGGCCGCGCAGGCCGAAGGCATCACGCCGCTGCAATACCTGCTGCTGCTGCACGTCAAGGGCTATCCAGGCCGCTCGTGGGCGACCATTGGCGAGCTGGCCGAACGCCTGCAGGCGCAGCATCACGGCGTGGTCGCACTCGTCACGCGCTGCGAGGCGATCGAGCTCGTCGAGCGCCGCGTGAGCGAACGCGACCGCCGCCAGGTGGAAGTGCATCTGCTCCCCGCCGGCGAGAAACTGCTCGCGCGCCTCGCCGCACTGCATCGCGCCGAATTGAAGTCGCTCGAGGGCGCATTCACCGTTCCGCGTATCGATCTATAAAAGACCATGCATTCCGACGATTCCCACAAGCGCGACTTCTCGGCGAACGCACGCCTGCCCGGCATCAGCGCGCTGGCCGCCGTGATCGGCGCACTGGCCACGCTCGCGGCGTTCGTGCTGCTGAGCCTGATCCACTGGTTCACGAACCTGTTCTTCTTTGGCCAGTTCTCGTTCGCCGATCGCTCGCCCGCGCTCAACACGCTGGGGCCCTGGGTCATCGTCGTACCCGTGATCGGCGGGCTGATCGTCGGCATGATGGCGCGCTTCGGCTCCGAGAAGATTCGCGGCCACGGCATTCCCGAAGCCATCGAGGCCATCCTCTTCGGCAAGAGCAGGATGTCACCGAAGGTGGCCATCCTCAAGCCGCTCTCGTCGGGCATCGTGATCGGCAGCGGCGGCCCGTTCGGCGCGGAAGGTCCGATCATCATGACGGGCGGCGCAATCGGATCGCTGCTTGCCCAGTGCGTGCGCGTGACGTCGGCGGAGCGCAAGACGCTGCTCGTGGCCGGCGCGGCGGCGGGCATGACAGCCGTGTTCGGCACGCCGGTCGCGGCCGTGCTGCTCGCCGTCGAACTGCTGCTGTTCGAATGGCGCCCGCGCAGCTTCCTGCCCGTGGCGCTCGCTTGCGCCGTGGCGGGTTTTGCGCGCTCGGCGTTCTTCGGCACCGCGCCGCTCTTCCCGATGCAGACCTTGCCGCCTCATGGCACCGCGCTCTTTTCCTGCCTCATTGCGGGGCTGCTTGCGGGCGCGCTCGCCACGGGGCTCTCCTCCGCGCTTTACAAGATCGAGGATCTGTTCGGCCGTCTGCCGCTGCACTGGTCGTGGTGGCCCGCCATCGGCGGGCTCGTGGTGGGCATCGGCGGATTCATCGAACCGCGTGCGCTCGGCGTGGGCTACGACGTGATCGGCGACCTGCTCCATCAGCACATCGTCTTGCAGGCCGCCATTGCGATTCTCGTGGTGAAAGCCGTGATATGGGTCGTCGCGCTCGGCTCGGGCACCTCGGGAGGCGTGCTCGCGCCGCTGCTCATGCTCGGCGCGGGGCTCGGCGTGGTGCTCTCCCACGTGTTGCCCGGCAGCGACCCGACGCTCTGGCCACTCGTGTGTATGGCGGCGACGCTCGGCGCCACGCTCGGCGCGCCGCTCACGGCCATCGTGTTCGCATTCGGCCTCACGCACGACACCAACTCGCTGCTGCCGCTCCTTGCGGCCACGCTCGTCGCGCACGGCTTCGCGGCGGTCGTCATGAAGCGCTCGATCATGACCGAGAAGATCGCGCGGCGCGGCTATCACATCTATCGCGAGTACGGCGTCGATCCGCTCGAACGCCATTACGTCGATGAGGTGATGACACGCAACGTCGACACCATCGACGCGAACGTCACCGTGCGCGAGGCGCTGGAGCGTTACTTCGGCGCGAACCAGCAACACCGCGCCTTTCCGGTGGTGCGCGACGGCGCGGTGCTCGGCATGGTGGATCGCGCGATGCTCGACGCCGTGCGTGCAAGCGCCGCGACGAGGGAACTCGATACACCGCTCGAGTCGTTGCTCGCGCAACGTTCCCCCGATATGGCGCTGCCCGAAGAGACCTGCCGCCAGATCGCCACGCGTCTTGCGATTCACGGGCTCGAGCGCCTGCCCGTGGTGGCCGGGCGCGAATCGCGGCGGCTCGTGGGCATCGTCTCGCGCAGCGACCTCGTCATGCTGTCGCTCTCGCATTTCGAGGAAGAGCACAAAAGGGAACGCTTCCGCCGCATTCCGATGGGCAACAGCAGGCGCCGCTTCCCGCCGGTCCGCAAGGCGGGGTAACGAAGCCCACGAGGCGATACCGGGCGCTCTGCCCGCTCGTCATCGTGGCGCGCGCGCCGCAGGCCGCTGCGCTCGCGGCGCACCTGCGGACTTAGCTGTTAGTTGCGACTCTCCGCCCGGCTGCCAGAGCGCCTAGCGCCCGCCGCAACGCCCATTGCGAAGAAACGCGGTCACATCGCGTTTGTGCCGGACCGCGAGATTCTCCCGCACGATCAGCGCTACTTTTGTATCGAACCTGCTGCCGCCTTTTCGAGGCACGCATGATCCGCGAGACGAAGCAGCGTGGCCGGAACATTGCCCGGCGGCGCATCTTTCCAGCGATGCCAATACCGGCGTTGATCTCCGCGTATTTTCCCGACACGCACATGCGATACGATAATCGCTCGCCGCCGCAGCGATATCGGCGACTTCATTCGATTTCGTTTTGCTTTCATGCGTCGAATGCCGTCTCGTTTATCCTGCTTTGTCTTTCTTTTCTACCCGGATCTCATGCTCAGCCCCCTCGCTCTGATAGGTATCGTGATCGTGTCTTGCCTGATGAGCGTCGCCATCCTGGGTTCGCTGATTCGGACCGCGGTGCCGGGCATAGGCCGCTGGTGCGCGGCCCACGCGCTGTTGGCCGCTGCGTCGTCGTGGGTGTTGATCGTCGGCGCGGCGCCGGGACAGTTCGTGATGGTCGGCGTCTCGCTCATCACGCTCACGGCGGTGCTGTTGCTCGTGCAGGGCACGCGTCAGTTTTTCGGCAAGGATGCCGCCCGCCACGAGGAGTCGGCCGCGTTCGTCGCCATCTTCGTGGCGCTGGTGTACTTCACGTGCGTGTCGCCGAACGTCGATGCGAGGGTCACGCTGGTATCCATCTGCCTCGCCTACGCGCGCATCGCCGTGGGTACGCTGGCTCTGCGTCACGCGCCGCGTGACGGTGCGCGCTATCCCTACCGGTTCGTGGCCGCGGCCGCGTATCTGGGCGCGCTATTTCACGTCACGCGAGCCGTCGCGGTGGCGTTCGGCCTGCCGCACACGACATTGCTGCAACCGTCGCCCTGGAACGTTCTGTTTCTCGGGCTGGCGATCGTCACGTTGCCGTGCATGTCGACCGGCATCGTGATGCTCGCGCACGATCGGCTCGCCCGGAGGATGGAACGCCTCGCGAATGTCGACGAGCTGACGGGCGTTCTCATGCGGCGTGCGTTCATGGCGACGGCGAACGTCTCGCTACGCGAAGCGCTGGCAAAGGGCAAGCCGCTGTCGATCGCCATTCTGGACATCGACAGGTTCAAAGCCGTCAACGACGGCTTTGGCCACGCGGTCGGCGATCGAATCCTTGCGCACGTCACATCGGTCGTGTCCGCGCGGCTGCGGCCGCGCGACATTTTCGGGCGTCTCGGCGGCGAGGAGTTCGCGATCGTGTTCGTCGACGCGTCAAAGGCCGAAGCTGCGCGGTTGACGAACGAACTGCGGCTTGCGATCGAACGATCGCCCAGCGAAGGTGTGCGCTGCACGTTTAGCGCCGGGATCGAGGGCCTCACGCCCGGTGACACGCTCGCGGGCGTCCTGGCGCGGGCCGACGCGGCGCTTTACATGGCAAAGGCGACGGGACGCAACCGGGTCGTGACGGCGCCGGAAGTCGACGCATGCGGCCTCGCGCAGCCAGGTTGAGCGGATCGGCATCGACAACGTCCAAACGCTAGCAAACGTCTCCCGCAACGCCCCCGGGCCTGCGCCGCGCAACACGAACGATGCGCATCGGCGTCCTACAATGTCGCGGTAGCAGCACGTCGCCACGGCAACACCGGCGGGAACCTCACTCCTGGGAGCAGACGATGGCAAAGATGCATGCAGTGCAGGTAGCAGAACCGGGCGCGCCGCTCGAACTGGTCGAGCGCGATATTCCGGAGCCGCCCGAGGGACACGTCCTCGTCAAGGTGCAGGCCTGCGGGATCTGCCATAGCGATTCGCTCACGAAGGAAGGCCAGTGGCCGGGCCTGCAGTTTCCGCGCGTGCCGGGCCACGAGATTGCGGGCGTCATCGAAAAGCTCGGCGCGCGCGTGGAAGAGTGGCAGGTCGGGCAGCGCATCGGCGTGGGCTGGCACGGCGGCCACTGCGGGCATTGCGAGCACTGCCGGCATGGCGATTTCGTGCTCTGCAAGAACGGGCAGATACCCGGGATCAGCTACGACGGCGGCTACGCCGACTACATGGTCGCGCCGCAAGAAGCGCTCGCGCGCATGCCCGGCGACCTCTCCGATGTCGACGCCGCGCCGCTCCTGTGCGCCGGCATCACCACGTTCAACGCACTGCGCCACAGCGGCGCGCGCGCGGGCGACGTCGTCGCGATCCTCGGCATTGGCGGCCTCGGCCATCTCGGCGTGCAGTACGCGCGGAAGATGGGCTTCGTCACGGTGGCCATCGCACGCGGGCAGGACAAGGCGCCGCTCGCGAAGCAGCTCGGCGCGCATCATTACATCGACAGCGCCGCGCAGAACGTCGCCGAAGCCTTGCTCGCGCTGGGCGGCGCACGCGTGATCCTCGCCACGGCCACGAGCGGCAAGGCCATGAGCGCGGTGCTGGGCGGCCTTGGCCTCAACGGCAAGCTGATCATGGTTGGCGTGTCGGAGGAGCCCGTGGAAGTGCCGATCACGCAGTTCATCGTGGGCCGCCACTCCGTGCAGGGCTGGCCTTCGGGCACCGCGGCCGACTCGCAGGAAACGCTCGCGTTCAGCGCGCTCTCAGGCGTGAAGCCGATGATCGAGGAATATCCGCTCTCGCGCGCGGCCGAGGCCTATGAGCGCATGATGAGCGGCAAGGCGCGCTTTCGCGTAGTGCTCAGGCCCGGCGCCTGACGCGGGGCCGGCCCCTCGCCGGCTTCGTGCTAGCGCCCGTCTTGCCTCCCGCCTTCGTCCTTCGCGAGGCCGGTTTCCTCGACATAGCGATCGACAGCACTGCTTACGGTGGGATCGAAACGATCGGGGCCGATGAGCTCGAGCAGATCGAAGCGCTTGAGCTTGTCGCGCACCGGGTCTTTCATCTCCGCGAAGTGCAGCGCGATGCCGCGCTCGCTCAACGCCTGGGTCAGCTCGCGCAGCATGTCGGCCGAGGTGACGTCCACGCTCGTGACCGGCTCCGCCGCCACGACGACGCGCCGCACCGGCGTGGGCGACGCTTCCACCGCCTCCATCAGGCGCTCCTGAAACAGCTCGGCGTTCGCGAAGAACAACGGCGCGTCCCAGCGAAACAGCACGAGCCCCGGCACGCGCACGGCTTCCGGGTAGCGCTCGATGTCGTGATAGCCGCGCAGGCCCTCCACGCGGCCGAGCACGGCGAAATGGGGCCGCCAGCCATCCCAGAGAAATTCGATCACCGCGATCAGCACGGCCATGCCGATGCCGGGAATCGCGCCGAACACCGCAACGGCCGCGAAGCATCCGATCGACAGCCAGAACTCCCACTGCTGAATGCGGTAGATGCGCTTGAGATCCGCGATCTCGAACAGCCCGAGCGCGGCGGCAATGACCACGGCGGCGAGCGCGCTGTTGGGCAGATAGCGCAGCAGATTGGGCGCGACCATGAGCAGCGCGGCCACCGCGAGCGCGCCCACCACGCCGGTCAGTTGCGTGCGGGCTCCGGCGGCTTCGGCGACGGGCGTGCGCGACGCGCTGCTGCTGATCGGAAAGCCCTGAAACAGGCCCGCCGCGAAGTTGGCGACGCCCAGACCCACCATCTCCTGGTTGGGATCGACGCGCGCATGAAAGCGCGCCGCATAGGTGCGCGAAAGCACGCTCGTGTCGGCGAAGGCGATCAGCGCGACCGCCGCGCCGCCGAGAACGATCTTGACCAGGTCCGCGTCGGCCACCCAAGGCAGCGAAAGACCCGGCAAGCCCTGGGGAATCGTGCCCAGCACCTTCACGCCGAGGCGGTCGAGATGAAAAAGGCTCACCGAAAGCGTCGCCACGATCACCGCGATCAGAATGCCGGGCACTTTGTCGAAGCGCTTGAGCACGAGGATCAGCACGAGGCTTCCCGCACCCACGGCGAAGCTGTACCAGTTGGCTTCGCCGTGCAGAACGGCCTGGCCCAGGTTCAACAAGTCCCGTATCGGCCCCGCTTCGCCGATGGAGATCGCGAAGAGCTTCGGCAACTGGCTGACGAGCACCGTCAGCGCGATGCCATTCATGTAGCCGTATCGAATGGGCTTGGAGAGCAGTTCCGTGATGAAGCCGAGGCGCAGCAGTCCCATGACGACGCAGACGACGCCGGATACCAGCGCCATCATGCTCGCCACGCCGATGGCGCGCGCCGGGTCGCCTCCCGCGACCTGCACCACCACGGCGAGTATGGGCGCCGCCAGCGCGGAGTCGGGGCCGAGCACGAGAATGCGGCTGGGCCCGAACACGGCATAGGCGAGCAGCGGAACGATGGTGGCATAGAGGCCGTAGACGCCGGGCACCCCGGACGCCGCCGCATAGGCGATGCCGACCGGCACGAGCATCGTGGTGAGTACGAGCCCCGCGGCCAGATCGTTGAAGAGCCAGGCGCTCTGGTAGGTCTTGAGCAATGTGACGCCCGGCAGCCAACGCAGCCATGACCGGTTTGCGTTTGCACTTGCGGGCTGTCCATGTGAGGAGGCAGGTCTTTCCATTTCCATGGGCCGGTTAGTTGTCGTGGGAATGCTGGCGCTGGGATCCTGGAGCCGACAGGCGTGCGAAAGAAAGCATAGTTGAAATGTGCTCGTCACAATAGTGAAACCACCGTGTGCCAGGCAAACCCACGGCGGGAGCGGCCTGAAGCGCTCCGCGGCGCTTTCGATCCGCGCATTCTCGTCCATCGCCCGCGAGCGCTGCGCCAAGTGGGTGCGCCGCGGCAGCGCGAGCACTGCTGCGGTGCACTCAGCCTTGCCCGACGCGTTTTCGCGCGTCGGGCTTAAACGCCCTTCCCGCAAGGCTTTTCAACCGATCCGTGCGATGGCGCATTCCTTGCTTACACCTCATGCGCGCCCAGCGATGGCGCGCCATGCACCGATCAACCGTCGAAGACTCCATGCCGACGATCACGACATCCCCATGCTGCGCGTACTGCTCGTAACCGACACCGACAAGCCTATCGGCGACCTGCGCGACGCGCTCGCCACGCTCGGCTACGACATGCTCGCCGAGCCCGCGACACCGCAAGCGCTGCATCGCGTCGTCGAGCGCGAGCGGCCCGACGTCATCATCATCGATACCGAGTCGCCCTCGCGCGACACGCTCGAACAGCTCGCGGTGATGAACGCGACCGCGCCGCGCCCGGTGCTGATGTTCAGCCACGACGCCAATCAGCAGCTCATTCGCTCGGCCGTGAATGCCGGCGTGACCGCGTACCTCGTGGAAGGGCTCGCGAGCGAGCGCCTGGCTCCTATCCTCGAAGTCGCGCTCGCGCGCTTCGCGCAGGAGGCGCAACTGCGCGAGCGCCTCACCCAGGCCGAGAACGAACTGGCCGAGCGCAAGCTGATCGACCGCGCAAAGCGCATTTTGATGGAGCAGCAGAAGCTGACCGAGCCCGCCGCCTATGCGGCGCTGCGCAAGCGCGCGATGAACCAGAGCGCGAAACTCGCCGAGGTCGCCCGCCAGATCGTCGCGGGCACGCAAGCGCCGGAACGAAACGATTGAGCAGGAACGATGCGCCGCCCATGAACGCCACCACCCTCCCTCTCGCCGCGCCCGAGAAGACCCATTTGAAGATCGGCTTCGTGCCGCTGGCCGACGCCGCGCCGCTCGTCGCCGCGAAGCTGCTCGAATTCGGCCACGCGCACGGGCTCACGCTCGAACTCTCGCGCCAGCCCTCATGGGCGGCGCTGCGCGACAAGCTGCTGTCCGGCGAGCTCGACGCCGCGCATTCGCTCTACGGGCTCGTGTATGGCGTGCAGCTCGGCCTTGGCGGCCCGCAAACCGATATGGCCGTGCTCATGGTGCTCAACCGCAACGGCCAGGCGATCTCGCTCTCCAACCGTCTCGCGAACGCGCTCGCCGAACACGGCACGCTGCCGCGCGCGCTCGCGACGCTGGATCGCAAGCCCGTCTTCGCGCAGACCTTTCCGACCGGCACGCACGCGATGTGGCTGTATTACTGGCTCGCTTCGCAAGGCGTGCATCCGTTGCACGATATCGAGAGCGTGGTGATTCCGCCGCCGCAGATGGTGGCCGCGCTCGCGGAAGACCGCCTCGACGGCCTGTGCGTGGGCGAGCCGTGGCCGGGACTCGCCGAACAGCGCGGTGTGGGGCGCACCGTCATCGCGAGCGGCGGGATCTGGCCGGACCATCCGGAGAAGGTGCTCGCGTGCCGGCGGGACTTCGTGGCACGCTATCCGAGCACGGCGCGCGCGCTCGTGCGCACGATGCTGGAGGCGTGCCGCTGGCTCGACGGCGAAGGCAATCGCCGCGAGATCGCGCAGTGGCTCGCCCGGCCCGAGATGCTGGGGGTGGATGCCGCGCTGATCGCAGCGCGGCTCGAAGCGGATGCCGCGGCTCCCGCGCCGGGAATGAAATTCTTCGAGGAAGGCCGCGTGAACGCCCCATGCGAATCGGAAGGCGTGTGGTTTCTTACGCAGTTCGAACGATGGGGCATGCTTGCGCGGCGCGCCGATTATCGCGAGATTGCGCGCGGGTTGAATCAGACCGCGCTGTATCGCGAGGCGGCTGCGGGAATGGGGGTTGCCGTGCCGCACGAGGTCGTCACAGCGCCGTTCGTCGACGCTCGCGTGTGGGACGGCGAAGACCCGGTCGCTTATGTCGAGGGGTTCCCGATCCGGGCCTGAGCGCCGCTGCTTATCCCGAGCGGGTCGGTGAGCCTCGCGCGCCGCAGATAAGCATTTGACAATATCTTGGTTGTGCCGTTGCTGAAACAGATTAAGGTGGAAGGCACATCGCCGCGCATGGCGGCACTTCAACCTGAACTTTTCAACGGGCAACAGCACGATGTCGAACGACGATCACGGGAATCACGACAGCCACTCGGCGAACGGCACACGCCGCAAATTGTTGAAACTCGCCGCAGGTGCCGCGACGACCGCCGCGCTGCGCGGCGCGACCGGGCTCGCAGGCGCTGCCGCGATGACGCTTCGAAGCGGCGCCGCACGCGCGGAAGATGGCAAGGTCCTGCGCATCGGCTTCCAGAAATACGGTAACTTCGTTGTCCTGAAGGCACGACGCACGCTGGAGAAGCGGCTCGCGCCGCTTGGCTTCACCGTGCTATGGCTCGAGTTTCCTGGCGGGCCGCAATTGCTTGAAGGGCTCGCTGCCGGCGCGGTGGACGTCGGCACCGTCGGCGAGACGCCACCCATTTTCGCGCAGGCGGGCGGCGTGGATTTCGTCTACATCGCCAGCGAGCCGCCCGCACCGCAGGGCGAGGCCATCGTCGTTCATCAGGATTCGCCGATCCGCACGCCCGCCGACCTGCGCGGCAAGCGCGTGGCGCTCAACAAAGGCTCGAACGTGCACTATCTGCTCGTCAAGGCGTTGCAGAAGGCGAACCTCAGGTACGAAGACATTCAGCCCGTTTATCTCGCTCCCGCCGACGCGCGCGCCGCGTTCACGAGCGGGAGCGTGGACGCCTGGGTGATCTGGGATCCGTACCTCGCGGCGATCGAACGCCAGGCGAACGCGCGCTCGATCGCGAATGGCGAAAATCTCGTGCGCAACACGCAGTTTTATATTGCGAATCGCAGCTTCGCAAACGTGCACGCCCCCATCGTTCATGCGGTCGTCGAGGAAGTCAGCGCCGTGGACGGGTGGGCGCGCGACAACATTCCGGCTGTCGCGGCCCAGTTGTCGCCGCTCGTCGGCCTCGACGCATCGACGCTCGAAGTCGCCCTCAAACGCACCGGCTACGGCGTGCAGCCCATCGATGCCGCTACGCTCGCCTACCAGCAGCAGATTGCCGATACGTTCTCCGATCTCAAACTGATACCAAAGAAACTCGTAGTCGCCGACGCGCGTTGGCAAGCGACCTGAGGCACGCCCTCCTCACTCTACGCAGCAACTCATCCATCCACCCCAACCCCGCCTCTCACGCCGATTGCGCTCCCGCAGCGCATCGGCCAATTCGGGCGCAACGCAGCCGCACTGCGCGCTTTCCGCCAATGCAGGGATCGGAACGCCCCACTCGTCGGCGCGCGTAAATCGCTTCTCGCTAGCGCAAGAACTTCAAAACCGCATTCATGGCACCGGTCCTCGCACTGGGTGCAAAGACTGCGTTGCATCCTCAACGATCTCAACGACGGGATCGAAGGCGCCATCGACGTTTTCGTGAAGGTCGGCGATCCTCTCGCCGGCTTGCGTTCGCATACGCGCCAGCATTTCGCTTCCGGATCGGCTCATGAGAGAATTGCGCGAGCGGCGCAAGGGAATTCGCGAAAAATGCAAATTGCATGGTGGATGATTTCAGGTATTGCTTACGCTTTCCTTTCCCTTTTGTCTGAGTATTTCGCCGTAAAATAGACGACTGAAAATCAAAACGCCCACATTCAACGAGACCAAAGCTTCAGCGAAAGAATGTGAATACCCGTTTTATGTAGTTTTGCACGCCCGTCACGCGTCGTTTGCTGCCGCAAATGAGCGAGCGGGCACCGTGCCGCGGCCCCAGAAAAATGACAACGTTCATGCAATTCGACCTGGGGTTTCGCCAGGTTTCAGCAGCCCCAGTCAGAATGCTTCGCTTGCGGTCATTTGAATACATCTGGACCGTCTCTCGCACTGTTCGATATTTTGAAACGTCATATTGGCAACATGGCTGGAATGCGCTTGCGGGCATCGCCAAAGCGGGCAATTGGGAGATTACGCAAGGCTTTGGATCGACTTTCCCTATCCAACCGGAGTCTCTGGTCGATTCTCACTGAACATCACGCACGGTCTATCTGGAGCCCACCTGGCAATGAGTTCTTCCCCCGTCGTTCCATTCACCCGAGACAAGACGGACCACGACGCGTTTATTGGTGAAGCGCCGGCGTTTCGCCAACTGGTCCGCATGATCGATCGTGTCGCTCCCACCGATCATGCCATGCTGGTCATCGGGCCGACCGGATCGGGCAAGGAACTGGTTGCGCGCCGCGTGCACACGCGCAGTCCGCGCCACGATCAGGCTTTCGTCGACGTCAATTGCGGCGCCATTCCGGAGCATCTCGTCGAAGCCGAGCTGTTCGGCCACGTGAAGGGCGCATTCACCGGGGCTGGCGAAAGCCGTCCGGGACTTTTCCAGCAGGTCGGCAAGGGCACGTTGTTGCTCGACGAAATCGGCGAACTGCCGCTCGCGCTTCAACCCAAGCTCTTGCGCGTACTCGAAACGCGCACGTTCCGTCCGGTGGGTTCCTCGTCGAGTCTGCGCTTCGAAGGGCGCGTGGTCGCCGCGACTCACCGGGACCTGCGCGAGCGGGCGCACCAGGGGCTGTTCCGCGAGGACCTCTTCTACCGGCTCGCCGTCTTGGTGCTGGCCGTACCCGGGCTCGACCAGCGCGTCGAGGACATCCCCGCGCTGGTCGCGCATTTCGCCTCGCAGCACGCGCGCCGCATCGAGTTCTCGCCCGGCGCCATCCGGCGCCTCAGCCGGCATACGTGGCCGGGGCATATCCGGCAGTTGCGCAACCTGATCAGCCAGTTGAGCGTGCTCTCGGAAGGCACCCTGATCGACGTGGACACGCTCGAGCCGTTTCTCGTCAACGAGACGGCCGGTTCCGTGTCGCGCGCGAATCTCGCGGACATGCTGCTGCAACTCGAAGGACGCGACAAACTCGCCGCCGCCGAAGACCTCCTGATCGACCGCGCGCTCGAGCGCAGCGCCGGCAACAAGAGCGCGGCCGCCGCATTGCTCGGCGTGGGCCGCAAGACGATCGAACGCCGCCTGAAATCTCGCGAGGAACACCATCGCGAAGCGCATAAATGCCTTGAAAACGCGAGTGCGCTGATCGAAGGCTCGCGCTTCGCCGAGGCGATTCCGCCGTTGCGCCGCTGCATCGACGTGCTCCAGACGAGCCGTGAGCAGGATACGGTGCGCCGCCTGCTGTTCGACGCCTACCGGCTGCTCGGCATGAGCCTGCGCAGCGTGCACGGCTGGCTGTACGCGGAGGCCACCGCCTGCTACGCGGCCGCGCTCGCCATCGGGGAAGGCGTCTGCCAGCCGGCCGAAATCGCGGCGATCCACTTCGGCATCTGGACGACCCAGTTGACGACGCTCCAGCTCAAACAGGCCCGCGCGACCGCTCAGGAAATGCTCCAGCGCGCCCAGAGCAGCGGCGAGAGGGTCTCGCTCGACGAAGCTCACTTCGCGATGACCAACACGCTTTTCTGGCTGGGAGACAGCGAGGAAGCGCTCGCCTGCCTCGCGCGCGGCAATCTGCTCGACGTGGCCCGCAATGACGTGCGCACCGGCACGCAGGGCATCGATCTCGCGAGCCTCGCCTTGACCTTCGAAGGACTCTGCGCCTATCAGATCGGCGCATTCGCGCAGGCCCGACGCGCGATGGAAATGCTGATCCTGCGCGCGTCGGAGCCGGGCGCGCACGCATTGGCGCATGCCGTCAACCTCCAGGGCGCCGCGTGGCTCGCCTGTCTGTTCGAAGACCGGGAGCGGCTCGGGCCGCTCGCGAGCGAACTCGAATCGGTGTCGATCACCAACGGCTTCGCGTTCTACCGGGGCGTCGGCCAGATCTTGCGCGGCGCTCACCTGAGCGCACTGGGCCAGGCGGACGAAGCCGAAGCCGTCATGCTCGACGGCTACGACAATCACATGCTCCGCAACGGCGGCGCGCTGTTCTACTCCTTCAAGACCTGGCAGCATGGCGAACTGCTGCTACGCGCTGGCCGCGCGCGGCAATGCGAGGCGATCCTCGCCGCCGCCGTCGACGAAACCCTCGCCCGCCAGGAACGTGTCTATCTCGGCGAGCTGCTCGTTACACGGGCGCGCGCACAGAGGGCGCTCGGCGACCTGACGGCCGCGGAGCAGGGGCTGCGCACCGCGCTCTCCACCTCGCTCGCTTTCGGTTCGGTACCCGCGCGCGTCGATGCCGCGCGTTATCTCGCCGAGCTGTTCCGCTCTACCGGCCGCCACGCCGAAGCGATCGACACGCTAGAACGCGCGCTGCGCGGACTCGCGCCCGATTCCACCACCCGCATTGCCGACGCAGTCGTATTGCTCGCCGAACTCCGGCGCGATGTTTCCCTCGACCCTCACAACAAAGGAATCGCAGATGGCCTATGAATTAAGTCGGGAAGATCTGGAACCCCTGCTGCTCGGGGCCGCGTTCTTCGGCAGCGGAGGCGGTGGGACGATCGAATCCGCGCGTCACCTCGCCAAACATTTCGTCGCGGGCGACTATTACCCCACTGACAAGGTCAAGGTCGTGTCGGTGGAGGAAGCCACCGAAGGCGCGGCAGTCATGGTCGCGTATCTCGGCGCGCCGGAAGCGATCAACAAGACGTCCTTTCCGGTGGGCCCGGTAGCCGCCGTGCAGAACGTGCAGACCCGGCTCGCATCGCAGGCCACGAAACTCGCCTACGTGATGCCGCCCGAAAGCGGCGCCCTCGGCTTCACGGTTGCGGCACTCGTGGCGGCAAAGCTTGGTCTCGCGGTGATCGACGCCGACGGCGCGGGCAGGGCCGTGCCGTCACTGCCGATGCTCACGTTCGCCGCGGCGGAAATCGACCCGCGCCCGGCCCTGCTCGTAAGCCAGGGCGGCCTGTGCGTCGAACTCGACGTCACGCCGCGCGAGGGGAACCACGGCGGTCCGTCGCATCAGCGCGACGTCTCCGCAGTCGTCGAGCAGATGATGCGCCCGATCGTGGCCGATCCCGAGTTCGGCCAGTTCGGCGGCCTCGCGATGTGGGTCATGACACCGGCCGACATCGATCGCGCCACCCCCGTGCGCGGGACACTCAAACGCGCACTGGAACTCGGCCGCGCCGTGCGCGCCGGGCGCATCCGCAGCGCTTCGCAGATGATCGGCTATCTCGCCGAGCACTGCGGCATCGCCGCGCGAGCGATCTCCGAGCCTGGCGAGCTGGTTTCGGCGGCGGGGAAAACGGGCGGCGGCTTCGATGGCGGCCAGGTCTGCATTCGCAGCGCGGCGCACACCTACACGGTGATCTACGAGAACGAATCGTTGATCGCGTGGGACAGCGCGCAAGCGCAACCGATCGTGCTGGCACCGGACAGCGTGGCTTACTTCGTCGACGGCGAAGGCCAGTCGATCTTCAGCAACGGCGATCTCGTTCTGGACAACGGGTCGTTGAATCCCGCGATCGGCAAGCGCCCCGTCACGCTGATCGCATGGCGCGCCGAGCCGGCACTGCGCCAACCCGGCCTGATACTCGACAGTTTCATGGAACTGCTCAACTCGCTCGGCTATCTCGGCCCCTATGTGCCGCTCGAAGTGCTCCAATCCATTCGTCATGGGGGTGCTGCGTGAATTCGCCGATTCGTATCTGTGTGCTCGTACCGGTCGCCACATCGCAGTACAACGAACGCATCATGAAAGCCGTCGCGCCGGTGGTGCCGGCGGACGTGCACGTCGAAATCCGCAACATCGCTTCGGGACATCCCGACATCGAGAACCGTACCAACTGGTTGCAGAACGGCATGCCCGTGGTCGAACTCGCGCAGGCCATCGAGAAGGACGGCTTCGACGGTATCTGGCTGACCGACTTCGACATGTGCGGCGTCGAGGCGGCGCGGGAGGTGATCGACATTCCCATCATCGGCGGCTTCCCGGCTTCGGCGTTCGCTGCGCTGATGCTGAGCCAGCGCTTCTCGATCGTCACGATCCTGCAAAGCACGGTCGCGATGCAGCGCGCCCATCCTCAAACCTACGGCATCGCGGACACGTTCACGTCGATCCGCGCCATCGACTGTCCCGTGGCGCAACTCGACAATGTCGACGTGGTAGTCATGCGCACGTTCGAGGCCGCCCTGAAAGCGATCAAGGAAGACGGCGCGCAGTCGATCCTGCTCGGCTGCACGGGCTTCGTGGATGTCGCCAGTCGGGTCTCGGCACTGCTCGGAGACGAACTGGGTGTGTACGTACCGGTGATCGATCCCAATCAGGCCGGTTTCAGCTTCCTGGTGTCGCTCGTGCGTATGCAGGTCCGCGCGAGCCGCCTGACCTACAGCAAGGTCAGCCTGCAGTCCTCGCCTCTCGCCTCGTAACCGGCATCCCCGCCGGCAAGGTCCGCCGCAGGCACTGCCGGCGGATCTCTTCCCCTTTCGCCGGCTCTCGACCTTTCGTTGCGGCCTGTCGCTGAAATGGCCGGAATCGACGCATCGGCGGCGTCCACATCGCCGATTGGACGTTTTCGTCCAAACCCTGTCCTTACCCCGGACGAAATCGTCCTTATGGCGCGCAGCAAGCGTCGCCGTGCCCGCGTCATACCGTCCGCGGCGGCTTGGCACGGTCGTTGCTAGACGATTGCGCACTGCGAGAACCTCCGATGCGGCCCGCGCTGCCGTGGCGGCTCGGCGGCCACGCGAGCGTCGTAAATCCGCGCATCGCACCGGCTTCGCATGATCAGTAATCCAAATTAATCAGAAGAATAAGCGATGACTTTTCCAGATTTCGAGAGGGCCGTGGTATTCGAGAGCCAGCAGTCGCCATGTGCCGACTGCTGGCGATCGATTTGCCTCGAAAACGAACCGGCACACATGCGTGACACCGAAAGGGTGAAGAGCCTCCGCGGCGCACACGCTAAAAAGGCGAGACCATGAGCGTCGATATTGAAAAGAACGCTGGCGCACGTGTGAAGTCCCCACATCACAAGGCGGAGCGCGGATCCAGGGGCCCGCACGCGAAGACATCGGCGCAGGGAGAAAGCCCCTATACGATCAAGAGCATCGACGGCGCGATCGCGCACCTCGAAGTCGCGATCACCGTCGATGACGACATGGCGGTATTCGGTCGGCGCTACTGGATCGACCGTGTGCAGCAGATTGCCTTGACGCCGGGCATCCTGCAGTCCCAGGTCCATCGCCTGAATCATTTGCTGGGCCAGCTGGCCGATGAAAGGCCTGGCACGTAGTGACCGGCCTCCTCGCGCAGCGCATTCGAATCGCACGCCGCGCTCGCGCAAGGCTTGCGATGCACACGGATACACGTACCTGTGCGCGCGATTCAGCCGTAGGCCCCCAATGGGTGCGGCACCGACGATGCGGCGCTGCACGCCATCGTTGGCGCAATCGGCGGGCACTGCACGGCGCCCGCTGCGTGCACACCCCCGCATCACAGCGCAAGCATTGTCTCTATACTGACCCGCGTGTCTTACCTGCCTCTTTTCGCGACGCGCAGGCCCCGGCACGTTCCACCCGCATTTCCCTCCCTGGACGCCGTGCAAACGGCCGCGCGCATGCGCCGGCGCGTCGGCGTCTGTCCGCTTCGTGATTCTGCAGTCCGGAACTGGAGATTTTGATGAGCACCTTCACCACCCGCGATGGCACGTCGATCTACTACAAGGATTGGGGCAGCGGCCGACCCGTCGTTTTCTCGCATGGCTGGCCGCTTAGCGCCGATGCCTGGGATGCCCAAATGCTCTTTCTCGCGCAGAAGGGCTTTCGCACGATCGCGCACGACCGCCGCGGCCACGGCCGCTCGGAACAGCCGGCGCGAGGCAACGACATGGACACCTGGGCCGATGACCTCGCCGAACTGCTCGACAAGCTCGACGTAACGGACGCCACGCTCGTCGGTCACTCCACGGGCGGCGGCGAAGTCGCGCGCTATATCGGCCGGCACGGCACGAAACGCGTCTCGGGCGCGGTGCTGATCGGCGCGGTCCCGCCCATCATGATCAAGAGCGAGAAGAACCCGGGCGGCTTGCCCAAGGACGTGTTCGACGGCATCCGCAAGGGCGTGATCGAAGACCGCTCGCAGTTCTTCAAGGATCTCGCCGTGCCGTTCTATGGCTTCAACCGCAGCGGCGCGAAGGTTTCGCAAGGCACCATCGATGCGTTCTGGTTGCAGGGCATGTGGGGCGGCATCCTCGCGCTTCATGACTGCGTGCACGAGTTCTCCGAGGTGGACTACACGGAAGACCTCAAGAAGATCGACGTGCCCACGCTCATCCTGCACGGCGACGACGACCAGATCGTGCCGATCGACGACGCGGGCAAGCTCTCCGCGAAGATCGTCAAGAACGCGACGCTCAAGATCTATCCGGGCGGCCCGCACGGCATGTGCACGACGATGGCCGACCAGGTCAACGCCGACCTGCTCGAGTTCCTGAACCGCAAGTAACGCGGCTGATTGCCTGCCGCCGGCGTGCCGCCCTCAGGCGAGCACGCCGGACCTGCTCACGCGCCGCGCGAACCGAAAGGCGCTCGTAATCGGGTATTCGCTGCCCGGCTTCCGCACCGGCACCCTGCCCCCCTGCCAATACCCCACTAATTGACCTGGGAAAGCCGCTCGCGCATGACCGCTGTCGGGACGAAATTCTTATATAAGACTCCCGGAATCATCCCGCTTTTCATAAGGGTGTTTACTAACTTGACAAATGATAGATGCATCAAATGGCAAAGCATCCTCGCTGCGGCAAAAATGCACAACACATCCCGCAAAGCCTTGTAAACCGGGCCTCCGAGGCGAAAACATTTTCAGCGCGCGGCCGCCCGATCAAGGCAAACGAGCGGATTGGCTCGTCAATTAACATCGCGCAACAGCTTTCCACGATATGAAATACCTGCATGGTTGGGCCCCGGGACGACTCAAAATCAGGCAAAATCCATGGTGTTTCGCCGACTGCGCGCAGCCGGTGGTGTCATCACCCCGTTTCAGAACCCGCCAAGAAGCCGATGAGTACCCAGCAACCCACCATCATCTATACCCTGACCGATGAAGCGCCGCTGCTTGCCACCAGCGCGTTTCTGCCGATCATCCGCACCTTCGCTGCGCCGGCCGGCGTGAACGTCGAGACCAGCGATATTTCCGTGGCGGGCCGCATCCTCGGCGAATTCCCCGAATTCCTGACCGAAGAACAACGCGTGCCGGACAATCTGGCCGAACTCGGCCGTCTCACGCAGTTGCCGGAAACGAACATCATCAAGCTGCCGAACATCAGCGCATCGGTGCCGCAGCTCGTCGCCGCGATCAAGGAACTCCAGGGCAAGGGCTACAAGGTCCCCGATTTCCCCGAAGATCCGAAGACCGACGAAGAAAAGGCCATCCAGAAGCGCTATTCGAAGTGCCTCGGTTCCGCAGTGAACCCGGTGCTGCGCGAAGGCAACTCGGACCGCCGCGCGCCGCTCGCGGTCAAGAACTACGCGAAGAAGCACCCGCACAGCATGGGCGAGTGGAGCATGGCTTCGCGCACCCACGTCGCGCATATGAAGCACGGCGACTTCTACCACGGTGAAAAGTCGATCACGCTCGACCGTGCGCGCGAAGTGCGCATGGAACTCGTGACGAAGAGCGGCGAAACCATCGTCCTCAAGCCGAAGGTTTCGCTGCAGGCCGGCGAGATCGTCGACAGCATGTTCATGAGCAAGAAGGCGCTGCTGGCCTTCTACGAAGAGCAGATGGAAGACGCGCGCAAGACCGGCATCATGCTCTCGCTGCACGTGAAGGCGACCATGATGAAGGTCTCGCACCCCATCGTGTTCGGCCACGCCGTGCGCGTGTTCTACAAGGACGCGTTCGCCAAGCACGCGAAGCTGTTCGAGGAACTCGGCGTGAACGTCAATAACGGCCTCGTCGATCTCTACACGAAGATCGAGAAGCTGCCGGAATCGCAGCGCGAAGAAGTCATCCGCGACATGCACGCCTGCCACGAGCACCGTCCGGCGCTCGCCATGGTCGACTCGGCCAAGGGCATCTCGAACCTGCACGCGCCGAACGACGTGATCGTCGACGCTTCGATGCCGGCCATGATCCGCGCAGGCGGCAAGATGTGGGGCGCCGACGGCCGTCCGGCCGACACGAAGTGCCTGATTCCGGAAAGCACGTTCGCGCGCATCTACCAGGAAATCATCAACTTCTGCAAGACCAACGGCGCATTCGATCCGCGCACGATGGGCACGGTGCCGAACGTCGGCCTGATGGCGCAGAAGGCCGAAGAGTACGGCTCGCACGACAAGACCTACGAGATCACGCAGGACGGCACGGCGCGCATCGTCGACAACGCCACGGGCGAAGTGCTCGAAGGGCTCACACAGCAAGTCGAGCAAGGCGACATCTGGCGCATGTGCCTCGTGAAGGACGAGCCGATCCGCGACTGGGTCAAGCTCGCCGTCACGCGCGCGCGCAACTCGGGCACGCCGGCCGTGTTCTGGCTCGACCCGTACCGTCCGCACGAAAACGAGCTGATCAAAAAGGTCGAAACCTACCTCAAGGATTACGACCTGACCGGCCTCGACATCCAGATCATGTCGCAGGTGCGCGCGATGCGTTACACGCTCGAGCGCGTGATCCGGGGCCTCGACACGATCTCGGTCACGGGCAACATCCTGCGCGATTACCTGACCGACCTGTTCCCGATCATGGAGCTGGGCACGAGCGCGAAGATGCTCTCGATCGTTCCGCTGATGGCCGGCGGCGGCATGTACGAAACGGGCGCGGGCGGTTCGGCGCCTAAGCACGTACAGCAGCTGGTTCAGGAAAACCACCTGCGCTGGGACTCGCTCGGCGAATTCCTCGCGCTGGCCGTCTCGCTCGAAGACCTCGGCATCAAGACGAACAACGCGAAGGCCAAGCTGCTCGCGAAGACGCTCGACGCCGCCACGGGCAAGCTGCTCGACAACGCCAAGGGTCCGTCGCCGAAGACCGGCGAGCTGGACAACCGCGGCAGCCAGTTCTACCTCGCGATGTACTGGGCAGAAGAACTGGCCGCGCAGAAGGACGACGCGGAACTCGCCGCTCACTTCGCGCCGCTCGCGAAGGCGCTGAGCGAAAACGAGAAGACGATCATCGCGGAACTGTCGGAAGTGCAGGGCAAGCCGGCCGATATCGGCGGCTACTACAAGCCCGACTTCGCGAAGCTCGGTGAAGTCATGCGCCCGAGCAAGACGTTCAACGCCGCGATCGAAGCCGCGGCGAAGTAATTGCCGGAACCTTCCCCCGTGCGTTGCGCGGGGGACGTGGCACCCAAATGAATCGAGCCTCCCATGGGAGGCTCGATTTTTTTTGACCTTCTTGCGCGAGGCGGCCCATGCGGACCGCCCCGTTTCAGGCTCAGTCGTCCAGCAGCGAAAGGTCGCGCACCGCGCCCTTATCCGCCGACATCACGAGCTTCGCATAGGCTTTGAGCGCCGCCGACACCTTGCGCGGACGAACCTTTGACGGCTTCCATCCCTTGGCGTTCTGCTCTTCGCGGCGGCGGGCGAGTTCCTCGTCCGGGACCAGCACGTTGATCGTGCGGTTCGGAATGTCGATGCGGATCTTGTCGCCGTCGCGCACGAGACCGATTGCGCCGCCCGCTGCCGCTTCCGGCGAGCAGTGGCCGATCGAAAGACCCGAGGTGCCACCCGAGAAGCGGCCGTCGGTCAGCAGCGCGCACGCCTTGCCGAGGCCCTTCGACTTGATGTAGCTGGTCGGGTAGAGCATTTCCTGCATGCCGGGGCCGCCGCGCGGGCCTTCGTAGCGTACGATCACCACGTCGCCGGCCTTGACCTTGTCGGCGAGGATGTTCTCCACCGCTTCGTCCTGCGACTCGGTCACGTGCGCGGTGCCCTCGAACACGAGAATGCTGTCGTCAACGCCCGCGGTCTTCACCACGCAGCCGTCGAGCGCGATGTTGCCCGTCAGCACGGCAAGGCCGCCTTCCTTCGAGAACGCGTGCTCGTACGAGCGGATGCAGCCTTCGGCGCGATCCGTGTCGAGGCTCGGCCAGCGCGTGTTCTGGCTGAACGCGACCTGGGTGGGAACGCCGGCGGGACCCGCCATGTAGAACGTCTTGACCGCTTCGTCCTGGGTGCGCGTGATGTCCCACTGCTCGAGCGCTTCCTTGAGCGACGGCGCGTGCACGGTGGGCACGTCGGTGTGCAGCTTGCCCGCGCGCTCCAGCTCGCCGAGGATCGCCATGATGCCGCCCGCGCGGTGCACGTCTTCGATGTGGTACTTGTTCGTGTTCGGCGCGACCTTGCACAGCTGCGGCACGACGCGCGAAAGGCGGTCGATGTCGCGCATGCTGAAGTCGATGCCCGCTTCCTGCGCGATGGCCAGCAGGTGCAGGATCGTGTTGGTCGAGCCGCCCATGGCGATATCGAGCGTCATGGCGTTCTCGAACGCCTTGAAGCCCACCGAGCGCGGCAGCACGCGCTCGTCTTCCTGTTCGTAGTACTGGCGCGCGAGTTCGACGATGCGGCGGCCGGCGCGCTTGAAAAGCTGCTCGCGGTCGGCGTGCGTGGCGACCACGGTGCCGTTGCCCGGCAGCGAGAGGCCCAGCGCTTCGGTCAGGCAGTTCATCGAGTTGGCCGTGAACATGCCCGAGCACGAACCGCAGGTCGGGCAGGCGGAGCGCTCGACTTCGGCGACTTCGGCGTCGGAATACTTGCTGTCGGCCGCGATCACCATGGCGTCGATCAGGTCGAGCTTCTTGACTTCGATGGCCTTCGTGACCGGGTTCGCGAGGCGCGTCTTGCCCGCTTCCATCGGGCCTCCCGAGACGAAGATCACCGGAATGTTCAGGCGCATGGCGGCCATCAGCATGCCCGGCGTGATCTTGTCGCAGTTCGAGATGCACACCATGGCGTCGGCGCAGTGCGCGTTGACCATGTACTCCACCGAATCGGCAATGATGTCGCGGCTCGGCAGCGAATACAGCATGCCGTCGTGACCCATGGCGATGCCGTCGTCAACGGCGATGGTGTTGAATTCCTTGGCCACGCCGCCCGCGGCTTCGATTTCGCGCGCCACGAGCTGACCGAGGTCTTTCAGGTGCACGTGGCCGGGGACGAACTGGGTGAACGAATTGACGACCGCGATGATCGGCTTGGCAAAATCTTCGTCTTTCATGCCGGTGGCGCGCCAAAGGGAGCGCGCACCTGCCATGTTGCGGCCGGCGGTGGAGGTTTTGGAACGGTATGCGGGCATTGTGGCTGTGGAAGAAAAGTCGCAGAAAGGAAGCGGGCCACGGGAATAAAGGCCCCACGCGCGCCCTCGCGAACAACCTCTTGAGCTGCGCTCCGGGCAAACCGTAATTATCCCACAGGCCCGGCTGGTGCGCCGGTGGGGCCCGTTCAGGCGGGTAGGCGCGGGTTAGCGAGGCGGCCTCATGCGCGCCTTTGCATGCGCTCACGGCCCCACATTTTTGGCGGCCCATGCCGAGTGAATTCTGGCGGCGTATCGTGCCCTTACGGCGTCTTCCAGACGCGCAAACGTAAGCACCTCGAGGGGGCAATATGAAGCATTGGGAACACGCGCGGCGGCGCGCGACGCTGGCGATCGCCGGCCTCGCACTCGGGCTCGCCGCGACGGGTGCGGGAGTGCACCTCTGGCTGCGGGCCCTGGCGGGCGGCGCGGGGACCGGGGATCAGTCGGCGGCGGTCGCCGCGATCCTGCTTGGCGTTTTTCTCGCGACCTGCGCAGGGCACGAACTCTGGCGCACGAGGATGCGGTAGCGTTCGCGACGTATCGGCACGTTGGCTCAGTGTTCGCGAACCTTGCCGATCGTGCATTCGTGCACCAATACTCTGCCTCAGACCCGGGAGACGGAGAGCCCCATGCCGATGCAGAAGATCAAACACGTCGTCGTCGTGATGTTCGAAAACCGTTCGTTCGATACGATGCTCGGGGGCCTCTACGGCAACGGTGCCAGCCCCGCGCACTTCATCCCGGCCGCCAGCGCGGAGCGCCCATTCGACGGCCTCAAGGCGGGTCTGTCCAACCCGACGACAGCGGGCGGCACCATCGCCGCGAGCATGCCCGCCTCCACCGCCACGCTGCCCGATCCCGATCCGCAAGAGACGTTCGCGAACGTGCGCATCCAGCTGCTCGGCAACGCGCCGGGCGCCACGCCGATGTCGGGCTTCGTGCAAGACTACGAAACGACTTCGACGACGGACGCGAGCCAGGTCATGCAGTGCCACAGCCCGGACCAGTTGAAGGTGCTATCCACGCTCGCGCGCGCATACGCCGTCTCGGACGCCTGGTTCGCGCCCGTGCCGAGCCAGACCTGGCCGAACCGCGCATTCGCCCATGCGGGCACCTCGAACGGCCATGTCGACAACGGATCTCCGCCCGACCCGTTCGACTGGCAGGTGCGCACCATCTTCAACGTGCTCGGCGACGTGGGCGCGAGCTGGGCCGTGTACAGCGCCGCACTCGTCGCGCCCTCGCTCACGCTCACGATGTTCCCGACGCTATGGGATGCGAAATACAGGCCGAATTTCCAGCGCTTCAGCGCCTTCATTTCCGCCTGCCAGAACAACACGCTGCCGCAGTATTCGTTCATCGAACCGCGCTTCCTGCTCGATCCCAACGACCAGCACCCGCCCCACGATGTCTACGCCGGTGAAAGCTTCCTCTACGAGATCTGGCATGCCTTGAGCACCTCGCCGGCGTGGCCCGAAACGCTGCTCGTCGTCACCTACGACGAGCACGGCGGCACCTACGACCACGTGCTGCCTCCCGCCAGCGCCGTGCCGCCCGACGCCGCGAGCGATCCCGGCGATCAGAACTTCGGCTTCGACAGCTTTGGCGTGCGCGTGCCCGCCGTCGTGGTTTCGCCGTATATCGCGCCCGGCACCGTGTTCCGCTCGCCCGCCGCCACGCCCTTCGATCACACGTCGATTCTCGCGACCCTGCGCGACTGGCTCGGCATCGCACCCGCCGAGATGCTCGCGAGCCAGCGCGTGGAGGCCGCACCCACGCTCGCCCCGTTGCTCACGCTCGACGCGCCGCGCACCGATCTGCCGGCCATCGCCGTGCCGCCCGCCTCGGGCTTCATCGCAACCGATCTCGCGCGCCCGCTCAACGATCTGCAAAAGAGTCTCGTGAGCGGCACGGCGCGCCGCGCCGGGCTCGACCCGACTGCCACGCTCGTCTCGACACCCACTCGCCAGCACGCGGTGGACTTCTTCCACAACCTGCTTTCGTCGCCGCAACCGTGACGCGTTCGGGGGCGGCCTCCTTACTCCGTGCCAAGGTGCTCGTGGGCGATGAGGCCGAGCAGCACATCGGAAAACGCATTCGCCGCCAGCGTGGTCGATGCCCGCCGCCGCGTGAGCAGCGCGACGGTGCGCTGCGGCAACGCGGGCGTCACGGGCAACGCGACGAGCCCGCGATGCTCGCGCAACAGCGCTAAAGGCAGCAGCGTGGCGAGCGCGCCGTCCTTCACGAGCTTGAGCACGGTACCCACCGAGTTGGACTCCAGCATCACACGCGGAATCAGCTGGTGGGCGCGGAAGTATGCGTCGGCGAAGCGGCGCACCACGAAGTCCGGGCTCAACAGCGCGAGCGGCATCGCCCCCAGCTGGTCCGCCGTGATCCCGGTGCGCCGGCGTGCGAGCGGATGGCGCGTGGCCACGAGCAGCGCCATCTGCTCGGCAAAGAGCGGACGCACTTCGATTTCGTCGGAACGCACGTCGGTGAAGCCAATGCCGAGGTCGAGCTCGTCGCGCTCGAGTCCGCTTTCGATGTCTTCCAGCGGCCGCTCGCTCACTTCGAGCGCGATGGCCGGATGCGCAGCGCGAAAACCACGCAGCGCCGGCGCGATCAGATATTCGGCGAAGGTGGGCGTATAGGCGAGTCGCAAGAGGCCGCGCGTGAGATCGTGCACCTCGTGCAGCGCGCGCTTGCCCGCGTCGAGATGCAGGAGCGCCTGGCGCGCGTGCTCGATGTACGCGCGCCCGAATTCGGTGAGGCTGATGGCGCGGCCGCTGCGGTCGAACAACGCGCCGCCGAGCTCGTTTTCCAGTTGCCGGATCTGCTGTGAGAGCGCCGGCTGCGAGACGTGCAGCACCTCGGCTGCCCGCGTGAAATTCTTCAACTCCGCCACGGTGAGCACGTAGCGTATCGAGCGAAGCATCAAGATAGCTGCCTCCCGAATGTCTCCGGAAATGATTCGAATGCGTTCATAAGGCGCGCTTATCGTTCCAATCCGAATATCGTCTTGGACGCCGGCGCGCGCCCTGCGGAAAATGAACTGCAATGACGGAGATGCCAGCGCCTGCGTTGCGCATAGCGCGGCGTCCCCGCTGGGCACCATTTTACCGGGGAGCAAGGGGATGTTCGAATCGATCTCGATGAGCGTGGTGGCCGTGTTCGCAGGCTCGTGCCTGACGTTCCTCGTGGCCATCCTGTTGCCCGAACCCGTTGCGGCGAAAAGTGGCCGGGGCGGTCTCCATGCCGGGCTCGGCAACGAAGATGAAGACGTTGCGTGCGTGGACCAGGCGCGCGCGCGACGCTCGCGCGCACTGAAGATGTGGCACGCGGGCGGCCGTGCGGCGCGGGGCTTGTCCGAAGCCGCGCCGCGCCCCTTCAATAGACGTCGCGCACGTAGCGTTTTTCCCGTCCGAGCGCACTGACGTATTCGTTCGCAGCGTCGGCGCTCATCCCGCCGTGCCCGGACACCACTTCCCTTAGCGCCGCATCGACGTCCTTCGCCATGCGGCTCGCATCGCCGCATACGTACACGTGCGCCCCTTCCTGCAGCCACGCCCATAGCTGCGCGCCCTGCTCGCGCATGCGGTCCTGCACGTAGACCTTGTCGCTTTGATCGCGCGAGAACGCGAGGTCGAGCCGGTCGAGGTGGCCATCCTTGTGCATCTGCTCCAGCTCGTCGCGGTAGTAGAAGTCAGTTGCCGCGTGCTGCTCGCCGAAGAAGAGCCAGTTCCGGCCCGTGTCGCCGCGTGCCTGGCGCTCGTGCAGGAAGGCGCGGAACGGCGCGACACCGGTGCCGGGGCCGACCATGATCATCGGCGTGTCGCCATTGCGCGGCGGCCGGAAATGCGTGCTCTTCTGCACGAACACGGGCACGCTGCCCTCTTGCGCGCGGTCGGCAAGGAAGGTCGAGGCCACGCCCTTGCGCTCGCGGCGGCCGTTGCTGTAGCGCACGGCCGAAACGGTCAGATGCACTTCGCCCGCATGCGCCTTCGGGCTCGACGAAATCGAATAGAGACGTGGCTGAAGGCGCTTGAGCATGCCGAGCAGTTCGGACGCGCTCATATCGACCGGATATTCGTGCAGTACGTCCGCGAGCTGCTGGCCCCAGAGCCAGTTGCGAAGATCGCCCTTGCGCGTCTCGTCGAGCATCTCGGCGAGGCCCCGGGAGCGCGCGCGCGAGGCGATGAAGGCGAGCGCATCGGCGTTGGGGCGCGCGATCTCGTAGTGCTTGCTGAGCGCCTCGCCGAGGCGCATCTCGCCGTGGCCGCTCACGGCGACCGGCGTGTCGGCGGCAAGTCGCGTGAGCCCGAGCAGCTCGTCCACCAGCGCGGGGCAGTTGGTGGGCCACACGCCCAGCGCGTCGCCCGCTTCGTAGTCGAGGCCCGCCTCGCCCGTCGCCAGCGAGAAGTAGCGCGTGTCCTTCGTCGCCCCTTGCATGTTCAGACGCACGTTTTTCAGCAGTTTCGAGGCGGCCGGGCGCGCCTTCGTCGCGGCGCACCCGGGCAGCACTTCCGGAATCGAGCCGTCGGCAGGCACCGCGTGGAGCGCCGCATCTTCTTCCTTGATGCGCACGACGATGCGGTCGAGCCATGCATCGGCCGTGCCTTGATATTCGCTGTCGCAATCCACACGTTCCATGAGACGCGTCGCGCCCAGCGCTTCGAGGCGCGCGTCGAGCTTGCGGCCATGGCCGCAGAACGCTTCGTAGTTGCGGTCGCCCAGCGAAAGCACCGAGAAGCGCAGCGCCGCCAGACGCGGCGCACTCTCCGCGGCGAGCGCGCTCCAGAACGCCGCGCCGTTGTCGGGCGCGTCGCCGTCGCCGAACGTGCTCGTCATCAGGAGTACGTACTGTGCCTTCGCGAGATTCGCAAGCGGGTAGTCCGCCATGCAGGCCGTGCGGATCTCGAAGCCCGACTCCATCAGTTGCATCGCGTAGCGCTCGACGAGCGATTCGACGTTGCCTGTTTGCGAAGCCCACAACAGCACGACCTTCGGGCGCGTATGGGCGATACGCACGCCGTGCGGCTTGTCTTCCGGCGCCGCGAGCGCGGCACTGCGCGCGATGGGCTCCGCGCGGCTGAAAAGACCGGCCAGCAGGCCGTCGAGCCATATGCGCGTCTGTGCGGGAAACGGCGCATGCGCGGGCAGCACGGGCACGCCTGCGGGCTCGGTCGTCCGCAGCGAGCGCAGGCCGCCGACGAAGCCCGCGAGGTACAGGCGTTGCGCCTCGTCCAGCTCCGGCGCGGCGACCTGGTCGAGACCGAGCAGCGTCGAAAAGGCATCGATACGGGACATGTCGTGTTCCTGGAACGGGTTGGCGGCTTGCTGCACGCTCGCTTCGAGCGCAGCCGGGGCATTGGCGGCATCGGGCATGCGCGTGGCCTCGCGCGGCGCGGATTGCGCACCGACGCGAGAGAGCGCGACCGCGCAGAACTTCAGTTCGGGCTGCCGGGAAACGGCGTCGATCGCATCGCTCGTGACGGCGTTCACGCACAGCTCATCGCCATACACGTCGTTCCAGTGCATCGGCGCGAAGCAGTTGCCGGGACGCACACGGTCGGTCACCACGGCGGGCAGCACCACGCGTCCTCGACGCGAGCGCACTTCCACACGGTCCTTCGCGGCGATGCCGAGCGCGGCGGCGTCCTCGGGATGAATCTCGACGAAGGGGCCCGGATTGAGCTTGTTGAGCATCGGCACCTTGCCGGTCTTCGTCATGGTGTGCCACTGGTGCTGCAACCGGCCCGTGTTGAACACGATGGGGAACGTGCCATCGGGGAGTTCGGCGGGCGCAACATGAGCACGCGCAAAGAACACGCCCTTGCCGCTCGGCGTAGCGAACGCGATGCGCGGGCGCGTGCCGTCGGCGTTCTCCGTGAGCGCCTGGCTCACGCCGTCGTTCACATAGCGCAGCGGATTGCGGTCGCTCGCCGCATCGGGCGCGATCGGCCATTGCAGCGGCGTTTCGCGCAGCTTCGCGTGGCTCGCGCCGCGCAGGTCGTAGCCCGTCTTCGGGTTCGCGAAACGCGTGATTTCGTCGAACACCTCGGCGGCGCTCGCGTAGCTGAATGCATCGGCGAACCCCATCTCGCAGGCCACGCGCGCGATGATTTTCCAGTCGGGTAGCGCCTCGCCGGGCGGGTCGACTGCCTGCTGCATGAGCGTCATGTTGCGCTCGGAGTTGATCATCACGCCTTCGGCTTCGGCCCAGAGCGCGCCCGGTAGCAGGACGTCGGCGTACTGATTCGTTTCGGTGTCCAGAAAAGCGTCCTGCGCGATGACCAGTTCGGCGGCCCTCAGGCCCGCCACAACCGTCTGCCGGTTCGCGACGCTCGCAACCGGATTCGTGCAGATGATCCAGCACGCCTTGATCTCGCCCGCGGCCATGCGCGAGAACATGTCGATGGTGCCGCCGCCCACTTTCGTGGGGAGCGTGCCGGGCGCCACGTTCCACGCCGTTTCCACGAACGCGCGGTCTTCCTGCGCCAGAACCGTGCGCTGGCCCGGCAGTCCCGGCCCCATGTAGCCCATCTCGCGCCCGCCCATCGCGTTGGGCTGCCCCGTGAGCGAGAACGGTCCGCTGCCCGGGCGGCAGATCTTGCCCGTCGCGAGGTGGAGGTTGCAGATCGCGTTCGTGCTCCACGTGCCGTGCGTGCTCTGGTTCAGGCCCATCGTCCAGCAGCTCATCCACTCGGGCGCTTCGCCAATCAACTGCGCGGCGCGGCGAATGTCGTCGGCGGCCAGACCTGTGATCGCTGCGACCCTTTCCGGCGTGTAGTCGTCGAGGAACGCGGGCATCGCGTCCCATCCTTCGGTGTACTGTTCAATGAAGGCCTGATCCGTATGGCCGTTCTTGTGCAGCAGATGAAGCAGACCATTGAGCAGCGCGAGATCGGTGCCCGGCGCGATCTGCAGGAAGAGCGACGCTTTCTCTGCGGTCGTGGTGCGGCGCGGGTCCACGACAATGAGCTTCGCGCCCGCCTTCACGCGGTCCATCATGCGCAGGAACAGGACCGGATGGCAGTCCGCCATGTTCGCGCCGATCACGAGGAACAGATCCGCGCGGTCGAAGTCCTGGTACGAGCCGGGCGGACCATCCGCGCCGAGCGAGAGCTTGTAGCCGCTGCCTGCGCTCGCCATGCACAGGCGCGAATTCGACTCGATGTTGTTGGTGCGCACGAAGCCCTTGGCGAGCTTGTTCACGAGGTATTGCGCCTCGACCGACATCTGCCCGGAAACGTAGAACGACAGCGCATCGGGGCCGTGCACGTCCAGCGTCGCGCGCAGGCGGCGCGCGGTTTCCGTGATCGCCTGATCGAGCGGAAGCGGCACCGGATCCTCGTCGCGCGCATGGCGCACGAAGGCGCGCTCGAGGCGCCCCGACTTGCGCAGCGCGACATGCGCCGACGAACCCTTGGTGCAGAGGCGACCGAAGTTGGCCGGATGCTCGGTGTCGCCAGAAACCTTGGCGACCTTGCCGTCCTCGACGTGCAGGATCATCCCGCAGCCTACGCCGCAGTACGGGCAAACGCTTTTTACGCTCTCGCTGCTCATGCGGTCGATCGATATCAGCTGGAAACAGAATCAGGATGCGCGGCGCTTGCTGCGCGCCGCGCGCTCGTCACTTCGGTTGGCCCATCAGCCGGAAAATCAGGCGGCAACCCACACCTGACCATTTTCCACACGTGTCGGGAATGCGTTGACCGAATGCTGCGGCGCTTCGATGCACTCGCCGGTGCTGAGATCGAAGTGATGCTTGTAGATTGGCGATGCCACCACCACGCGCTCCCCAAAGCTGCCCACGAGCCCGCGCGAGAGCACCGACGCATGCGAGTTGGGATCGTAGTTGCCGATGGCGTACACGCGCGCGCCGCCGTCGTGGACATGGAACACGGCGACCTGCTCGCCCTTCACGAGCGCGCAGACGCCGGTGTTCGGCACGATGTCGTCGAGCGTGCAGACGGGAATCCAGTTGCTCATGGTGTGTTCGTTGGACATTTCTCGCTCCTCGGTTTTGACAGAAGGGAATCAGACCGTTTCGACGACAACGGGAATCTCCGCCAGCGCTTCGTATCGTGCGGACTGCGAATTTTGCATGCGCTCTTCGGGCGTGGCCGGACGGATCTGGCCGCGCTCCTCGACGAACGCGACGTGCTGGTCGCCCGCGTCGCTGTTCACGAAGTGACGGAAGCGGCGGCGCGTTTGCGGGTCCGTCACGGCCTTCTTCCACTCGCATTCGTAGGTGTCCACGACGAGCTGCATTTCCGATTCGAGTTCGGCGGCAAGGCCCAGCTTGTCGTGCACGACCACGTCGATCAGATAGTCGAGGCCGCCTTCGAGGTTGTCGCGCCACACGCTCGTGCGCTGCAGGCGATCGGCCGTGCGCACATAGAACATGAGGAAACGATCGACGTAGCGCACGAGCGTTTCCCGGTCGAGGTCCGCCGCGAGCAGTTCCGCATGGCGCGGCTTCATCCCGCCGTTGCCACACACGTAGAGGTTCCAGCCCTTTTCCGTGGCGATGATGCCGACGTCCTTGCCTTGCGCCTCCGCGCATTCGCGCGTGCAGCCCGATACGCCGAACTTGATCTTGTGTGGCGCGCGCAGGCCCTTGTAGCGATTCTCCAGTTCGATCGCGAAGCCCACCGAATCGCCCACGCCGTAGCGGCACCACGTCGAGCCCACGCACGATTTCACCGTGCGCAAGGCCTTGCCGTATGCATGCCCCGATTCGAAGCCGGCGGCGATCAGATCCTCCCAGATGTAGGGCAGTTGCTCGACGCGCGCACCAAAGAGGTCCACACGCTGGCCACCCGTGATCTTCGTATAGAGTCCGAACTTTTTCGCCACTTGCCCCACGGCAATGAGGCCTTCGGGCGTCACTTCGCCGCCGGGCATGCGCGGCACGACCGAATAGGTGCCGTCGCGCTGAATGTTCGCGAGGTAGTAATCGTTCGAATCTTGCAAGCTCGCGTGCTCTTTCTTCAGCACGAATTCGTTCCAGCACGAAGCGAGAATACCGGCCACGGCGGGCTTGCAAATATCGCAGCCGAGGCCACGCCCATGCCTCGCGAGCAACTCGCCGAAGGTCTTGATGCCCTCCACGCGCACGATGTGATAAAGCTCCTGCCGCGAATGGCGGAAGTGCTCGCACAGATGGTTGTTGACGGCGAGACCCTGACGCTTCATCTCGGACTTCATGACCTGCGTGACGAGCGGCACGCAGCCGCCGCACGACGTACCGGCGTTGCACGCCCCCTTCACCGCGGCGATGGTCGTTGCGCCTTCGCGCACGGCGGCGCAGATTTCGGCCTTCGAAACGTTGTTGCACGAGCAGATCTGCGCGGCATCGGGGAGCGCCTCGACGCCGAGCGCAGGCTTGGCTTTCCCGTCGGCCTGCGGCAGGATCATGAATTCGGGCGACTCGGGCAGCTCGATGCCGTTGAGCATCATCTGCAGCAGCGTGCCGTATTCGCTCGCGTCGCCCACCATTACGGCGCCGAGCAGTTTCTTGCCGCAATCGGACACCACGATCTTCTTGTAGACCTGGCGGCGTTCGTCTGCATAACGAAACGAGCGGCTACCGGGCGTCTTGCCGTGCGCGTCGCCGATGCTCGCCACGTCCACGCCCATCAGCTTGAGTTTGGTACTCATGTCGGCGCCCGCGAAGCGCGCTGCCTCGCCCGCGAGTGCCTTCGCGGCGATGCGCGCCATGTCGTAACCAGGGGCGACGAGGCCGAAGATCTGGCCTTGCCAGAGCGCGCATTCGCCGATGGCGTAGATGTCCGCATCGCTCGTGCGGCACTGGTCGTCGATCACGATGCCGCCGCGCGCGCCGATCTCGAGGCCGCATGCGCGTGCGATTTCGTCGCGCGGGCGAATGCCGGCCGAGAACACGATCATGTCGGCGTCGAGGTGGGTGCCGTCGGCGAACTGCATGCGGTTCGCGGCCGTTTCGCCGTCGACGATCGCCGTCGTGTTCTTCTGCGTGTGCACGGTCACGCCGAGTTCTTCGATCTTTCCACGCAACATGCGGCCGCCGTCTTCGTCCACCTGCACCGCCATGAGGCGCGGCGCGAACTCCACGACGTGCGTGTCGAGGCCCAGATCGTGCAGCGCTTTTGCGCATTCGAGGCCGAGCAGGCCGCCGCCCACCACCACGCCAGACTTTGCGCTCGCGCCGCGCGCCTGCATGGCTTCGAGGTCGGCAATCGTTCGATATACGAAGCAATCGGTCCGGTCGTTGCCGGCGATGGGCGGGACGAACGGCGACGAGCCGGTAGCCAGCACGAGCTTGTCATAGGAGAGGGTCTCGCCGTTGGACGCCGTGACAGTGCGCGCCGCACGATCGATCGCCACGGCCTTCGCGTCCAGCACGAGGCGCACGTTCTCGCGATCGAAGAACCCCGGCGCCACGAGGGAGAGATCGTCCGCCGACTTGCCCGCGAAGAATTCGGAAAGATGTACGCGGTCGTACGCGGGTCGGGGCTCTTCGCAGAGTACGGTCACGCGTGCGTTGAGCGTGCCGTCCGCGAGCATGCTTTCGAGAAATTTGTGGCCCACCATGCCATGGCCGACGACGACGATCTCCATCGCGGCGGAGCTGTTCACTGCGTCCGTTGCTTGCACCATGCTGAGCACCCTGCCAAAAAAAAGGCGTCCCGCGATTCCAGCTTGCGCGAAGCCGGTTTCGGGGGACGCCGTTGTCCTGAATACGAAATTCTCCGTGCGCTGCACCGACTGCTTGCAGCCGAATCGCCGTTGATTCGCGGTGGCACTTGTTACGAGGCTGTACGCAAGCACTGTGCCAATTTGCGATCATCTCGCGCGACGCCCTGTTCGGCGGGCGCTCGCAGGGTTCATGCACCTCAGCCGTCGGCGTACTTGCCTGCGCATCGTGATGCAACCCGGCACAAGGTTGGTGCTGTGCAGCACAGTCGCTGTGCGCCGTGAGCGTGCCCGTCGCGGCGCTGTCTGTCGAAAACCCCCCCGCTGGCAGGCCAGCGCCGCGCCCATGTCCGGTGGTCTGGAACTTGCGTCCACATCGAATGCCCGGCAACGATGTCGGGCACTGCAAATCCAGGCGGCCGCTGCAAGCGCCGCGATTCATGCAACCGGACAATGGCGTCCCCTCGTCGCAAGCTGACGAGCGGACGCCATTATTTTTTATGGGCGCGCCAATAATGCCGTTGCGCGCAACGCGAAAAGGAAGATGACGATGGTGACGGGCAAAGAAGGCAAGGTGACACTGGTGAGCGCAGGTCCGGGCGATCTCGACCTGCTCACTCTGAAGGCGGCCAAAGTGCTCGCGAGCGCAGACGTGGTGTTGCTCGACGATCTCGTGAACCCGGAAATCGTCACGCTCGCGCCGCGGGCCCGCGTGATCCGCGTGGGCAAGCGGGGCGGCTGCCGCTCCACGCCGCAGGCCTTCATCGAGCGGTTGATGCAGCGCTACGCGCGCCGCGGTCTGCACGTGGTGCGCGTGAAGGGCGGTGACGCCCTTCTGTTCGGCCGGGCCGGCGAGGAACTCGCGGCGTTGCGCGAGGCAGGCGTGCGCGTGGAGATCGTGAACGGGGTGTCCTCGGCGTTCGCGGCGGCGGCCGGCCTCGGCATCTCGCTCACGCACCGCGATCATTGCCAGGGCGTGATCTTCGTGACGGCGCATCTGCGCGATCACAGCGAGCCCGACTGGCATGCGCTCGCGGCGACGGGCATGACGCTCGCCATCTATATGGGGATGAGACGGATCGAGTCGCTGTGCGCCACGCTCGCCAACACACTCTCCACCGCAATGCCCGCCGCCGTCGTCCAGTGGGCAGGCAGCGCGAACGAACGGCGCGTAACGGGCACGCTCGGCACCATCGCGGCGCACGCGCAAGCGGCCGGGCTCGGCAGTCCCGCCATCATCCTCGTGGGCAACGCCATTGGCGAGGCGGCTTTGTTCGCCCAGACGTCCGCTTCGTTCGGCTCGCACGCGTACGATGCGCTCGAAGATGCGCTGCGGATAAGCGCCTGATCATCTCCTGACCTGAACGAGCTTCGCGCTTCGCAGCAACAGCAGCGAAGCGCGTTTGACGCAAACGGCCCGTCGCTCGAACCCGGGCCGCTGCAACCGGTTCCCGCCTCAGTTGCCCACGCTTGCCTGCGCCCCCTGCACCAGGGCAGGCGCCGCGGGTGCCGTCGCAGGCTCCTGGGGCAGCGCCCATTCGAGCCAGCGCGCACGGTGCAGCACCACGAGGCCGAACGCCGCCGCCGCAATGACGCCGAACGTCGCGAAGCCCATCTGATAGCTGCCGGTGCTTTCCTTGGCAATGCCCATGATGACCGGCAGATAGAAGCCGCCGATGCCGCCCGCCGCGCCGATGATGCCCGACATGAGACCCGTGCGGCCCTGCCAGCGACGCGGCACGAGCTGAAACGTCGCGCCATTGCCCAGGCCGAAACAAACGTAAGTGAACGCGAGCAACGCAATGCCGGCGGCGAAGGGCGGCATCCACAGCGCGAAGGCGAAATCGCACGCCGAGATCGCGGCGAGCAGCACCACGAGCGCGCGCACGCCCGAAATGCGGTCGGCAACGAGGCCGCCGAGCGGGCGCACCATCGCGCCGGTCAGCGCGAGCAGCGACATCACCACGCCCGCTTCGAGCTTCGGTACCTGGTAGAGCGAAATAAGCAGCGTCGAGACATAGGAGGACATCCCGACGAACCCGCCGAACGTGATGCTGTACACGAGCATCACGACCCACGTGTCGCCCTGTGCAAGCACGGCGCGATAGTGGCGCGGCAATACGGCGATGGCGAGCAGCGCGCCAAGCACGGGCAGCAGCAGTACGCCAGTCTTGCCCGCGCCAAACACACCCGCGTGCACGCAGAGCACGAGCGCGATCAATCCGGCGAGCGTGATGCTGAATGCACGCAACGCCTGCGCCGCGCTGCCCGACTTCTGGCCGAGATCGCGAGCCCAGAAGGTCACGGCCGTCGCGGCGAGCGCCAGCAGCGGCAACGCCGCGCCCGTGGCGCGCGCCCAGCTGAAGTGGGCGGCAAGGCCAGGAAAGAGGAAGCCGTCGAGCACCGCACCGATATTGCCGGCCGCGGCGAGGCCGAGTACGAGGCCCTGCACCTTCGGCGGATAGTTGCTCCCCGCCATGGGCAGCGCCACGGCGAAGCTGGCACCGCCCACGCCGAGCAGCACGCCGAGCACGAGGAGCAACGTATAGGAGGGCGTTCCGGGCATCAGCAGCAGCACGGCAGACGGAATGGCCGAAAGCGCAATGCCGAGCAGCGCGACACGGCGACCGTCATAAGCCTGATACAGATTGCCGAGCGTCACGCGCAAGATCGCCGCGCCGAGCACCGGCACCGCCACGAGCAGGCCCAGTTCGGCCGGCGTCATCGGGATGTCCTTCTGGATGAACGGCGCGAGCGGGCCGAACATCACCCAGACCGTGAATCCGGTGTCGAAGTAGAGGAAGCATGCAATCAGCGCGCGCCAGTTGCCGCTCTTGAGCGAACTTGCCAGGTCTTTCACGAGGTTCTCCCCAGTAGTGGATCTCAACCCGCGGCGCGGGCATACATCCGTTGATTTCGTAATCCGAAATGTCTTTCGGGCGTGCGGCTATGCGTCTCGACATTTGCGCGCTTGCCGACTACGCCCTGCACGAGCCGGTCCATCTCGCCGATGACGTCGGCGAGTTCCGCGGTGATCACGGCGAACTCGCGGCCGAAGTCACCGGCGCGGGCGGCGGCCACGCGCGCATTGAGCGCGACGATGTTCGCGCGCATCGAAATGGCGGCAAGCTCGTCGACGATGCCTGCCTGGCGCTTCGCCGTAGCGGCTTCGACGGCGCGTAATTCGTCCTGGTACGACTGCGTAATCGCTTGCAGCAGTTCGAGCAGCGGTGTGGCGGCGGCCGCGAGCCGTGCGATGGCGCTCTCGCTTGCGCTGTCACGGCCAATGCGGTTGGCCAGCACCGGACCGAGACTATCGAACGCGTTCGCGGCAAGCTCCATGAAGGCCCGAATCCGCTCGTCGGCTTTGCGCGAACCGAAATACAGCTCGCGCAGCGCGTGGGAGAACACACCAGGAAAATGATCGTCGCCCTCGACGAGCCGCGCGTGCGAGGCCGTAAACATGTCGAGGCATTCGCGCGCGACCCCAACAGCGACTTCGTCTCCGCGCAAGCAGAGCAGCGCATGGAGGACGATGCGCTGCGAGAGCATCCGCTGACGCCCGCCCAGGTTGATGAGTTCGCCGACAATTTCGGCAGAGACGTCAGGTGTCGTTTCCCGCATGTTCGTCTTTAGTAGTGCAAAAGGTATCGCCAATGATTCGCCGGACCCGTCTGCGCCCCGCAAGGCGCATAAAAAAAAGCGTCCCGAAGCGCACCCGCCGGGCACACTGTGCCGTGGAGTGTCGCTTCGGGACGCCGTTGCCCCGCATGATCGAACGATCCCGCACCTGGCGGGACGATTAAGCATTTCGTCGAGGCCATCGTTGGCCTCGAAGGCTACAAAGCAATCCCTATGCCATCCACCTCACCTGCGGTCGCTCGCGCCACCGCGACGCCCGTGGCGCGGGTTTCGCCGGTCGGACGCCCGCCACGCGGAGCGCGGTCCTGCCCCGCAGGCGTCCACCATACGTGTGCCTGGGGTGACTACTGCTGGTGCAACGCAGCGAACGCTCGCACCATCGCCGGGCACTGCCTTGCCCTTCCCGGGGGCCGGGCTAACATGAAATCGTCGGCTGGAAGCGGCGCTCGCGCGCGTCGTCTGCGAAGCGCTCAACGCCGCGCCGGCCCGGGAGGGGCATCATGAATCCCAGCGGAAGCGCGCTGTTGGGCGCATGGGTGGCCACCGGTCTCGGTGCGCTGTTGATCTCGTCCGCGGCGCTCACTGCCACCACCCCGGGCACGGACCACGCGACGATCGTCATCGTGTCCGGTACCTACGGCAGCAATTGCGGCGCGCCACGCGGCAATGTCACGCGCGATCTCGCGCAGCACTGCGACGGTTTGCAAACCTGCCGCTATCCGCTGTCGATCGTCGCCGCGCGATCAGGCGGCTGTCGCAATGACTATCTCGCCGAGTGGCGCTGCGGCAGCCGCGAATTCCACAGCGCGGCGCTGGCCGCCGGTGCGGGCGCGGGCGATCGCCTTGTGCTCAGTTGCGTGCCTTCGCGGGGCCCGGGACATTGAACCACAGCAATTGCGCATACGATTCGCGCCGCGCATGCGGGCAGCGCCTCTAGCGCCCGCTTGACGTGATTGCCTGCCGGTCCTATGCCGGCGGCACGTTTATTGTCCCTTTTCACGGCCTGTAATAGACTGAATTCGGCGGCGCGTTCCCCACGACCCGGGCGACTGCAAACATCATGAAGTCGATCGCGGGCATCCGCGAGCAATGGGGGAACAGGATTGAGACGCAACGCGGCGCCGGCGGTCAGTTTCTCGTACTACCTGAAGTTCTGGCGGATCTTCGCCAGACAGCGAGAGGAGTCACGCATAGTTCACGCAGGCTCCCTGGGGAGCCTGGCTTGCCCGCGGGAGACCCTCGCGGCGACCTGCGAGGAGAAGAGCAATGCTGCTGCCCACTACACAAACGGCGAAGGCGCAGTCCCGGGATTTGCTCGATGTCCTGATCCGCGCCGCGCTCATTGCCGTCCTGGCGATGTTCTGCTTTCGCATTTTCGCGCCATTCCTTGACCTCATGGTCTGGTCCGTGATTCTCGCAATCACGCTCTATCCGCTCCAGACCCGGCTACAACGCCGTTTTCCAAAGAAGGAAGGACTGATCGCCACACTCATCATTCTGGTGGCGTTCGCGGTGATCCTCGCGCCGACCTGGCTGTTGGGCGTGGCGGTCGCCGATTCGGTCGAGCACGCCATGGGCGTCGCGAAGAGCGGCACGTTTCATATTCCACCGCCCGCCGATTCGGTCGCCAGTTGGCCGATCGTCGGCCAGCGCGTTTACGATTTCTGGCTTCAGGCCTCGACCGACGTCGCCGGTCTCGTGCAACAGTTCGCGCCGCAACTGAAGGCGGCTGGTCTCGCTGCGCTCGCCACCATCACGGGGCTTGGGGGCGCGCTGCTGGTTTTCTTCGTAGCCCTGATCGTTGCGGGCATTCTGATGGCGTACGGCGATAACGGCTACCGCAGCTCGGTGATGATCGCCTCGCGCATCTCGGGTCCGGAAAACGGCACGCAAATCGCCGACCTGTGCACGGCCACGATCCGCGCGGTCGCTCAGGGTGTGGTGGGCATCGCGTTCATCCAGATGGTGCTGATCGGCGTCGGTTTCATCATGATGGGCGTTCCCGGCGCCGGCCTGCTTGCGCTTGCCGTGCTGCTGATCGGCATCATGCAGTTGCCCGCCACGCTCATCACCGTGCCCGTCATCATCTTCGTGATCATGACCCAGGGCGTGAGCACGGCGACCATTGTCTTCTCGGTCTACGAGTTCGTTGCCGGCCTCGCCGACAACGTGCTCAAGCCGCTGCTGCTCGGCCGCGGCGTCGCGGTGCCGATGCCCGTGGTGCTGATCGGCGCGATCGGCGGCATGGTCACGGGCGGCGTGATCGGCCTCTTCATCGGCCCGGTGATGCTCGCCGTCGGCTATCAGTTGTTCTGGCGCTGGGTGAAAGACCAGCCCCAACCCGAACACGCGCAAGAAAAACAGCAGGCTTGAAGCGCGGGGCATCCCACGTGTTCCTCCGCGAGCGCCCTCACTGGCTCCCGCTCGGCGCCTGCTGTCTGGGCACGTGCCTCACGGCCTGCCTGAGCGCCTGCATGCGCGTGGGCCCCGACTTCCAGCCGCAGCGGGAGAGCTGGAGCGAGCACTGGAGCAGCGCGTCGATCGCGCAGGTCACGCAGATCGCCTCACCGTCCGATCTACAGCCCGACGCGCGGCAATGGTGGCGCGTGTTCCACGACGACAATCTCGAACAGCTGATTGCCGCCGCCGATGCGAACAACGGCGACCTCAGGATTTCCGCACTGCGCGTGATCGAGGCGCGGGCCCAACTGGGCATCGCGCTCGCGGGACGCTACCCGCAGGTGCAGCAGGCCAACGCCGACGTACTGTATTCGGCGCGCAAGCGCCACGATGGCTTCAACACGCGCTCGGGCGCGTACGTCCAGTATGCTCTCGGCTTCAGCATCGGCTGGGAGCTGGACTTCTGGGGACGCTTCGCGCGCGCGATCGAATCGGCCGATGCCGCGTTCTTCGCCGCACAAGACAACCGCGAGGACGCGCTGGTGCTCGTTCACGCGCAGGTCGCGGACACTTATTTCACGTTGCGCACGACCGAAGCGCGCCTGCGCATCGCACGGGAAAACGCGCAACTGCAAAAGCGCAGCTACGAGATCACGCAAAAGCTCTTCAAGAGCGGCGAAACCGACGAGCTCGATCTCCAGCAGGCGAAGACCCAGTATCTCGGCACGCTGAGCAGCATTCCCGTATTCGAGAGCCAGATCGCGGTGGCGCGTCACGCGCTGTGCGTGCTGCTGGGCCGTCCGCCCGGCCCATTGCCGGAGCTGGACGTGCAGCCGGCCAAGGCGGGCTTCGTGCCGCTCATCGACCGCGCGGTGCTCCAGGATGTGCCCGCCGATCTGTTGCTGCGCCGCCCCGACGTTCGCGCGGCGGAGCACCAGATGGCCGCGCAGTCCGCGCTGATCGGCGTCGCGAAGGCCGACCTGTATCCTTCCGTTTCGCTGGTCGGCTCGCTCGTGTGGAGCGCCAGTTCGCTCACGGGCGCGCCAAGCACGCTCGCCGCCGTGGGCGGCCCGAGCATCACGTGGAACCTGTTCGATCATGGCCTCATCACCAACAATGTGCGCGTGCAGGACGCGCGCCTCCAGCAGTTGATCGTCGCCTACCAGGAGAGCGTGCGCGAGGCGGCGCGCGAGGCCGACGACGCGGCAACGGCGCTCATCGCGGCACTGCAGCGGGACACGATCCTGCACGACGCACAAGACGCTGCGCAACGCTCGCTCACGCTTGCCAACACGATCTATCGCGAAGGGTACTCGGACTTCCAGCGGGTGCTCGACGCGCAGCGCGCGCTCTCGGCCCAGCAGGACGCGTACGTCGTCAATCGCGGCAACGCCGTGAGCAGCCTGATCTCGCTTTACAAGGCCTTGGGGGGCGGCTGGTACACCGGGCAACCGCTCCTCGACCCGGCAACCCGCGCGCAGATGCAACACCGCACCGACTGGGGCGATCTGCTCGACGAATCGAAACTGCCCTCTGCGGCCCACAACGTTTCGCGCGCCCCGGGTTCGCCTGCTGTCTCTAACCAGCACGAAGGTCCGTCACAATGAGCAACGCGACCGAACCGTCCACGAATGCGCCACCCCAGGCGCCGCCCGCCGCGGAGCCTTCCGGCAAGGCGCTAAAGTGGGTCGTAGTCCTGATCGTCGTGAGCCTGATCTGGTATCTCCTTGCCGATCGCTTCACGCCGTATACGCAGCAGGCGCGCGTCCAGGCGTACGTCGTACCGGTCGCGGCCGAGGTCTCGGGACGCGTGACGCGCGTGTTCGTGCGCAACAACCAGGAGGTGAAGGCGGGCGACGTGCTGTTCGAGATCGACAACGAGCAGTACCGAATTGCCGCCGACCGCGCGCGCGCGGACCTCGAATCCACGCGCCGGCAGATCGGCGCGAGCACCGCCGGCATCGACTCGGCGCAAGCCTCGCTGCGCGCGGCCCTCGCCAACGAGGTCAAGGCGCGCCAGGACAGCGATCGCCTGGAACGGCTGTATCGCGAAGATCAGGGCACCGTCTCGCTGCGCCGGCTGGAAGTGGCGCGTGCGACGCACGTTCAGGCACAAAGCCAGGTCGAAGCCGCCCGCGCCGAAGTGGAGCGGGCGCGCGAACAACAGGGCGGCAACGAAGCGGAGAACGCGCAATTGCGCAGCGCGGCGGGCGTGCTGGAGAAGGCCCAACTCGACTTCGCCAATACGCGTATCCGCGCGCGCTCCGCGGGCGTCATCACCGACCTGCGCACCGAAGTCGGGCAATTCGCGGCCGCCGGAGCGCCGGTGATGACGTTGATCGCCATCCACGATGTCTGGGTCAGCGCGGACATGACCGAGAACAATCTGGCCCATCTCCAGCCGGGCACGCGCGTCGCCATCGCGCTCGACGCGCTGCCGGGCGAGGTGTTCGAAGGCCGCATCAGGAGCATTGGCTATGGCGTGAGCGTAGGCCAGAGCACGCCGCCCGGCAGCTTGCCGACCGTACAGAACAGCCGCGACTGGCTGCGGCCCGCGCAGCGCTTTCCCGTGATCGTCGAGTTCGACCCGAACGAGCGCGCGCGGCTGCGCAACGTCCGCGTGGGCGGCCAGGCCGAGGTGATGGCGTTTCCTGGTGCCGGCAATCCGCTCAATCCGCTCGGGCGCGTGTTCCTGCACGTGATGAGTTGGCTCTCTTACCTCTACTGAGCCGCGCCCATGCCCACGCTAACGAGCCTTTCGATTCCCGGCCAGCGTGCGCTGCGCGTGGCCACCGGTACGGCGCTCGCACTCGCTGTCAGCTTCGCGCTCGATTTTCCGGTTCCCGTGATCGCGCCGGTATTCGCCCTCTTTCTGCTCGCCACGCAAAACCAGCCGCTCTCGCTGAAGGCGGCACTCGCACTGGCGCTGGTCGTGGCAGGGACGACGGGCAGCGGCCTCTTGCTCGTCCCCTTGCTTCGCTACTATCCGATCGCGGGCGTGCTACTCGTCGGCCTCTGCCTCTTCCTCGCCTTTCGCTTCGGCCTGAGCGGCGGCAACAACCTCGTGGCGACCTTCCTCGCGGCGGGCCTGACGATGATCTCGGCGGCAGGCGTAGCCGATCAGGAACTCGCGGCCACGGTGGTGGGCGCACTCGTGAAGGGCGTGCTTCTCGCCGTGCTCGTTTCGATCGTGAGCCACGCGTTGTTTTCCGAGCCGGCGCCCACGGGCGCGAAACCCGTCGCGCGTGTCATGGCGCCGGGCCTCGCCGCGCGCATTGCGCTGCAGGCCGCGCTCGTGGTGATGCCCGCCTGGCTGCTGGCAATGAACGATCCGGCCAGCTACATGCCGATCATCATGAAGTCAGTGAGCCTCGGCCGGCAGAGCTGCACGACGTCGGCTCGCGGTGCCGCGCGCGAACTGCTGGGCTCCACGGCGCTTGGCGGGCTGCTCGCCATCGCGTTCTGGTTTGCGCTGCGGCTCTTCGTGAACATCGGGATGTTCTATCTGTGGATGCTGCTGTTCGGCTTGATGGTGGGACGCAAGCTCTTTCGCATCAGCCCCACGCGCTACTCGCCCGGCTTCTGGCTGAACGGCCTCGTCACGATGATCATTCTGCTCGGTCAGTCAGTGCAGGACAGCGCGGCCGGCAAGGACGTCTACCGCGCGTTCGCCGTGCGCATGGCGTTATTTCTGGCGGTCACGGCTTACGCGTGCCTGATGCTTCAGATCTTCGAGTGGCGCGCGCAGCGTGGCGCTGCAGCGCGTGAGAGGAATACGCCATGAACCATGCCGCGAAAGACAAGCCCCATGCGCCGCGAGCGCGCGAAATCCTGCTGGAATCGGGAAGAACCATCTGGTACTTGCGGCTGCTCCTGGCGGGCTTGATGGTTATATTCGTCGTCCTCACAGTATTGATGTACTACTTCGGCGGCGCTGTCGAAACGCTGAACCGCACCCCGTCGCGCCTGAGCGAGACCCTGTATTTCTGCGCGATCACGGCCCTCACCATCGGCTACGGCGACGTCGTGCCGACCACTGCGCTCGGGCGCATCGACGCCGTATTGCTTGGGCTGATTGGCGTCGTGTTTACCGGACTGATCGTGGCAGCCTTCGTGCGCGGCGTGCAGGAAGCGTCGCACGAGCCGCGCGATCACACGCAACCGGACGCAACGGGCATTGAGACCCGACGGGATCGAACATGACGAAAACCACTGTCCGCCGGCCCAGATTGCGCGATCACGCCGCACGAACCGCCCTGACCCTGCTCGTGGCGCTTGCACCTTTGCAACCGCATGCGCAGAGCGTGTCCGGCCAACTCTCGAACCAGACCGTGATAGGCGGCAACATCAAGCGGCATGCGGATGCCGTGCTGTCCATCATGTCGTACACGACGGTACCGGATGTCACCACCAGTTCGCTTTCGATCAATAACGGCGCTACCGGCAACCCCGGATTCGGTCAGACACAGCTGGGGGGAGGATTCACGCTCAGCCGGACGTTTCCCCTGTACATGGAAGGCACGATCGCCTATAGCCGCTACGACCCGACGTTCGTCGCGACCGACGGCGCCGACCAGCGGGCGCTGCCCACGAAGTGGAACACGTTCAGCGGCACGGTGGGAATCGGCTGGGATTTCCGCCTCACCAACGAGCTCGTGTTTCGGCCCATCCTGAACGGCACGCTCGGGCGGGTATCGAGCGATCTGCGCGTCGGACAGACGTTGATCAACCACGTCACGGACAGCAATCTCCAGTTCCTCAACAACGGTTATCTGGACGCGTATGGCTACGGCGGCTCGCTGATGCTCGACTGGGAGCATTACCGCGAGAACTACGAAATCGACGCGGAATTGCGCGCGACCGATATCTATCTGCGCAGCTTCGGCGGCAGCGCGGAAGCGGTTCAGGGCTCCGCCACGGCGCAGCAGTTGAGCCTCTGGACGCGCTGGCGCGCGCCAACCGGCTGGCATGCGCTGGACAAGCCGGTGCGCTACGTGCTGGAGTTCGCCTATTCGCACTATTTCGGCGACAGCGCCGGGGTGCTCGGATTCAACGACCTCACATCACTGGGCGTAGGCCTCGAACTCGACAGCAGCACCTACCCCATCATCATTACGCGCACGCGGGCGATGGTGCGCTATGTGTTTGGCCGCAACGTCCATGGCGTGTCGTTTGGCCTGGCAGTGAGCTTTTAGGATGCCATACAAAATCGATTCGAGGAGAGCGACGATGGACATACCGGGTAAGCGTCGATTGCATTCGGCGAGCAGTCTCTGGGCGCGGCGCCTCATGCTCGCCAGCGCGTGCGCCGGCCTGCTGCCACTGGCGGGCTGCCCTTATTACGCGCCGCCGCCGGGAACCGTCGTCATGACACCGGCCAGCTACGACCGGTCGTTTTCCGCCGCCGCGGGCGCCATGCGCGATGAAGGCCTCGGAATCACGGTCCAGGACCCCGGCAGGGGCGCGATTGCCGGCACCAGCGACGGCGGCACCGTGACGGCGAACGTCCAGCAGCAAGCCGATGGCAGCGTGATCGTCCAGTTCAACAGCGCCGACGCGCGCGACCCCACGCTGCTCCCGCGGATTTCGCGCAGCTACGATCGGCGGATGGGCCGCTAGATGTTGCGCGTTTGGCGAACGCGCAGTCGTGGGGCTGCCAGAGTGTGCGACTGGTGCCTTAGTTTTGCGGCCATTGGGGGCAAAGCTTGTGCGACCAACCCACGTTCGACGGAACCGTGACAAGGCGAGGCATCGCCGAACGATGCTCTTCGTCAGAGTCCGGCCACCATGCGTCATTAACCGTGAGCGTCAACCGGAGATTGCGGCGTCCGTCGCAGCCGGAATGCGGACACTCAATCGAGTCGCATGTAAATACGTTTGCCACCTCGGTTGAGCACGTGCATCGCTGAGACGAGGGGCTCGTCGACGCAGCGTGGCGGAGGCGACCCGGGGCTAGCCCTCCAATCTGCTGGAGACCATTTTAAGGTCAGCGCTTTTCCGGCGTGCGTACTGCTCCCGCTGGACGCAGTTCGTGAACCAGTTCGATGAGTGCGCGCAGACGCGCGGGCACGAAGCGGTGTCCTGGATAGTAAAGCCGCAATCCGCCAAAGGGCTGGCACCATGGCGTCAGCACCGGTACCAGCGCGCCTGAGGCCAGTTCCCACTCGATAAGCCATTCGGCGATAAAACCGATCCCGTGTCCCTGCAGCACCGCTTCCTTGATGACCGGCAATTCGTTGAACGCCATCCGCACCGGCAAATCCATCTGCAGCTTCTCGCCGTCGCGCTCAAGCTCCCACTGGTAGATGCCGCCGTGCGACATACGCATGCCGATGCTCTGATGCCCGAGCAGATCGCGCGGATGAATGGGCGTGCCATGAAGCTTCAGATACTCGGGCGTTGCCACCACCAGCATGCGGACGTCGCCAGTCAGCGGCACCGCAATCATGTCCTGCGGCACGGACTCGGCGAGGCGAATCCCCGCGTCGAAGCCCTCGCCGACAATATCAATCATCCGCGACTCGCTCACGATATCCACGCGCACCTGCGGGTAGCGCCGCACGTACTCGCCGATCAAGGATTCCATCAGCGGTAGCACCGCGCCCTGCGGTGCGTTGATCCGCAGCGTGCCGCTCGGTATATCCGGCCCGCTGCCCGCCTCTTCACCGGCGCTCTGGATTTCGGCCAGCGCTGGCGCAATTCGCTCTACATAACGCTGCCCTGCATCGGTCAGCGCGACGCTGCGTGTCGAGCGGTTGAACAGGCGGACCTTGAGGCGCGCCTCCAGCCCGGCCACGGCGCTGCTTACCGCCGTGGTGGACATGCCGAGTTCCTGCGCCGCACCACGGAAACTGTTGCGCCGCGCGACTGCCAGTACCACTTGGAGTTCCGTCATCCCTGTGCGATGCATTTGATTATCCTGATTTTCGGCATATCCCATCCACCATAAGGTGGCTTATCAGAACAATAAACCCTGCCTAGACTTCTTTCCATCCGAACCCAAGGTCAAGCACCGTCTGCTGACGGGCAAACGCGGGTTCCCTCAAAGGAGTCGAGATGCAGCGCATTGAACATATCTATATCGACGGCGAATTCGTGACGCCGCACGGCCAGGAGTGGTTCGATCTTTACAACCCGAGCACCGAGGAAGTCATTGGTCAAGTGCGGCTTGGCGACGAGCACGATGCGCAGCGAGCTATCGCAGCCGCCAAGGCCGCCCTGCCGGCCTGGTCACGCACCACGCGCGAAGAGCGTCTGGCTGCGCTGCGCCGCATGCATCAGGCCATCGCCGCGCGCGAGGATGATCTGATGGAAGCGATCGTGAAGGAGTACGGTGCGCCTGCGGCGCGCGGACGCTGGATGGCGACTTACCCGGCCGATGTGATCGCCCAGGCCATCGAGACGCTGGAGTCCTTCGAGTTCGAGGAACAGGTCGGGATCGCACGCGTGATCCTCACGCCGGTGGGCGTGGCCGGCCTGATTACGCCGTGGAACAGCAATGCGGGCTTTATCTGCAACAAGCTTGCGGCCGCGCTGGCAGCGGGCTGCACCGCCGTCATCAAGCCCAGCGAGATGAGCGCCCTGCAGACGCAGATCGTGATCGAGGCGCTGCACGAGGCTGGCTTGCCCAAGGGCGTCTTCAATATCGTCAATGGCCGCGGCGACGTGGTTGGCGAGGAAATCGCGCGCCATCCGGATGTCGCCAAGATTTCGTTCACCGGTTCGTCCGCGGTCGGCCAGCATCTGGTGGCAACCGGTGCGGCCACCATGAAGCGTGTCACGCTGGAACTCGGCGGCAAGTCGCCGACCCTGGTGCTCGACGATGCCGATTTCGCCAGCATCATGCCTCTGGTGCTGAACGCCGGCTTCATGAACAGCGGCCAGGCCTGTATCGCCGGCACCCGCATCCTGGTGCCGCGTAGCCGGCTCGCAGCATTCGAGCGGGTCGCCAAAGAAGCTCTCTTGCAGTTCAAATCCGGCGATCCGCGCGATCCGGAGACCACTATCGGCCCGATGGTGAGTGCGAAGCAATGGGAACGCGTCCAGAACTACATTCGTATCGGCATCGACGAAGGTGCGACGGTGCTCGCGGGCGGCGAGGGCCGGCCGGACGGATTGCAGGCCGGCTGGTTCGTCAAGCCGACGATCTTCACGAACGCCACCAACCAGATGCGGATTGCGCGCGAGGAAATCTTCGGTCCGGTGCTGACCGTGATTGCCTACGAGGACGAGGCCGATGCGATCGCGATCGCCAACGACACGCGCTACGGTCTGAACGCGATGGTGCTGGGTCAGGATGTCGAGCGTTGCGAACGCGTGGCGCGTCAGATCGATTCAGGGCGGGTGCTGATCAATACGCTTGCGCATGAGCCACGCGCGCCGTTCGGCGGTTTCAAGCATTCGGGGCTTGGCCGCGAAATGGGCAGATGGGGGATGAGCGCGTATCTGGAACCCAAGGCGCTGCTGAAGGCATGAGGCGGGGACAGCCGAACTCGCGCTGCGCGTGAACCCCGAGGCCCCTGGTCACGCGGTCCGGAATCCGTGGCAATTGTGCGTCCCAACGGACGTTGATATCGCACGTAGCGTCCGTTCGAGATCGTCTCTGGCGAGTGTGTCCGTTTTTCTCACGAAAGCCGCCATTTGATCCGCTCATCGTGAACGACCGCTTCGGGTCGATATGACCCATTCGCTTTCGCACCGAACCGAGGCGTTCCCTTCCGCGCGTTCATTGAACTGCAACGCATGAAGAGATGCCACCCACCGCCCAGCGATGTAGTTTGGCTATCTTTGCGTTATGCGAGTCGACCGTCGGCCAGCACCGCTAGCGCATGTAGTGAGTGCGATTTGATGAGCGCGGCGTCAAGCGGTCCTGCGTCACCCACCGTTGTGCCAGTGGTGGTGTTCCCAACCCTTGTGGCAACCACCGCCCTGGCACTGACCATAGCCGCCGACCACCGGTGGCCCATGCACGACTGGCGGTGGATAGGACTGGTAGACATAGGTACCCGGCGCCCCATACGCACCCGGGGGTGCATAGTGGGATTGGTAGAATACCGGCGGTGGTGGCGGAGGTATCGGCGTATAGTAGCCACCCACATTGGCTTGAGCCAATACGGACGCGGGGGCGCAGACGGTCGCAGCGATTGCCAGCAGCGAGATTGGGTACTTCATGATGTGACCTCCCGTCGGTTCGCCAATTCACCCCGACTGTGACGCCTCTTTGAAGCTTAGTCGCTCGACCCACCAGCAAATGCAACCGTTCGCGCGGACCTGTAACGGTCTGTAACGCGCCGATTTTCGGACTCTGCAGCGCGCGACTCTCATTGACCGATCCAGCAGGTTGTAGTGTTTTGCTGGTGCTCTCGGCCATGAAGGGACGCTCGAAGTGTGGAAGTGAGCGTCAGCAGGTACGCACCAAAGAGCCATCCATTGCCGGTCGTTTGGGACATCGTCGGCCGACGGGCCTCGGAACGTGGCACGGCCAGCGTCATCACCACGCGAACCGGACCCCCGCGTCGCCCCAGACGCCCCTGCGCTGTCCACTCGCGGAACCGCTGATCGCGAACTGGTAGCCGAACTGGCCGTACGCGCTCATGCGGCTGTCCAGCTTCGCGGTGAAGCCGGCAGCCACATCCATGCGCGTCACCTGCTGCGCAAGCGGCATCTGGTCCACACCGCCGAACGTCGTCGTGGCCTGCGCGCCCCAGTCGTGCCAGACGTTGGCGCACACATACGGCTGCCATCTCTGCCCGTTGGCGCGGGTAATGGTCCACTGCCCGCGTACGCCCAGCCGCCCGCTCACGCCCGAGGTCGAACCCAGGTCCACCCCACCCAGACCGTCATTGGCCGCGTTCAGCCCGACATGCTGCCAGATGACCTGTGCCTGCGGCTCCAGCACGAAATCCGGTCCCAGCGGCAGCGAGAACGGAAAGCCCGTTTCCAGCGACGTAAGGATTCCGGAACCCGAGACCGGCAGCCGCGCGTACTGCGTCGTCGCATTGCCGTCGTAGTGCGTGCCCTGCAGCACCGCGTCAACGTACAGCCGCCCGGACCATAGTGCGTCCAGTAGGCGCCGCCGGAATACGCATCGAGGTTCAGTGCCCCCGTCTGGGAAAGCACGTAGGCGGTTGCGGCCGCGTTGGTGACGAGCCCGTCGACGTTGACATCGCCGTTGCCATAGGCGAAGTAGACGCCGGCTGCATCATGATGGCCCTGGAGGAAGCCGCCGCGCCACAGATCGACGCCAGCCTGGAAATCGGGAAGGTGACCGCTGGCGCGCGCATCGGCGAAGTTCTGGTAGCGGTTGTCGATCTGCTGCCCGAAGAGGCGCACCCAGCCGGTGCTAAGCGCACCGTCCTGGGCGTCGGTCAGCGTATCGCCGATGCGCTCGTGCAGCGTGCCGAGCGTCGTGAGGCCGAGCTGTCTCCCGATGGGCGACGACGAATTCGTTTTCGGCAGCTGTACGCAGCGTTTAAGCGGCTGCCTCTCTGCACGACGCTCACTCGCCATGTTGGACCTAAGTCCTATTGCGCAACGCGCGCGTCTGCCAAATATTGTCTGGTGCGCCGACAGAACAGGAGCGCGGTCGAATCAGATTGGCCAAAATTCCCGCATCGCAAGACGAAGAGGCTTCGCTGGCCTCCGGTTCGAACTTCACCAGGCTAGCGGCGCCACAATGCTTGCTTTGCAGTCCAATGGCTTGCGTCGAGACGATTGAAGTGCCTGCAACAACCGGCGCCACCGCCGGCTCCGTCCGTGAAAGTTTCGCGTTGCATGATTTTCGGATGAAGCACGCACCTGGGTTGAACATGTCGTGCCCACAACATCGCCGACACATCAATTGCACGCATAACGCCGGTTAATTAACGAAGTTAGTGAATTCGACCGTAACCCTCGACGGAGGTGGTCATGCGCAGAAGATGCTTTCTGAGGACAGGTGCCGCAACGCTAACGATCGTGGGACTCGGGCTGGCCAGAGTCCCGACGATGATGACCGAAGCCGTTGCCGCAGAATCCGATGCGGCGAAGCGCCACGAAATCGATACGCAGGTGAGCGAAACACTGTCGCGGCTGTTCGAGACGGACCAAGGCTCGAAAGAGCTGGTCGCGAAGGCGAACGGCGTACTCGTATTTCCGTCGGTGATCAAGGCAGGGTTCATCGCGGGGGGAGAATACGGCAAAGGCGCTTTGCGGGTAGCTGGAAAAACGGTCGGCTACTACAGCACGGCGGCGGGTTCATTCGGCCTGCAGGCAGGCGCTCAATCGAAGGCCGTCATTTTCCTGTTCATGACGCATGATGCGCTCAGCAGCTTCCGCAACTCGAAAGGCTGGTCAGTCGGTGGAGAAGGTTCCGTTGCGCTGTTGAAAGTCGGCGCGAATGGCGAGATCGATACTACAACGGCCACCTCACCCGTCGAAGCCATCGTGCTCACCAATGCGGGGCTAATGGGGGACGTGTCGCTGGCCGGCACCAAGGTTTCTCGACTGAAGCTTTAAAGTCCAGCGCAAGCATGATCGGCGCGTCCCCTGCGGTCACATCTGCGAGAGGCCGCTGACCCTCGCAAGAGGACCACAAGCACGGGCACGAGCACGAGCACGAGCACGATTGTCCGCGGGTGTCTCAATGAACCGCATTTTGACGCTGATGCTGGCGGTCTTCTCCGCCTGTCAATTCGGAGGATGCGCAGCAACGCCATCAGCCGTCGACGTGCACGGATATCAGAACCGCGCTGTGACACGCACAGAGGGCGGTGTGCGCGTGTTGACATCAGTGCTGTCGCCAGACGAGAGCCGCGCCGTCTACGGGGTCCCGCTTGCGGACAAGAAGATTCAGCCAGTCTGGATCGAGGTCCAGAATCAAGAGGATCGAAATTACTTTCTCCTCTCGCCCGGCCTGGATCCGAACTTCTTCCCTGCTTCAGAGGCTGAAGAGGCGTTTGCGAACAATGCCTCGCCGAATTCGCAGGCCGAGCTTGACCGGCGCTTTCGCGGTCTCGCCTTCCATAACCCCGTTCCACCGGGAAGGACGGTCTCCGGTTTCGTGCTGACCCACAGCAGCAGAGGCGTGAAGTTCGTACAGCTGGATCTGGTAGCGGACGGACGTGCCAGAACGTTTTCCGTTTTCACGGGGGTGCCGGGGTTCGAGGCCGACTACAAGAAAACCGAGGTATTCAAACGCATGGCCGAGCCGCACGAACCGGTTGTGAATTACACGGACGACGCGGCTTTCCGCAACGCACTCGAGGCGTTGCCGTGCTGCGCGACCAATGAGGACGGCTCGAAAAATGGCGATCCACTGAATCTGGTGATCGTGGGCGGCCTCGACGATGCTTTTCCCGCGCTTGTCCGCCGGGGCTGGAGTCCCACAGAGCAGAAGTGGTCGGGCGCAATCCGGCAGATGGTCAGCGCTGCCTTGTCTGGCGATCCATATGTCAACGCACCGGTGAGCGATCTTTACTTCTTTGGACGCCCGCAGGATCTTGCGCTGCAAAAGGCACGCGACACTATCCACCAGCGCAACCATATGCGGCTTTGGCTCAGCAGCATGCGCTACCACGACAAACCCGTCTGGGTAGGCCAGATCAGTCGCGATATCGGTATCCGTCTGACTTTGCATTCCTCGACGCTCACGACGCACAAGATCGATCCCGACGTGGATGAGGCACGCACCGCGCTGACCGAAGACATGACGTATTCGCAGAATCTTGAGAAGATCGGCCTCGTGACAGGAGTCGGTGCCGCGCAGGAGACCGCACCGCGCGAAAATCTGACGACCGATCCGTACTACACCGATGGCTATCGTGTCGTGCTCATATTCGACCGCAGACCGACATCGCTTGCGGATATCGAAGTCTTACCCTGGGTGGCGCCGTACCGCGTTATCAACGTTGCCCCAGGAGCGAAGCCATGAGCATTTCGGCGCCATTGCGTCATGCGCTGGTTCGCTCGGCAAGTGGGCTATGCGTCGCGCTTGCGCTCGCTGGCTGTGCGACATGGCAGGCCCCACCGCAGGTTGACGAAACGCCGCTGCGTGAGCGCGCGGTGAGCGCCATCAGTCACGGCGTGCGTGTCAGTGCAACCGTGCTCGGCAGCGAAGACAGCAAGCGAATGTTCGGCGCGGACGTTACCCGAAACGGCGTCCAGCCGCTTTGGGTCGAGGTGCAGAACGGGACGTCCCGGGGCCTGTGGCTGCTGCGCTCGGGTACGGACCCTGACTATTTTTCGCCACATGAAGTCGCGTGGTCCATGCATACCATGCTTGGCGGTACAACGAATACGCGCATGGACGACTATTTCAGCGAGCTTGGATTCAAAAACCCGATCCCGCCCGGCGCGACTCGCTCGGGCATCCTGTTCACAAACCCGGATCATGTTACCAAGCTCGTCAACATCGACCTGTTCGGAAGCAAGACCCTGATCCCCTTCTCGCTCTTTCTCCGCGTGCCGGGCGGCACGGAGGATCCGCGGCTCGCGCAGCTCGCTGCCTCTTCTGCCGGCGCGGCGGTCACGGATTACAAGGATCTGACCTCGCTGCGCGCAGCCATCGAACGGCTGCCGTGCTGCGCCACCGATGCGGGTGGCACAGCGCAGGCCGACCCGCTCAATGCCGTGGGTATCGGCCAGTTTTCCGACATCGGCGCAGCGCTGGTGCGGCGCAACTATCGGCGCGATGCGCACGAGTCTGATCTCTCGCAGCGGGTCTTCGGGCGGACACCCGACTTCGTCATGCGCAAGCAGGCGCAGGCGGGCTCGCCGGCGACCTGGATACGGGGATGGCTCGCGCCGCTGCGTTACCAGGGGCAACTGGTTTTCGTCGCGCAGGTCGGCCGTCCCGTCGGCGGCCGTTTCGTGCCCCGCAATGATCCGCATCCCATTCTTCAAGGAAACGTCGACGAGGCGCGCAATTATCTGATCCAAGACCTGATGTACTCCGGCGGTCTCGAGAAGCTCGGATTTGCGAACGGTGTCGGCGCCGCACCGTACTCACAGCCCCGAACGACCCTCGACGGGGCGACCTACTATACGGACGGACTGCGCGCGGTGGTGTTTTTCGCGACGCGGCCGCGCAGCATGTCTGATGTGGAATTTCTCGACTGGGTGCCCTACCTGAGCGAGCACGACATCCCTCCCCCCGGAGACCCCGCCGATGCACACCAGTGACTCGAAGCCCGCATCGCCGGTTGCGCGAGCGGCGCGCCTGCCTGCCCCCACCCGTATGCGGTGCTGTAACCGCATCGTGCTCGCGACGCTGGCAACTTGCGCCTTGCTGGGAGCGTGCGCGACGAAGCCGCTCATCCCGTATTCGACCGATACGCCACCGCTGGCGCTCATGCCTGCAGCTCAGGCGGGAATACAGGATAAACGAGGGCGTTTCCGCGAAGTTTATTGCGCAGTCCTGAAAGCACGCGGCACCGGGTTGCCCGATTACCGCCCCTGTGAAGACGCACTGACCCGCGTGGGCACCGAGCCCGCCGGCACCGGCAAGCCCGTCGAGCTGGGTCTCTCCCGGCGACACCTCATCGCCGCGGTCGTGCCCGGCATCGGCTATGACTGTTTCAAGCCATGGCTCAATCCACCAAACACCGTTGTGACACATCTACGCCAGTTTGGCTTTGACGCGACGTTGCTTGACGTCGACGCGTTATCCAGTTCAGCCAATAACGCCCGCCAGATTCGCGACGCGCTGATGGCCATGCCAGCGCCTGAGGGCCCGCCGCGCATCGTGCTGGTCGGATATTCGAAAGGAGCTCCCGACCTTCTCGAAGCGCTCGTCGCGTATCCAGAAATTCGAAGCCGCGTGGCGGCGGTGGTGAGCGCCGCCGGTGCGATCGGAGGATCGCCGCTCGCCAACGATGCCGAACAGTACCAGGCCAATCTGCTGAAATACGTTCCCGGCGCAACTTGCACATCGGGCGATGGCGGCGGTGTGCAAAGCCTGCGACCCGCGACCCGCAAGGCATGGCTTGCACAGCACCCGCTTCCGGGTGGTTTTCATTATTACTCGGTCGTCACATTCCCACAGCCCGACCGCATTTCGTCAATTCTCGAATCGAGCTATGAGAAGCTCTCTCGTGTCGATGCGAGAAACGACAGCCAGGTCATCTTTTACGATCAGATCGTACCTGGAAGCTCGCTTCTTGCTTACGTCAATGCGGATCACTGGGCGTTGGCGGTGCCAATCGCCCGGACGCATCCGACGTTAGGCGCTCTCTTCGTCACGCAGAATGCGTACCCACGCGAGGCGCTCGTGGAGGCCATCCTGCGCTTCGTGGAGGAGGACCTGGATGAGCCCGCCCGGTGAACCCTGCGGGGGGAAAGTCATGACATTGCATAGCAGTACATGGAGCGGCTCAAAGAAGAGGTTGTCAGAGCACATAGCGTCTGACGACAGCGAAAACCTCATCTCGTATTCCGCTTCCTTGTGTGGAGGATTAGACGCTGACCATCAACGTCCATAGCGGAAACAGCATCGTGATCCACAGCCAGCCCCAGATAACAAGTAGAAGTGCCAGGCTGCACGCATACCCGATCAATGCGATCCAGCGAGGGAAAATTGCCGTGCGCATCGCAATGACGCAGGCCGCCCCCATGAAAACGCCCGCCATCTTAATGGCAAAGACGTTCATAAACGCGTAGACCACCTCCCTTGCAAAAAAATACATTTCGTTGCTAACCCCGACGTCGGATAGCACGCTGGTGGCACGCACGATCGCCCCAGCTACAGCCGCCGCTGCGAACAGGCTTGCCACGAAAAGTAATCCTATGCCGAAAAAGACGGTGCCAAAAAGCCTGTCTTCCAGCACGCCTATGCTGTCTCGCAGCACGCCGAGTAACCAGAGGAACGCGACGCCGGAAAATGGAATGAGGTGAAGTGCAAGGAGAAGGCATTGCCGAGGTGCGCTTTACGCGCAGGTGGCCACCGACCTGCTGCGCGAAGTCACCAGCCCACTGGAGCTCCTGCCCTCCGAATAGACCGGCCCCGCAGGACGTCCCGTGCTTGAGGTCGCGGACATCTTCCGCGCCCGCGGGCCAGCATGGCGAAACACGGTACGACTGAGCCCGGGGCAACTAAAGGTCATGTCGACCATCGTCGGTTTCGCGTCAATGCGGCCCACGAGCGGACGCGCGTTCATTGAACTACAAGGCTGAAGACATGCCGCCCCCCGCCCAGCGATATAGTTTGGCTACTTTTGAAACATGCGAGCCGATCGTCGGCCAGCACCGCTAGCGCATGTACCGAGTGCGATTTGATGAGCGCGGTGTCAAGCGGTTCTCCCGTCACCAACCGTTGTGCCAGTGGTGATGTTCCCAACCCTTGTGGCAACCACCGCCCTGGCAATGACCATAACCGTCGACGACGCGACGCGCCTATCGCGCTGCATCCTCGCAGATGTTGACCGGCGCTTTCGCCGGAGTGACCGGTCATGTCGATCTCGATGAGGTGCCCATGTTGTTGCGCGGAGAGCCTTTTCTACTCTGGAGACCGTCGATCAGCACGGCACGGGACTACGACGGGCCGCCCGCGACCGCCCTGCCCCTGCGCGATGTGTTGCGCTCCAGTCTCATATACAGGTTCGCCGCCACGATACCGAAGACGATGTGAACGAACAGGCTGGCCCAGTTGCGCGCCTCTGCGAACCATGGAAAAAGCCGTGTCATGCCGTAGAAATTAATAAGGTAAACGGCTACAGCGAATGCGCCACCCGCCAGTGAAGCCATTCCCCAGCTCGAGTCCAGGTCGAATGACGTCATGACCAGACCGAGGGCAAGTGCGAATACGATGGCGAGGCCAAAATGCACCACGAAGGCCGCGAGCACGATGCCAGGCGAGAAGGCTTGCGGCGATTGCAATGCGCCTCGTCCCAGAATGATCGCGGCGACCATGCGTGGGGGCTCCAGCAGACTGCCGCCAGTCGTCAGGGCCATCAGGACGACCCCTAACACCAGGAATACAGTGCCGGCGATGACGCCTGCCAGCACGGCTGCGCGCCAGTCGAGCCGGCCGTATGTGAAATGATGGAAATCCATGTGAAGTTGCACAATTTATCTCCTGATTGATTCGGAGCGAATTTCAGCTAAAAACGCCTTCAAATCAGGCGTGCTTCTCACTGAATTCGTTGAGCGGTACAGGCTGCTTGAGCGGATCGAAGTCGGCCCACCGCCCTTGTTGCCAGCGGCCAGTCGCGCGTTCGATCGCCGCGCCTCCCGCATCGCGCAGCACCCGTGCGGCGTCCAACTGGCTGTCCGGCGACACGTGTACGGCCACCAGCACGCCGGATTCACGTGTTTCTTCGTTGCTGGCTTCACGCGTGCGCACCATCGCTCCGAGCAATGAGCCGACATACGCACTCACCCCAGTCGCGATCAGCGACACGATAAGCGGTGGCGAAAACACTGCGAAGACCCCGACGCCGACCAGGGCGCCAACCACTGCGCCAATCGTGACGCCTATCTCGGCACCCCCCGGCGCCTCCCTCGCGTTTGCGTCGGTGACGGTTTCGAATCCGTGCTGGCCGGACGGATTGACGAAAAACAGTGTGACGTCCTCCTCGACGAAACCGGCAGTGATGACCCGTCGTGCCGCGTCTTCAGCTGCGGGGAATGTCGTAAAGCGTGCTGCGACGATGAGTGACATGTGGCCTCCTTCCATCGTTGACTAGCGGTTGCAGGCGTACCACCCCACCTCACCCGCGCCGACATATGTGCATGCGATGGCACGCGTCGGGACTATGTCGTGGTGCCGCGATCGGGTTCCATGCGGTCCACTCTGAACAGGCCGCTATACACCATTACTCCTTGCGGCTGTGGCGCAAATTGCCGCTCGGGAGCGAAAAAGCGGTTGATTCACCGTGTCTCGTCGGTACGGCCGTTGTCTTCATTGTGCAAACGCGCAATCAGAATCGCGATGGGTCAACCTCCTCAATTCGAGGTAGGTGCCTCGCCAGGTGTCGCGGTGCATCGGGATAACTGTTCGCCGCTCGTGCGTAACATCGAGCGGCCTGACTTCTTCCGGACGACGCAATGCGACCGTTCAATGGCAGTCTGCTCGTACGCTCGTTCGTCCGCATGTGCCCTACGCATTCCCGGCGCCCTGTTCCGATGGCTTATCGAACAGCGTGAAGTCCTTATTAATTCGTTCGCCGGCGTGGAGGTTTGTGACGAAACGTGCACATCGCCTGGCATATCCATTTGACACCTCATGCAAGAACGATCAACCAGATCCTCAATGACGAGGGCACGCAGCCACAGCGCAGCCTTGCTTCGCGCGACTCGTGTCCTGCTAAAACGAGATAGGTCTTCGAATATTCCCGGCGTGTTGTGCGGTCCGCGAGAATGAGATGGGGTTGACCGCGCCGTCGAACGCACAAGCGTCGACGTCCGCCTTCAGCTGACAATATGCCTACATTTTTGCAATCACAAGGTATCCGAAAGAACGCGTGGATAGATGAGTGGGGTTGAGGGTGGCTGCTGTGAATGAGTACAGTCGGCCAAAATCGGCCGTTCGACATCGCTGGCTGGATCGCGGACAATCGAGATCACGCACATTTTCGAGGAGGTCCGATCAATGAGTTCGGCTTGCCAGGTCCGGGCCATCACAGACCGGTCATCGTTGGAAGGTACTGCCTATGTCGAAGTCATGGCAGGCGCCTACGCGAATCGATGCTGGAACGATGGCTCGCTGTTCTTCGAGGAAGAGGTATTTGGGTATATTGAACCGACGATCAATACGAGTCGACTTACGATCCCTACGCATTCACTCAAATCAGCATGCTTGACTGGGAAAAAATAATAAAAGCCCTAGCAGATATCCGGAGTAGTCTGGAAGTGGAGACCTCCAGACCGGCCATGCTGCAGCGGATCGGCTTCATCTTCACCGATTCAAAAGAAAGATTTACTGAAAATCTGAACACGAACTGTGTCGCCCTCGGTGCGATGATTTCGCAAATTGAGACGTGGACCAGTGACAAGCATTTCAGACATAGCTGCGTCACGATTCTCGGCCTGTAGTTCCGATGGCGGCCAGGAACTGCCACTCGCTAACCGCACAAAACGTCATTCCAACGGCCAGTCCTCTCCCGAAATCTGCCGTACACCCTACGCCCGTCAGCCCACCGTTGCGCATGCTAGAACGCGATCGCCGGAACCAAATGAGGCATTTCGAGTCCATGCGTCCAATGTTGGAGACTTACTACGTCCCGCGCGCCTTGATCGATTGTCTTGATCGCATTTCCACCACTGAGCGATGGGGCGCAAGCCTCTCATTTGCGAACTCCGCAATAGATTTCGGCCGTGTTGCGCGGAGCCGTGCGCAGAAAAGGTGTTCGCGCTGGTGCAACGTCGAGATCGCCGCCCGGGGGCGCACGACCGCCTCCCGGCGTCCGCCCATTGATCGCCTTTGGCGCGCCAATCGTTTGAGGAGAGCGCTAGCCTATGCGAAGTGTTGCAAAAGACATTGGAGGACGGTGGTTGATGCAATATCCGCGGCAGTCTCCAACGAAAAGACCGTTCGCGAGACGGCGATCTGGCACCTGGCAGTGCGCAGGTGGCGATTCAGTTGACCGATAGAGCGTCACGTACTCATTGGGCATCTACGCCGGACTCGTTGGTGGCTTTGCCACCACTGTTCGCGACACGGGCTTGGGCCGCTTGCAGGCGTACCGGGTAGGTTAGATCCTCTCCTGCCGGGTGGTAGCCGGCCTGTTCGAGCTGCTGAAGCTCGGCCCGCAATTGGTCGTGCGTCGGAGGCTCATGTGACTGCGAGTACGTTGTAAGTGGTGCCGCGAAAGCCAACGCAACGGTGATTGTGAATGCAATTGTTTTCATCACGACCTCCTTCCAGATTCCACTGCATATGAGCTTGGCGGCTGCAGTGTGTCATTCAAGTCTAGTCGCGCATGCTTTCATTTTTATTTCATTATTCGACAATAGCCTTCAGTGACCATCCCGTGTGACGGGACCGATTTTCGCTTCTGGTTTGCTGGAACGGATACCCACGTATGGGTGCGCCGCTTGGGTTGTCGGACCGTCGGTTACAAGGCTGCGATCTTGTCGGCAGTTAAGCCTTGCCGCTGTTTTTTGGCGCGACGCGATTTGATCGCCACATTCACTTTCATATGACAAACCCGCATATCCCTCGAATCATTTCCCCTCTAATACAAAAAATATTGCGGTCCGGCGGCGAGAAGGTACTCGCAATGTTCTAAAGGAGGCCTTACCCCGCTATTAGCCTGCGCGGAAGGCAATGCGATGCGCTCGACTGCCTGGGTTAGTCGAGGCTAGCCGCACAACAGAGTCGCGACTGCCCGGCACGGCACCACCGCCGGCAAATCTCGATGTCCCGCCGTCGCGAATCGAGCGAGCATGGCCCTCAGCGCACGCTTAGCCTCAAAGCGCGCGTCTTGATGTGCGCCAATGAGTAGATTAGATAGAAATCCTAAAACACATACGAAGACATCTGCGTATGTCTATGCGACTCCGGACTGTTTTAGTTAGATCATGAGGCTGGTGATCTGCTTAGGTTCCCTGGTGACATTGGTTCAGGAGGCTTGCGAAGGCAGGCATCGCCATACGGTCGGTGCACCAGATGACGCTGATCGGTTTCCCCGGCATCCAAATCAGGGATTCACTCAAACCTGCAGGCGACGACGAAAATAGGTTTCTTCTGCCAGGAGTAGAAAGTCGTTCATCGCGCGGCGTGCCTGCTCGGGATCTCCACTCGTCAATGCGTCACTCAGCTTCTCCAGGTAGGTGACCACTTCCGGGTAGCTTGCGACGTCGCGCGTATTCTCGAAACGGACCTGATTCGCGTGGTCTGCCGACATGGCGATCGCGTTGACCAGCCGCTCGTTGCGGACGCACTGCATCCAGGCATGGCGGAAGCTCGCATGTGCGCCGAACATAAGGACTGGGTCGTCATGCGCCATCGCCACTTTTGCCAGATCAACCGCCTTGCTCAAGGCTGCGCGAAGTAGATCAGGATTCGCTGAACTGGCCACGAGAGCTGCGGCTGCCGGCTCCAGAATGCGGCGCACTTCAAAAACGTCGCGAATCATCGCGTCGGTCATCACCGGCACCTGAAACCCTCGCGAAGTGCCGTTGAGGAGGCCCTCGTTGACCAGACGCAACAAGGCCTGACGGACAGGCATGCGTGTACAGCCGAAACGCTCGCCAATCTCGTAGTCGAGGAGGCGGTCGCCGGGGCGCCACTCGCCCTGGTTCAGGCGGTGGCGTGTGTCTCGATAGATTGTGTCGACGAGCGTTTCCGTCCGGTCACTTCGTTGCATTTTGCCTTGCACAGCCGCCATACGAATCGGGAAGGAAGATTGAGTTTGACGGATTTTAGCGGAATAGCGCTACGGGCGCGGACAGCGTCACTCAGAACTTTGAGCGCATACCGACTCGAAAGAGCACCTGGTTCTGGTTGCTGGAGGCAGCCATGCTGATCACGGCCGCCGTCGCGCCCTCTCCGGTAGCGTGCTGGATTACGGTCTGCGCGTACACGTCGGTTCGTTTCGAAAGGAAATAGTCGACCGTGAGGTTCAGCTGGTGGTACTTGTTTCCGCCGAGCGTCGTCAGCCCGTAGCCCGGACCAGCGAAGATATCCGGCCTGATCGCCCACGAGAAGCCAGTCTGGTAGTTGCGGAACATCTGGTTTGGACCTGCATTGGCGACATAGAGCGCTTGCGTATAAACGCCGTACAGCGTGAGGGGCTTCAGTGCGTAGCTGGCTCCAATGCCCCAGTCGCGAAGGTAGCGCCCGCCGATGAGCACCGGTTTGCTGCTGCCGACAAGCGAGGATATGTCCAGCGTCGTGCCGCTCACCTCCGTATAGGCTGCGCCGGTAGAAAAGTTGCCACGCGTAAAGTTCGCGGTGAAGCTGTACGTGCGGCCTGGACCATTAAAGTTGCCCGCGAGATTCGAAAATCCGTACATGGCCCCCATTTGAGCTCCCCCGAAGGAGGGTGACATGTACTTGACGGAATTGTTGACGCGTTGCCCACTCAGGCGATCGTTGTCGAGCGGATTGTTAGCGTAGCCGCCCGCTGACCACGTCGGTGTGTAATAGGCTTCGAGCGTGTCAACGAAGAAGTCGTACTGGCGCCCAAGCTTGATGCTGCCGGCCTTGTCTGACGAGAGTCCTACCCAGGCCTGGCGGCCAAACAGCAATCCGCCTTGACCCAGCGCGCCATTGGCAAGCGAGAACCCGTTCTCAAGCTGGAAGATGGCCTGCAGGCCGCCGCCAAGCGATTCGACTCCGCGAAAGCCGAGCCGGTTGCCCTGCATGATGCCTGTGTCCAGCAGGGTGTTTGACTTGCCCCCTTCATTGCTTACGTGAGTGATGCCTGCATCAACAATACCGTAAATGGTGACGCTGTCGGCCGCTTGCGCTGCATGGCCCAGACCCAATGCTGTTGAAAGCACGGCGATCTGAGAACTGCGGGATGCGAGAGTGAGCTTGCGGAGCTTGGTGATTCTCGTTGTCATTGCGTTGGTCCGTCGTGTATATATGGCTTGAATGCTGGGGGTACTGGTTTAGTTCTTCGGGATAGCGGGCAGTGCGAACACGCACAGGCCACCCAGCACCGAGACACAGGCGATGGCCAGCACCGCAATGGTCGTATTTCCGGTCAGGTCCTGGGCGAGGCCCATGACGTAGGGGCCAAACAGGCCGCCGAGTGCCGCGATTGCATTCATCAGTGCGTAACCAGTGGCTGCGGCGCGGCCTGTCATGAAGTTGCCACCCAGCGCCCAGACCAGCGGCGTACTACCGATGAACATTGCGGTGGCAAGCATTACGCCGATGATGCGGAACTGCGGCGATGCGGCTACAGCGGTCAAAACGAGGCCCAGGGCGCCGCCGAGGCACGCCAAAGCGAGGTGCCAACGGCGTTCGTCGAAGCGATCAGAAGATCGGCCCAGCAGCAACATTGCAATTGCGGAGGCGACGTACGGCAGCGCCGAAAGATAGCCGATCTGCCGCAGATCGGTGACGCCTGAATCGTGAATGATGGTCGGCGTCCAGAAGATGACTGCATAGATGCCGAGGTTAAGCGCGAGCAGCACAAGAGCGAGCCACCACACGTTCGCCGACCGCAAGACTTCCGCAATCCTGTCCTTGCGCGGCAAGTGACGTTGAGCGCCCTCCACGAGGGACTGAAGAAGCGCCTTTTCTCGAGCGTCGAGCCATGCAACAGTGTCAGGCCGGTCTGGCAACATGCCCCAAAGCAAGCACGCCACAACCATCGCGGGCGCGCCTTGCAGCAGAAACAACCACTGCCAGTTGCGCAGGCCGGACGAGTGTGAGAACGCGGCCATGATCCAACCGGAAAGCGGTCCGACGATTACGCCACCGATTGCCGCCGCCGTGATCAGCACGGACATCACGCGGCCCTGCCGGTATTGCGGAAACCACTGTGCGAGGTAATAGACGACGCCGGGCAGGAACCCAGCTTCCGCGACACCCAACAGAAAACGAACCGTATAGAACTGTGCGGGGGTATGTACGAACATCGTGAGCACGGAGACAACGCCCCAGGTAATCATGATGCGGGCGAGCCAGGTGCGTGCGCCGAAGCGATAGAGCAGCAGGTTGCTGGGAACCTCGAACAACAAAAAGCCAACGAAAAAGATGCCTGAGCCCAGACCGTAGACCTGCGCGGAGAAATTCAGGTCGGTCAGCATCTGGAGCTTCGCAAAGCCCACATTGACCCGATCGATGTAGGCCACGATGTAGCTCAGAAACAGGATCGGAAGTAATCGCCAAGTGACTTTCCGGAACAGTGCGTCTTCCATGCTGGATATGGCCGAGCCGGCTACCGATTGCGGGGTGGTACCCATGAGTGTCTCCGTTTGTTGTCTGTCGAACTGAATTCAATTGAAATCGAATATATGAACTCTAGCTGCGGACGTCAACGGCAAGCTAACCCCTAGTGCGAGGCGCGCACTCAACGTAAGTGATTGTTTTATATCATAATTGATGGACTAATATTTTGTTGACAAGTCCACGTAAGTGAAAATACCTAGCCCCGTTGACATTCGTGTCAACCCACGGATAAACTGAATTCAAATGTATTCACTAACGCAGAGGCGTACGTATGTCACAGCGGAACGGGCCGTCACGGGAAGTCATCGAATGTGTCTCGGCCGTGATAGGTTTTGATACTGTCAGTCGCAATTCCAATCTGGCACTGATTGAGTGGGCGGCTGAGCGCCTCGACTCGCACGGTGCCCGCGTACGGCTTGACTACAACGACGAACGCTCCAAGGCAAACCTGCTCGCGAGCTTCGGCGAGGGGCCTGGGGGCGTGGTGCTTTCGGGGCACACCGACGTCGTGCCGGTTGATGGTCAGGTCTGGCAGAGCGATCCCTTCCGCGCGGAAATTCGAGACGGACGCCTATACGGGCGTGGCGCGTGCGATATGAAGGGATTCATCGGCGCGACGATGGCGCAGGCTTCGACGCTCGGCAAAGTACGGTTTCGTGAGCCGGTCCATATCGCGCTGAGCTATGACGAGGAAGTCGGCTGCCTCGGCATTCCCGGCCTGATTGCCGACATGCGCGACGCTGGCATTCGACCAAGCGGTTGCATCGTCGGGGAACCGACGAACATGCAGGTCGTCTCGGCGCACAAAGGTGGCCGAATCTATCGTTGCACGGTGACGGGTTGTGCAGCGCACTCGTCATTGACTCCGTCGGGCGTCAATGCGATCGAATACGCGTCGAACATGATCTCGCACATCCAGTACCTGGGCGAGGAGGAAGCCCGCACTGGTCCGCGAATCGATGGCTACGACGTACCGTTTTCGACCATCTCGACCAACACGATCACCGGCGGAAACGGGATGAACATCATTCCAGCCCGTTGTGAATTTTCGTTCGAGTATCGGTATCTTCCCGGCGTGGCGCCGGACCGATTCATTGATGACGTGCGCAACTACGCGGCGAAACATGTCCTGCCACGAATGCGTGAGCGGTACCCGCAGGCGGCGATCGAATTCGACTGCATCGGCGATATTCCTGCGCTCGATGAGCGGGAGAGCACTGAGTTGCAAGCGTTGGTGATGGGCCTCCTTGGAGAGACTCAACCGGAACGAGTGGCATACGGCACCGAAGCTTCATTCTTCAACGCAGTTGGCGTGCCGAGCATCGTCTGCGGTCCCGGATCGATCGCTGTTGCCCATAGGCCCGATGAGTATGTGAGCCTCGAGCAACTGGGGGCATGTGAGGCGTTTATCCAGAAAGTCATTCGCGCCGTCACACTTTGAGATGCCGCACCTTGCACCTTGGGACACCTTTCCCGCTAAATCATGATCAATCCGACTTCTTCTCTGCACGCGCAGGCCGCTGCGCAGTCCCACGCACATTCCGGCTGGTTCATGTACCACTCCGTCGGCGTCTTTCCTCGACAGCAAGAGGCTGTTAGCGAAGCGCTTTCGGATTTTTCCGGTTACTGGTATGCGGCGGACGACGACCGATGGGATCGGGCGCTTCAATCGCGGCGGACGTTGCTCGACGGCTGGGCGAACCTGATTAGGGCGTCACCAGAGCGTGTATTTGCGGCGCAAAACGTTACCGAGGCATTCGCGCGGTTTCTCGACGCGATCGGCGAGACCCGTTTGCGCGAACGCACTGTGCTGGTGGCCGCCGACTGCTTTCCCAGCCTGTACTTCCTGCTCGAAGGGCTGTCGAAACGGTACGGCTTCACGCTGCGCACCGTGCCGATTCGCGCAGGCGCCTCTTACGTCAGCGACGACGACTACCTCGATGCCTGGGGCGACGACGTTGCGCTAGCGCTTGTCACGTGGGTCTCGTCGTTGACGTCGAAGCGAGCTGACATGAAGCGCCTGCTGGCTCACGCGTCGCAGTACGACAGCATCGTCGCGGTAGATATCACACAAGGGGCAGGTATCTTGCCGTTCGACGTGCGGACTCTTCAGTGCGATTTCGTGTGCGGTTCGACGCTCAAATGGATGTGTGGCGCGCCCGGCGCGGGCCTTGCCTACGTTGCGCCAAAGTGGCGAATGGAAGCCCTCGAACCTGCCGTACGCGGGTGGTTTAGCCAGGAAGATCCGTTCAGCTGGGACCTGACGTGCTTTCAGTTCGCATCCGATGCACGCCGCTTCGATACCGGCACGCCGTCGGTGCTGCCCTACATCGCGTCCCTGCCCGGCCTGAACTGGCTTCAGTCGCAGCCTCCCGGCGCATTGCGTGAACATAATCTCGCGATGTCGCGGCAAATCATCGCCTTGGCCGACCGGTTTGGATGGCACGTGCTTTCCCCGCGGGAAGATGAGTCCCGCGGCGGTAGTGTCATGCTTGCTGCGCCCGATAACGAGGTGATATCGGCCGTCGTCACGCGGCTGAAGCAGAACGGCGTATTCGTGGATAGCCGCGGCAATACGCTCCGGATTTCGCCCGGATATTGCACCGACGAAAGCGGACTGCAGCGACTAGCACAGGGGCTACAGACGAAGTAAGCGCAGGCGCAAACGCTACCAACATCATCGTGCCCGTTCACACGAGCCGGTTGTCGCAAGGCGCGCCGTCAACATTTTTCGAGGTAGGACACATGATCGATCTGCGTAGCGATACCGTGACCCGTCCGAGTAAGAATATGCTTGCCGCCATGACAGCCGCACAAGTCGGCGACGATGTCTGGGGCGATGACCCGACGGTGCTTCGCCTTCAGGCGTCCGTCGCCGAACGCACAGGCAAGGCGGCAGGGCTGTTCTCCCGGGTGGCACGCAGAGCCATCTCACCGCACTGATGGCACATTGCGGGCGCGGCGACGAATACATCGTTGGCCAGGCGGCGCACATCCGTCGGGACGAGGGAGGGGGCGCAGCCGTGCTGGGCAGCATCCAGCCGCAGCCAATCAAAAATGCAGCCGACGGGTCACTCCCGCTCGACAAGATCGCAACTGCCATTAAACCGATCGACATCCACGACGCGCACACCCGCCTGTTAGCGCTGGAAAACACAACCGGCGGCAAGGTATTGTCAGCAGGTTCGTCACCGAAGCTACCCAACTCGCGCGCGCACGCGGGCTATCGACACACCTCGACGGCGCACGTGTCTGCAATGCCGCCGCCGCGTCGAAGCAATCGCTTGACGCGCTGTGCGTGCCGTTCGACACGGTGTCGATCTGCTTTTCGAAGGGGCTCGGAGCCCCGGTGGGTTCGGTGCTCGTTGGCAGCAAGGCGTTGATCGATGTAGCGCGCCGCTGGCGCAAGGTGCTGGGCGGGGGGTATGCGGCAGTCGGGCGTGCTGGCGGCAGCGTGTCTCTACGCGCTCGATCACAGCATCGAACGACTCACCGAAGATCACGACAATGCGGCGCATCTCGCCGCAGGGCTTGCGCAGATAGAGCAGGTGAAGGTCGGGTATCAGGCTACCAACATGGTATTCGCGCAGTTTCCGAAGGAGCTTTGTGCGCCGCTTGGCGCGTGGCTCAAGGAGCGCGGCATTCTCACGAACATGCAGTATGGGGCGCGTTGCGTTACACATATGGACGTTTCACGCGCTGACATCGACACATTCATTACGGCGGTAAAGCAATATTTCTCTCACTGATTTCAACCTTCTTTAATCAACCACATCATCAATACACACGGCCTCGGTGTGAGATCATCGCCGGGGCTGCGATCCCGGAGCATTGTATGTACGACCCTAACGATTCTTCGTCCACCCGGCAGCCAGTTTCCGGCATTCGTGGCTGTCAGGTTCTGATGTCGTGCGACGAACTGAACCCGACGCTTGAGTTTCTCAAGAGCACACTTGGGCTTCGGATCGACGCTATCTTTCCCGCCGACAACCCTTCAACGGCGATGCTCTCAGGGCATGGTTTGTCTCTTCGGCTGGGAGTAGGTCTGCCCAACGGAGTTCAGGAATTGCGTGTGCTTTGCGACGATCCCTACCAACTGTCGTCCGGCACGCGGGAAATCGTTGCGCCCAACGGGGTGCGTATCCGCCTGGAGGCGGCCGATCCGCCAATCCGTCAACCGGAGACACGCCAGGCGCTCGCGGTGTCGCACTCGGATCAAGATACGCATTGGAATGTCGGGCGGGCTGGACTTCGCTATCGCGATCTTCTCCCTGCGCGGCACGGCGGCGCATTTATCGCGTCGCACATTCGCATACTGGATGGGGGACCCGTTCCCGACTACACGCACTTTCACAAGGTTCGGTTCCAGACGATCTTCTGCCGAAAAGGCTGGGTGCGGGTCGTCTATGAGGGGCAAGGCGAGCCGTTTGAACTGCATGCCGGAGACTGCGTATTGCAGCCGCCGACAATTCGCCATCGCGTGCTTGCAAGCTCGGCCGGTGCGGAAGTAGTCGAACTCAGTAGTCCGGCTGAGCACGTCACCATCGTCGACCACGAAATGGTGCTGCCGACCCCGGCCACACATCCTGTCCGGGACTTCAACGGCCAGCACTTCGTGCGTCACGTGGCGAAGACGGCAAAGTGGGGGCCGTGGCGCATTGATGGATTTGAGTCGTCAAATACCGACATTGGTGAGGCCACCCAAGGCATCGCTGGAGTTCGCGTTGTGCGGCCTGCCGGAGAGGCCAGTAGCCGGACTCAGGCGCACAACACCGAACTGTGCTTCTTCTTCGTCCTGTCGGGTACGGTCGATGTAGTCGTGGAGGGTGACCGATATGCGCTCGCATCGGATGGAAGCATAACGATTCCCGGAAACTCACGGTATGCATTCGAACGCTATTCGGAGGATCTCCAACTGCTCGAAATTACGCTGCCGGACAAGTTTCTGATCGTTGATTGAAATCCTGTTCCACCCGGGGGTCATGTGCCGAGACAAGCAACAATTTAATGTGGCCCCTCAGGATTCCGTCGCACGAAAAATTGCATGCGAGTTGCAATCAAACGAAAGTCCGAAGAACTCCAGAAGTTGTCATTCGCCTCTCGCGACCCACAGTGGCTGCTTCGGGTCGGTCACGCCTTTTGCATCGAACGCATGCGGGCGATCATCCTTGCACTCGGTCGTCGGGCTCTGGTCGGCCACTTTCGGACATTCATAGTATCGGCCAATCTGTGTCGTCCTGTTGCATGAAAGCTTGTTCGGCGCCGCACATAAGCAGCCCATCGGTCCGGATAGTATTCGCTCGATATACTTCCGCCGAGATCGGATGGTTTTGCATGAGCAGCCGTAACTCAAAACACACCTGGTGGTGCATTACCAAGATTGCCGCCGCGATAATAATTTCATATCCGCTGTGTGGAATGGCCGCCGCAGCTTGGATGTTGTTTCGCGATTTCCCATGGGCCATTCGCCATCCGTGGCTGTCTTTGCTGGATGCTTTTCGGATAGCCATATGGTATGGCGTCGCCGCCCCAATGCATGGCGTGCTGCCGGAGGTTGACTCGGCCGGTCACTATCATTTTCCTGCATACCCTTTCGTCATCCCCACAGCGCTAGTGCTCATTTTTGTCTTTGTTCGGGGCTGGCGTTTATTCGATGTGCGACGCTACATGCACCGATAGCCACGTTGCGCTTGCGTTTCGCGTCAGCGGACTGAACAGATCGAAACTGGTGGCGATCGAGGTGCGCCGAAAACATCTGTGTGTCCGCTTTCCGCAAGAGTGAGTGTCCCTTGTGGGTCGGTTATGCCCTATTGCATGAGACGTGGGCCGGGGGCGACGCAGTGCGGGCCATGAAGAGACACTTTCGGACCCCTGTGATGGCGTCATAAAGCCCGCGCCGAGATTGACAACATGCGGATTGCAGCTCTCTGGCAGGTGCTCCTGCCGATCGCTGGCGAGATCAGGAGCGTGAAGATCTCGACTGCACAGACTCGAGACTTTGCCGATTTCACCATTTCGTTTGGCTGTATTCCGTTGGCGGTGCTGTGGGCCATAGTGGATCGGCTGGGCAGCATGACGTGGGTAACGAGCGTCAAGTTGACGCCGGGCTGATTGTCTCGGCACGCAACGGACAACATTCAGAATTGATCAACGAATCGCGGCCATCGCCGTGCTCGTGCCGACACCAGGCGGCATCAACCTGGAAGATGTCAAGGGGCCCGAGTGCTTCTAGATCGAGCAGAAGCGGCATGAGCGCAGAAGATCCCGGTAGTACCAGTCGGCGACCGTCATGTCATTCTTGCCAGGATGGATATGAAAGGACGTGGGGATCCACCTCAAACGACGCGGATAGAAGCCCGATAAACGTCAAACGATTTGGTTGAATGCGCCATCCGCCGTCGACTTATGCCTTTTGCATCGCATGCACCCCCCAGACCATTGTCGCGCTCGGCGGTGGGCGCTGGTCGGCCATCTCTCCACGCGATAGGCGTCGTGACAGTCAAAGGTCACTAACCTCGTGTGGTGAAAACGTCAAAGAGAGCCGGTCGCATTTTTGAAATGTTTTTTTGAGCGCCATCATAGGGGGACTAGCTTCCAATCGGCTTTGCAACCAAATGGGGTATGTCATGGGCAGCGCGCTGGTTTGGGCAGCAATCCCTCACAACAGCGATGGGGTCGTGTTCCAGGTTCGCGCGGTTCGCGGACTTCAACGTTTCCATATCCCGCGCCGGGCGCTTGAGGAGGCTTTCGGCTTGCCTCCCCATGCATCGGATGCAGGGCAACTCGAACTCTTTTATCAGCATGAGACTCTCATCCTAAGGCGGGCCATGCAGAAACGTCCGATTGCGGGCGCTGACACTGCTGCCCTCCAGACTGCCGATCTCGCCTCTGTCGTTGAAATGGGATTGAGCGCGACAGCGCACCTGTCGGAAGCGCCAGGGTACCTGGCTTCAAACTACAGCGCTCTTGATGAGAGCGGCCATTGATGTGCGGGAAAGTCGAACGTCAAGAACCGGTTATTCTCCAGCGTTGCGGTTGCAGAACCGAGGTTCTCACTGTGGCAAGTGCGATGTGGTTAATCAGCAGCGCGCTCGCCTGAACGCGCCCCGTCACCCGAGGATGCGCACGCAGCCAGGATCGCGTGATCTCTTCCGTGGCAGCGAGGCATTTAGAATGTCTGGCGAAAAGGCTAATATGCGCCGCCGCCACGCGGCAGCAACGAGGCGCGCGACTGCGCGTGCGATCACTCTGCGGAAACTAGAGCGTCGGATAGAAAATCGCGCCCGGATAGGACCAGCTTCGGCGGCACCCAGTGCATACCGGAAGACATGGAAGCGTCCCGTTGAATGCGTGAATGCCGGCGGCTGTCCGATCGGCAGCCTCATCAAGTTGCGCACACAACCTTTCAGGACGCGCCGGTTGTATCCGTCTACGAATACGGCGTCAAATTTGCGTAACGCCCGCGCGCGCCCGGCGCAAGCGGCTGCGTAGATCGGTTCCGTACCCTTGTTTTGTGTGATCAAGGAAGCAAAAGACCAACGCTTTAGGCCCGTCCGCTGCAATCGTCGCCGGGAGCACCCCGTGCAGCGAATTTCGCCTGAATTGCGTTATTACACACTCGGCTATCTGATATGCAGGACAGGGGCGGTCGGTACGACGTGCTCACTCGTCCTGGACGGCCACCCCTCGGCCGACTCTACTCATTCACGGCAATAGCCCGAAAGCTGCCTTCGACGATATCAACGTTCGGTCTGCGGGGACTCGTCGAACTGGTGCTCTCGGCCAGGAAGAGCCGTTAGATCAAGCCATGACCCGGACATTCGGGCGGCTGACTCTCCGTTGATAACGGTCATTCCTGAGTCCACCAGACAAAGGTCACAAACGCGACGAGCAAAAGAAGTTACGGATTGTTGCAAAGTCACGATAAGGTTTGCAGTCCGCCGAATGTAAGCTCCGCGCACCACAGACAAACCATCAGGTATTGAGATGAACGGGATGCGAAAAACACTCACAACCGCCATTTTCGCCTCCGCTGCACTCGCGGCCTGCGGCGGTGGAGGGGGGAGCAATAACGGAGGCACCCCGACCGGCACCGTGAACGTCCAGATGGCTGATGCGCCCTCCTGCGGCTTCGACCACGTCTACGTAACGGTGAGCCAGGTGCGCATTAACGCGAGCTCGAGCGCAGGTGACAACGACAGCGGATGGACCAACATCACGCTCGCTACCCCGCAGAAGGTCGATCTCCTTTCGCTCACGAACGGAACGATGGCTGCGCTCGGCCAGGCCACGCTTCCCGCCGGCCAGTATCAGCAGGTGAGGCTTGTACTCGCCCAAAACCAGGGTAACACGGTGGCCAATTCGGTCGTCGTGTCGGGAACGACCAACGAACAGCCGCTCGCGACGCCGAGCGCGACCCAAAGCGGTCTCAAGATCATTCGTCCCTTTGACGTGGCCGCGAACTCGACGGTCGATCTCGTGCTCGACTTCAACGCCTGCAAGTCGGTCGTCCAGAAGGGCAATGGCTCGTACGCGCTGAAGCCCGTGATCACCGCCACGCCCACGACCGTCACCGGCTTGATTGACGGCTATGTCGCGGCGGCTGAAGCCGGCGCTACCGTGTATGCCGAGCAGAATGGCAAGGTGGTGAGCGGCACGGTGGCGGACAGCACGGGCCACTTTGTGTTCTCGACGCTGGTCCAGAGCTCGACGAACGGCAACTACGATATCGTGATCGTGCAACCCAACGAGACGACGGGGATCATCAAGTCAGTGCCTGTCGTAGTTGGCGCTACGACCCGCGTATCGACGGCCGGCCAACCCATTACGCTTCCCGTCTCGACGATGAATACGGTGAGCGGCACGGCGACGGCGTCGGCGGATGCCAGCATGCGTGCGCTTCAGACCACGTCGACGGGCACGTATGAGATCGCATCGGCGAATGCGAACCTCGATACGGGCAACTATACGACAAGCCTGCCCGTCGCGGCACCGGTGGTTGGCGCCTATAACGGCACGCTGCCCGTCGCCCTGACCCCGGCGGCGCCGGCAGGCCAATACACGATCGAAGCCGATGCGGCCTCAGGCGCCACGCAATCGACCGCCGTCAACATTACGGGCGGAAGCCAGGCCAACGTGAACTTCAGCTTCTGACAAGTGCAGTACGTACGGAGTGGCGGGGGGCCCTTCTCTGTCGGGAGCATGACCGGTGCAAGCGGCGGCACCCCGATCTTGCACAAACGGCTCGTGCAAAGCCGGGCCGCAACTGCGAACGTCGTCCACATCGAAACAATTGTAATCGTCTGTTAATGGCTGGCCGACGGCCTGTTTTCACGGCAGACGCACATCTTCGTTTTGATACGATCCCGCTTTTTCCGCCTGCGCGTCGACTGTGAATCACCGATATCTGTCCTTGTTTCGTCAACAGTGCACAAGGTGGCTCGCCCGCATCCAACCGCTGGCCGCTGTCATCAGAACGAAACCCAGACTCGTCCTCCTTGCCACACTGCGCAGCTTGAGCCACCCGACGCGACGCGGCATCGCGTTGGCACTCGGCGCGGTGCCGGCGCTATCCCTGCTGTACATGCTCGCGCTTGTGCCGTTCACACCAGGCACCGGCGACATCCGCAAAGCCCGCGTTGATCTGCCAGCGTTGATCGTGTCCGCCGACGGCAAACTGCTCGCGGAATTCAAGCCGGTCAATCGCGAATGGGTGTCGCTCAAGCAGATCTCTCCGTACATGGTAGATGCATTGGTCGCGACTGAAGACCGGCGCTTCTACGAGCACCACGGCATCGACTGGAAGCGTATCGCGTCGGCCGCATTGCACACGTTCTCGGGTAACCGGCAAGGTGGCTCGACGCTCACGCAGCAACTCGCGCGCAATCTGTATCCCGACGAAATCGGCCGTGCGCCGACCCTCACGCGCAAGCTCAAGGAAGCGATCACGGCGTTCAAGATCGAAGCCGTGTACAGCAAGGATCAGATTCTCGAGACGTACCTGAACACGGTGCCATTCCTGTATAACGCCTACGGCGTGGAAATGGCCGCACGCACCTACTTCGGCAAATCGGCCGCTCAGCTCGACATTCTCGAAAGCGCTACGCTCGTCGGCATGCTAAAGGCCAACAGCACCTATAACCCGGTGCTCAATCCCGAGCGTGCATTGCAACGGCGCAACACTGTGCTCGGGCAGATGAACAAGTATGGGAAGCTCAAGCCCGCCGCGTATGCATGGCTGAAGCGGCAACCGCTCAACGTCGATTTCGAGCAGCAAACTGTGTCACCGGGCCCGGCGCCGCATTTTGCGGCGCAATTGCGCAAGTGGCTGACGGGGTGGGCCGACCGCAATGGCTACAACATCTATGCCGACGGGCTGGTCGTGCGCACGACGATCGATTCCCGTCTGCAGGCAATGGCGACGCAGGCGATGAACTGGCAGACGAACCAGTTGCAATGGATCGCAAACGACGCATGGAACGAACGCACGGGCTGCTCACCGGACAACGACCTGTTTCAGACGTTCATCCGGCAGACGCCCGACTATCGCGCCGCACGCGACGCTGGCCAGTCGGATGAGGTCGCGCTCAGGAAGCTCGCCACGGACGCCACCTTCGTCCGTGCGCTGTGCCGGAGCAAAGCCCAGATCCAGGCGGGCTTTGTCGCCATCGATCCACGCAACGGAGATATCAAGGCATGGGTCGGCAGTCGCGACTTCGGAGACGAGCCGTTCGATCACGTGCAGCAGGCGCGGCGTCAGCCGGGCTCGACATTCAAGCCGTTCGTCTACGGCGCGGCCTTTACGGACGGCGCGCGGCCGGGCGATACGATCGTCGACCGGAACGTCGCCATTGCCCTGAGCGGACATGCGATCTGGCGACCGACCGACGCGGAGCCGCCCACTGGCGGACCCATGACGCTGCGCGACGCACTCGCGTATTCGCGCAACCGCGTTACCGCTCAGCTTATGCAAAAGGAAGGCCCCGAGAAGGTCGCACGTCTCTCGCGCGCGATGGGTGTGCGCGAAAGTCCGCTCGAAGCGGTGCCGTCGCTCGCGCTAGGCACGAGCCCGGTTACGCTGAAAGAAATGGTCGCGGCGTATTGCACGATTACAAACCGTGGCGCCTATATCGCACCGCGCATGGTCACGCGTATCGAGAATCACGACGGCAAGGTGCTCGCAGAATTCCCGAGTGCATCGCCAGAACCGGCGCTACCAGCCAGCGCAGCGCAGACGCTCGTCGACGTGATGCGCGACGTCGTGAACAGGGGCACCGGTTCTGACATCCGACGCCGCTTCGGGATTCGCGCCGACGTTGCCGGCAAGACGGGCACGACGCAGGACAACACCGATAGCTGGTTCATCCTGATGCATCCGCAACTGGTCGCTGGCGCGTGGGTGGGTTTCGATGATGCGCGTGTGACGCTCGGTAACGACTATTGGGGTGAGGGGGCGCACAGCGCGTTGCCGATGGTGGGTGCCTTCTACGATATGGCGCTGCGCGCGCGAGTCATCGATCCTGGTGCTCAGCTCGGACCCGAAACGCGCCCCCCTCGAACGGTTCGCGCGCGACGTCATCGCCACTTTCTCTTCTGGCCATTCTGATGTCGTCGCGGACGATGCGCTCGTTCGCGACAACTTTGTAACTGGCGGTTACGGGTTCCGTAATATGATGGAGCGCTATAACCGATTCACGGGGGCAACAGCTATCGCGCGCGGGTGCATGGCGAGTTTTCCGATAATGCCCTCCTGCGCTGCGTCGCTGGCAATCGCTAGCGCAAGCCGTTACAAGTTCGCGTTGAAGCGGACGTGACAAGGTCGCACACTGTGTGAGATTGAACAACGACGGCCACGTGTGAGGTGGCCGACCAGCAGCCAGCTGCTCTTTCGGGGGAAAGATGAAACATCTCTTCATTGCCGCGGCGCTAGCGGGTATTGGAATCGGTGCGTCAGCACTTGCGAATGCCACCGACGTCGGGGTTGGCATCAATATTGGCGTACCACCGCCCGTCGTGGTCGCACCGGCACCGGTGGTCGTAGTGTCGCCCGGATGGCAAGGGGACCGTTACTGGGACGGACAGCGCTACTGGGGCCGCGACGAATGGGAGGAGCATCGCCACCATCACGGGCACGGTCACTGTCCGCCGGGGCACGCGAAAAAGGGCGAATGCTGACCAGCACCGCGAGCCGCCGCCGGGAGTCATGACGCAAGTCCATTCTGCGGCCGTTTCTTGAAAAGCATGCGATTTGAATGGCCGCTATACGGGTCTTGAATGACCACGTGATATCGCGCGGAAGTCCGACATGAGGCGGGATCCGGCCATAAGGTACCGTTGACCTCTCCCGTTGACGCGTCGGTTGAATCCGCCCTCTCAAAGCGGTCACTGATATCAACGACTGACCTCCTCAAAATCGGGTAATGGATAGCTTCGGTCAAAGTGGCCTTCCGTCGGGCCGTAGAAGCGGAAGCTTTTTGCGTGCTCGCTGCCAAAAAATGAACGAACAGAATCCAGGTCGAATTTGACAAGCAGCCGTCATCTGGACGACAGCGCCCGGTCCCGGCAATTCGCTGGGCGGGCATACAATCAAGCGGTGCGCGTCACGGCGAACGCATCCGCCGCCGCCACCGTATCCAGCGCTTCACGCAGCAGCGAGATCTTGCCGTCGCGTGCCACGAGCCGTCCGGCGTACATCTGGCGATAGATCTTCCCCGTTGACGGCACGAGCGCTTCAACTTCATATTCCGCGAACACCTGCTCGGGTGTTTCGATCAGAAAGCGCACGTTCCTGAACGCGAAATCCGGTACTTTCACGAGCAGCGAAGCAATGAAGCCCTCGATCGATTCGGGTCCCTCCGCGCGCCCGTCGATACCGAGCGACTTCAGATAAGGCAGTTCCAGCACGCCGTCGCTGGCAAAGAGCGCGGCAGCGGCACGCGGGTCGCGAGGTCGTGCACGAGACGCTCGTGCGTCGGGTAATCGCCGAGAATCCAGCTACCGCGTTACTTCGGCCATCGCCATGACGGCTCCGAGAGATGCTCCGCAAAATAATCGCACAGCGCCGCCACCTTCGCAGGACGTGCGCGCGCCGATGGCGTGACGAAGTAAAGACCGCCCTTTGTCAACGACCAGTCGGTGAGGATCGCTTCGAGGCGGCCATCGGCAAGATATTCGCCGGCGATGAATTCGGGCAACTCGGCAATTGCGAGGCCGTCGAGCAGCGTGGGCAGCAGCGCATCGGAATTCGTCACGCGCAACGGGCCGGTCGGCTTGACCGGCTCCTCCTCGCCCGCAGCGTTCGTGAAGCGCCACAAATCGCTGCGCGCGCGATACGCGTATGAAAGGCATGGCCGGTCCGCCAGTTCGCGCGGATGCGCGGGCCGCCCTTCGCGCTTCAGGTACGCCGGCGACGCCACCACGAATTGTGTGACCGGGCACAGGCGTCGTGCCACCAGTGACGAATCAGGCAGCGCGGCAATGCGCAGTGCGGCGTCAAACCCATCGGCAACCAGATCGACTGACGCATCCGAAAGATGCAGGTCGATCGACACCTCCGGGTACGCGCGAAAGAACGCGGGCAGCAGCGGCGCGACCCAGCGCAGTCCGAACGACATCGGTACAGCCAGGCGCACCAGTCCGCGCGGCTGCACCGACATCTCGCGCGCGGCGCTTTCTGCTTCTTCGGCCTGACGGTAGATCTCTCCGGCCTTCTCGCAGATCGTCCGGCCGAACTCGGTGAGCGAGAGCTGGCGCGACGTGCGGTTGAAGAGCCGCGCGCCCAGCCGGTCTTCGAGACGGGCGACGCCGCGCGAGACCGTCGCCACCGACACGCCCATCGCGCGCGCCGCGGCCGCGAACGATCCTTCCTCGGCGACCTTCACGAACATAGCAAGTCCTTCGAAATCAGGCAGCTTCGCCATTTCCCCTCATCTTTTCATTTTTGCAACGATGGATTTCAATCAATTCTATTTCGAAAAGGCTTGGGCGTCGATATTCTCCTCACATCGCAGCACGCAACACCGAACGCGGTCATCCACTTACCGAACGAAAGGAGAAGCACCATGGCACGCAAGCTCGACAACAAGATTGCACTCGTTACCGGCGCAACCAGCGGCATCGGCCTCGCCACCGCACAGCGTTTCGCGGCAGAAGGCGCGCACGTCTACCTCACCGGCCGCCGTCAGGCCGAACTCGATGCCGCAGTGAACGGCATCCGCGAAGCAGGCGGCAACGCGACGGGGGTACGTGTCGATTCCACAAAGCTGGGTGAGCTCGACGCGCTGTATGCGCAGATCAAGGAAGAACAGGGGCATCTCGACGTGCTGTTCGCGAACGCCGGCGGCGGTTCGATGCTGCCGCTTGGCAGCATCACGGAAGAACACTACGACGACACCTTCGATCGCAATGTGAAGGGCGTGCTATTCACGGTGCAAAAAGCGTTGCCGCTGCTCGCCGAGGGGGCGTCGGTGATTCTTACCGGTTCAACGGCAGGCAGCGCGGGCACGGCTGCATTCAGCGTGTATTCGGCTTCGAAAGCCGCGGTGCGCGCCTTCGTACGCAGCTGGATTCTCGATCTGAAGGATCGCCGCGTCCGCGTGAATACAATCAGCCCGGGCGCGACGCGCACGCCCGGCTTGCTCGACCTCGCCGGTGACGATGCCGCCCAACGCCAGGGTCTTGCCGATTACCTGGCTGCCCAGATCCCGATGGGGCGCCTCGGCGAGCCCGGCGAGATCGCGAGCGCGGCGCTGTTCCTGGCCTCTGACGACGCGAGCTTCGTGAACGGCATCGAGCTGTTCGTCGATGGCGGGCAGCAGCAGATCTAAGCGCAGGCCGGGCGCGTGGATGCGGTCTTCGCCGATCGCATCCACGCCCGACGCGTACGCGCCTCTTGAGCGGATGCACGTCATGTTCGAACATCGTCCTTACCTTTCGCTTGGCGCAGTCAGGCGCGACTGGCTCGATACGCGACTGCATTTTCGCCTCGGCGAATGCGGACGCGCCGACCATGCGCCGCTCGGCGCGCTCTATGTGTGGAACGACGATGCATTCGCGCCGCACTCGGGCTTCGACCTGCATGCTCACCGCGGCGTGGAGATCGTGACGTGGGTGCGTTCGGGTGCGATCACGTATGAAGACGACGCGGGCAATCGCGCGCGGCTCGTCGCCGATTCCGTGCAGACGATCAGTGCGGGCGCCGCGATCCATCATACCGAGCGCAACCAGGAAAATGTGCCAGCGCGGCTATTCCAGATCTGGCTGCATCCGCGCACGCAGGGTGGCACGTCACGTTGGGCGGCGCGTATCTGTTCGCGCGGTTGTCGCGAAGGTCGCTTCGTCACGCTGGCGAGTGGCGATCCAGAAGACGTGCGTGCGGGGGCGCTTCCCGTTAATGCCGACGTGCGCGTGCGCATCGCCACGCTACGCGAAGGCACGATGGTGCATCACATGTTGTCGACGCCAGGTTTGGCATATCTGGTTGCCGATCATGGTCGGGTTGACGTGGGACCCGTCCGGCTCGCGCCGCGCGATGGCGTCGTCGTCAGCGATGAAGCGCAGCTTACGTTGGTTGCGCGAGACGACACCGATGTCGTGATAGTCGAGCTTTTGCGGTAGAGATATTGTGCCGTTGGGCTCGAGCGACGACATTCCCCCTGGTTTCCGCGTTTTCCGCAAGACTCGGTTCGGTAGCTTTAAATGGCTGTTTTGCGATAAGAAGCCGACGTTGATCCCGCGTGGCCGGATGTCTGCAACGGGTCGATATGACCCATTCGCTTTCGCACCGAACCGAGGCGTTCCCTTCCGCGCCTTCATTGAACTGCAACGCATGAAGAGACGCCACCCACCGCCCAGCGATGCAGTTTGGCTATCTTTGCGTTATGCGAGTCGACCGTCGGCCAGCACCGCTAGCGCATGTAGTGAGTGGGATTTGATGAGCGCGGCGTCAAGCGGTCCTACGTCACCCACCGTTGTGCCAGTGGTGGTGTTCCCAACCCTTGTGGCAACCACCGCCCTGGCACTGACCATAGCCGCCGACCACCGGTGGCCCATGCACGACTGGCGGTGGATAGGACTGGTAGACATAGGTACCCGGCGCCCCATATGCACCCAGGGGTGCATATTCAAAGGACTGATTCGCTCCGAAACCTGCCGGACGCCCTATGAGGTCATTTCATCCATTCCCGTCGTTCGAGTATCGGCGAAGGTCGAGCGTGGATAGATCGCTTTCCTGACATTATCGAGTTCCCGGGTCGCGAGTGACCGGTGTCTCGGATGCCGTCCTTGTATTTTCGGTAGAGTCGAGATGTGGCGCGGTAGCGGTAGGTTCGGTTTGTCTGTTGCCGCCCCTTTCGTCTGGCGGTGCCCGAGTAACCTCGCCTTAACCCCGTTTCCACACCCCGCTCATCGAACCGGACAT
>NZ_JAYMRY010000032.1:0-90929 GCF_038900695.1 Paraburkholderia sp. JHI2823 | reverse complement strand
GCACGATACGATCCGTGCAGACCCGCGGCGCTCGAAGGATCCCGGGGCGCCCCGCCCCGTCACTGCCTTAGTCCTTCATCACCTTGCCGACCGCGTCGACCACCACGCCCACGTTCTTCTCGTTGAGGCCCGCCACGCACATGCGGCCCGAACGCAGGATATACACGCCGAACTCCGCCTTGAGGCGCTCGACCTGCTTCTCGCTCAAGCCCGTGTACGTGAACATGCCGCGCTGCTTCAGATAACGCGCGAGCGCCGCTTCGCTTGCGTGGGCGCGCAGGCCATCGTGGATCGCGACGCGCATGCGGGCGATGCGCTCGCACATCGCCGCCAGCTCCTGCTCCCACGATGCCTTCAAGTCCGGCGTGCAGAGCACGCGGGTCACGATCTTCGCACCGTGAGTCGGCGGATTGCTGTAGTTCGCGCGGACCGAACCCGTGAGCTGGCCGAGCACGCGGTCGGCGGCGGCCGAGTCCTCGCAGATCACATGCAGGCCGCCGCAGCGCTCGCCGTAGAGCGAGAAGTTCTTCGAGAACGAGTTCGCCACGAGCGCCGGCACGCCACGGCGCGCAAGCTCGCGCACCGCGAAGGCGTCGTCGTCGAGGCCCGCGCCGAAGCCCTGATACGCCATGTCCACGAACGGCAGCAGATCGCGTTTTTGCAGCACGTCGATCAGTCGCTCCCATTGCGCGCGGTCCAGATCGACGCCCGTCGGGTTGTGGCAGCACGCGTGCAGCAGCACGACGCTCCGTGCCGGCAGCGCGTCGATGGCCGAGAGCATCGCCTCGAACTTCAGGCCGCCCGTCACCTCGTCGTAGTACGGATAGGTGTTCACCGTGAAGCCCGCGCGCTCGAAGATGAAGCGGTGGTTCTCCCACGTCGGGTCGCTCACCCACACCTGGCTGCCCGCGAAGTAGCGCTTGATGAAATCGGCGCCGACCCTGAGCGCGCCCGAGCCGCCCAGCGTCTGCACGGTCGCGATCCGGCCGGCCGCGCGCGACGGGCACTCGCCGCCGAACACCAGCGCCTGTACGGCGTCGCGGTACTGCGCGAAACCCGCCATCGGCAGATACGGCTTCGGACCGGGCTCGGCGAGAATCGCCGCTTCGGCGGCGTGAACCGCCTTCATGACCGGCAGGCGGCCTTCGTCGTCGAAGTAGATGCCAATGCTCAGATTGACCTTGTTCTCCCGCGGGTCTTTCTGGAAGTTCTCGTTGAGCGAGAGGATCGGGTCGCCGGGGTAGGCATCGATGTGTTCGAACATGCTGTTTAGCTCTCAGGACGAAAATTCGGAACGGTGACGGCGGCCGTCGCTCACGGAGCCGGCACGCCGCGTTGCAGCGCCGGCGCCGGCTTGCGGCGCCACAGTCGGTAGGCGAGCCCAAGCACGCCCAGCCACACCGGAATCAGATACACGGAAATCCGCAGATCCGGAATCAGATACATTACAACGAGAATGCCGCCAAGGAACGCGAGGCATACGTAATTCGTGAGCGGATAGCCGAGGCTGCGGAACGTGGTGGTCTGGTGCGCGCGCGCCTTCTCGCGGCGGAACTTCAGGTGGATGAGGCTGATCATCGCCCAGTTGATGATGAGCGCGGACACCACGAGCCCCATCAGCAGTTCGAAGGCCTTGCCCGGCATGAAGTAGTTGATGATCACGCACGCGGCCGTGACGAACGCCGAGACGCCGAGCGCCGCGAGCGGAATGCCGCGCCGGCTCACCTTGAGCAGCGCTCTCGGCGCATTGCCCTGCTGCGCGAGGCCGTAGAGCATGCGGCTATTGCAGTACACGCCGCTGTTGTAGACCGACAGCGCCGCCGTCAGCACGACGACGTTGAGCACGTTGGCCACGAGGTCACTGTTCATCGCGTGGAAGATCAGCACGAAGGGGCTGCCGCCCGCCACGACCTTCTGCCACGGGTAAAGCGAGAGCAGCACGGCGAGCGCGCCGATGTAGAAAATCAGGATGCGATAGATCACCTGATTGGTTGCGCGCGGAATGGTGTGCGAGGGATCGTCGGCCTCGGCCGCGGTAATGCCCACGAGCTCCAGCCCGCCGAACGAGAACATCACGACCGCCATCGCCATGACGAGACCCGAGACGCCGTGCGGGAAGAACCCGCCGTTGCGCCAGAGGTTCGAGACGCCCGCCTCGGGACCCGCCGAGCCCGAGAGCAGCAGCCAGCCGCCGAAGCCGATCATGCCGACGATCGCCAGCACCTTGATGATCGCGAACCAGAATTCGAGTTCGCCGTACGACTTCACGCTCGTGAGGTTGATGCCGTTGATGACGACGAAGAACACGAGCGCCGAGACCCAGGTGGGCAGCGTCGGCCACCAGTAGTGCATGTAGATGCCGACCGCGGAAAGCTCGGCCATGCTCACGAGCACATAGAGCACCCAGTAATTCCAGCCCGAGAGAAAGCCCGCGAACGGGCCGAAGTACTTGTCGGCGAAGTGGCTGAACGAACCGGCGACGGGCTCGTCCACGACCATCTCGCCCAGCTGCCGCATGATGAAGAACGCAATGAAGCCGGCAATGCCGTAGCCGAGCAGCACCGCGGGGCCGGCGGTCTGAATCGTCTGTGCAATGCCGAGGAACAGGCCCGTGCCGATCGCCCCGCCCAGCGCAATGAGCTGGATATGACGATTCTTCAGGCCGCGCTTTAGCTGGCCGCGATTTTCACGCGTGTCGTTTGAAACCATGTCTCTTCCTGTCTCCGATTTATCTGCACGGGGCCAAAGCATCCGGATAAGACGCCGGCTCCGCTCCACGAAATAAAATTGCGCGCGCAACGTTCTGCGCCGGCGCGCTGCCAGGCTTGACGGATCTGGCCGCCAGCCCGATCGGGTGCGCCCAGTGTATAGTTGGCGCGGAAAAATAGGATTTCATCTCGTACGCAGGCAAACCCTGATTGATACAATTCCCTCTCGCCTCAAACCCATCTCACGCAAGATAAATGCAAAACCTCGCGCTCGACACGATCGACATGCGGCTTCTCGCCGCGCTCCAGCAGCACGGCCGCGCCTCGAACCTCGAACTCGCGGCCGCGATCAAGCTCTCGCCCGCGCAGACCTTGAGGCGTCACCGACGGCTCGAGGCGCTCGGCGTGATCCGGCGTTACGAGACGCGACTCGACGCGCAGGCGCTCGGCTTCGGCGTGGTCGCCTTCATTCAGGTGACGATGGAACGCGGGCACATGCGCGAGCTCGTCAAGTTCAAGGAACTCGTCGCGACGTTGCCGCAGGTGCAGGAGTGCTACTCCGTGACTGGCGATATCGACTACGTGCTGAAGGTGGTGGCGCGCGATCTCAAGGCGCTCTCCGAGTTCCTGCTCGATACGCTGATGCGCGCGCCCGGCGTCAACAGCGTGCAATCGATCGTCTGTCTCGATGAACTCAAGGGAACGAGTGCGATGCCGCTGGAGGCCTGAAGCCCTGGGGACGACGCGCGCCACGGCCGCCTGGCGGGGATTTTCGGCGAAAACGCAATTTTATCTCATCGGCGGCCTGCTGGCAGCGCAGCGGAACCGCGTAGCGAAATAGTCTTGCTAAAAGCCCGATCGTGCTCTAAAAAAAAGCTGGTTGGCACATCTTCCCGCCGCCCCCGCCAATGCAGCGGGCGGCCCCACAAGCGCGAGCGAGACAGTCCATGAGTCTTCTTGAGCTCAGAGGCGTTTCCAGGCACTTCGGCGCCATTCATGCGCTGAACGATGTCACGTTGAGTCTCGAGCCGGGCCAGGTGGTCGGCCTCATGGGCGACAACGGCGCCGGCAAGTCGACGCTGGTGAAGGTGATCGCGGGCAATTTCCCGCCCTCTCACGGCGAGATTCTCATCGATGGCAAGCCGGTGCATTTCAGCCGCCCCGTCGACGCCCGCGCCAAGGGCATCGAAGTCGTCTATCAGGACCTCGCGCTCTGCGACAACCTCACGGCGGCCGCCAATGTCTTTCTCGGCCGCGAGCCGCGCATCGGCATAGGGCCCTTGCGCGTTCTCGATCACGCGGCCATGTACCGGCGCGCCGGCGAGCTTTTCAAGGAACTGAAGTCCGAAACGCGGCCACGCGATCTCGTCCGGCAGATGTCGGGCGGCCAGCGGCAGGCGGTGGCGATCGCGCGTACGCGTCTGTCCGAGGCTCGGCTCGTGCTCATGGATGAACCCACCGCTGCGATCAGCGTGCGCCAGGTCGTGCAGGTGCTCGATCTCATCAAGCGCCTCTCCGAGCATGGCATCGCCGTCATTCTGATCAGTCATCGCATGCCTGATGTTTTCGAGGTCGCCCATCGCGTGGTCGTCATGCGGCGCGGCCACAAGGTCGCTGACAAGGAGACCGCGGCGTCTTCGCCAGAAGAGGTTACCGGCCTCATCACGGGTGCCATTGCCGCGGCGTGATATGCGCAAGTTGCGCGGGACTGCTTTGCGTGGGGCCGCACCAGGCGCTGAAGCGCCAAGTGCGAGCCGACTGCTCTGCATGGGGCCGCACTAAGCGCTAAAGCGCTAAATGCGAGCCGACCGCTCTGCATGGGGCCGCACTAAGCGCTAAAGCGCCAAGTGCGAGCCGACCGCTCTGCATGGGGCCGCACTAAGCGCTAAAGCGCTAAGTGCGAGCCGACCGCTCTGCATGGGGCCGCACTAAGCGCTAAAGCGCTAAGTGCGAGCCGACCGCTCTGCATGGGGCCGCACTAAGCGCTAAAGCGCTAAGTGCGGCCGACAGGAGACACGGAAATTGAACGATGCGCCGCAAAGCCACAAACCCATGCCTACCCTGCTTGACGACCCCCAATCCGCGAAAACCCACACCCGCTGGAGCGGGCTGCTCGCGAGCCAGGTGTTCTGGGTGGTGCTCGCCACGCTGGTCGCCTGCGTCCTGCTTTCGATCGTCACTTCGACATTCGCCACGCAGCAAAACCTCTTCAACGTCACGCGCAACTTCGCCTTCGTCGCCATCGTCGCGCTAGGCATGATGGCCATCATCGTCACGGGCGGCATCGACATTTCAGTGGGCTCGACGATCGGACTCAGCGGTATCGTGCTTTCCGTCACGATGAACGCGGGCTACCCGATCTGGGCCGGCATCGGGCTCGGCCTGCTCACTGCGGGGCTCGTCGGTCTCGTGAACGGCCTGCTCATTGCCTATCTCGACATGCAGCCCTTCGTTGTGACGCTCGGCATGCTCAGCGTGGGCCGCAGCCTCGCGCTCGTGATCTCCGGCAGCCGGACCATTTTCGATTTCGGGCCCGACGGCAAAATGCTCCTCGCACTCGGCGGCGGCAAAACGCTGGGCGTGGCCAATCCCGTCTGGTTCCTGGTCGTCCTCGGCGTGCTGTTCTGGTTCGCCTTCGCCTTCACGCGCTGGGGCCGCTATGTCTTCGCGGTCGGCGGCAACCGCCACGCGGCCAATCTCACCGGCGTGCCGGTGCGCCGCGTGATCTGCTCGGTCTATGTGCTCGGCGGCCTGATGGCGGGCGTCGCGGCCGTCCTCGAAGTCGGCTGGCTAGGCGCGGTCACGACGGGCCTCGGCACCGGCGACGAACTGCGCGTGATCGCCGCGACCGTGATCGGCGGCACCAATCTCGCGGGCGGCGTGGGCAGCGCCTTCGGCACCATCGTCGGCGCGGCGCTCATCGAAGTGATCCGCAACAGCCTGATCCTGCTAGGCGTCGACTCGTTCTGGCAAGGAACCGTGGTGGGCGGCTTCATCATCATCGCCGTGCTGTTCAACCGGCTCGGCGGCGAACGACAAGGAGAGTGAACGGTCTTCGGGCACGCCGGCCGCGACATGCGGCGGGCGCGCAGTGGAAGGGAGGCACGACCGGACGACACGCGGAACCACCGGACGCCAGCCATCACGGGTAGTACCAGGTTCCGCAGGAAGCCCAAGGCACGGGCGCGGGCTTTCCTTCCGACGACGATAACCGTACGAGACACGCGCGCCGTACAACCGGCGCCGAACCGGAGGAAACCATGAAGAAAGCGTGGAAATATCTCGCTGCGATCGGAGGGCTCGCCATGCTGGCCTCTTCCGCGTGCGCAGCCGACAAGACCCTCGCACTGGTCGTGAAGGGCCTCGACAATCCCTACTTCGATCTCATGCACCAGGGCTGCGACCGGGCGAACAAGGAGCTCGGCAAGCAGGGCTACAACTGTTACTACACCGGACCCGCGACAGCCGCGGACGAGAGCGCCGAAGTGCAGATCGTCGACGACCTGCTGACCAAGGGCGTCGCGGCGATTGCGATCTCGCCGTCGAACGCGCCGGCCATCGCCGAAGTGATTCGCCGCCGCAACGCGAAGATCCCGATCATCACCGCGGATGCCGATCTGCTGCCGAAGGACCAGTCGCTGCGCAAGGCGTATGTCGGCACCGACAACTACGAGCTGGGCGTCAAGCTCGGCGAGCAGCTGAAGACGCTCATGCCCAAGGGCGGCAACATCTGCCTCGTGATGGGCAACCCCGCGGCCGAGAACATCAACCAGCGTGCCCAGGGCACGCGCGACGTGCTCTCGGGCAAGAAGGGCATCAAGAAGCTGGCGGGCGAGAACAACTGGCACGAAATCAGCGCCTGCCCGCTCTACGTGAACGACGACGCCGCAAAGGCGAACCAGATGATGCAGGACACCCTCACCGCGAACGCGAGCACGCTGCAGGCATTCGTGTTCGAGGGCGGCTGGCCGCTGTTCGCCCCTGAAGCCTATTCGCAGGTCGTCGCGCCGATCATGGACAAGATCAACAGCGGGCAGTTCGTGATCGTTTCCGCCGACACGCTCGGGCCGGAGCTGCAGGCGCTCAAGGACCACAAGGTCAACGCGCTGGTCGGGCAGCGGCCCGAGGAAATGGGCTATCAGGCTGCGATGGTGATGCGCGATCTGGCTGAGGGGAAGACGGTGAAGCCCATCGTTCATACCGGGCTCGACGTTTGCACCTGGAAGAACGCGGACACCTGCCTCAAGCATTGAAACTCGAAGGCTTGGAGATGGTACGCAGGCGGACTCGACAAAAGCAAAAAACCCGCGTCGGCTCAACGTGGCCGAACGCGGGTTACGTCATCTGCCCTGGTTGGTCCTGCCCCAGGGTGTATTGACATCAGATATACATCGCCCAATTCGAAGCGACGCGACAGCAGCACAGGCTTGCCGGTGCCTGAGGCAGTTCATGATTTGGGATGGAAATGCCGGCGCATTCAGCCAATCGCAGGCGATTTCCCCAGGTTTCGATGCTGTATTCGCCGGTCTGAAGGGGTCACGATGGCGCGCCCTGCGGCCCACCGTCCAGCCGCGCCGCGATCGACGCCGCCATGCTGCACAGAATCAGGCAGCACGAGGCGGCTCCCGCATCGAGCGTCCCGACCGATCGCTCACCGAGACGCGATGCCCGACCGATCCGTGCCTGCATGGCGCGGGTGGACTGCTTGCCGCGCTCGGCGGCCGCGCTCATCGCCATCAGCGCCTGCCGGAAATCCTGGCCGGCGTGCAATGCCGCATGAAATGCCGTTTCGGCTGGCACGAGCGTATCCATGAGCGTCTTGTCGCCAACCTTCGCGTCGCTGAGCGCCTGTACGCCGGCCAGGCCGGCTGACAGCGACGCGCCGAACAGGGCCGCGCCCAGCCGCTGCTGGTCCCTCAACGGTCCGGCGAATTCCATGAAAAAGCTGCCATAGAGCGGCCCCATCGAACCGCCAATGCCTTCCAGCAACGATAGCGACAGCAGCTCGAGCGCGATGGGCAAACTCACCTCGCCGCGCGCCTCGAGTTGCGCGCCGCACTGGCTGAATCCTTTGTTCATGTTGATACCGTGATCGCCGTCGCCGATGGCGGCGTCGATCTCCGACAACTCGTCGCGGTGGCGCTGGATCACGGCAACGAGATCGCGCACCACAAAACCGGCATCAGCCAGCGGCAACCCTTGCGTAGACATCATGCGCCATCTCCCATCGTGAGGCCGATACTGCGGCACGGCGCCGCCAGCAACTGCTTCAGTTCGTCGTCGAGCCGCGTGACGGTCAGCGTCACGCCCATCATCTCCAGCGAGGTGAACAGGTTGCCGACGAAACGAAAACCAATCGACAATCCAGCCTCGGCGAGGCGCGCGGCCACCTCCGCATACAGGATGTATTGCTCCATCAGCGGCGTCGCGCCAAGCCCCGACACCAGCACCGACACCTCTTCGCCGCGTTCGAGCGGGAAGTCGGGCAGGACGATGTCGAGCATCAGCGCTGCCATGTCCTTCGCCGGCACCGTGCGAGTTACCTTGACGCCGTGTTCGCCGTGATGGCCGATGCCCAGCTCCATCTCGCCATCGGCGATATGGAAGTTCGCCTTGCCGTTGGCCGGAATCGTGCAGGCCGACAGCCCGATGCCGACCGAGCGGGTATGGTCGATCGCCTTCTGCGCGCTGGCGATCACGGCATCCAGATCGCCGCCGAGCGCCGCGCGGGCGCCGCCGGCCTTCCACATCAGGATCTCGCCCGCTACGCCGCGACGCTTGATCCGCTCGTCGCGCCCCGCCGACGCGACATCGTCGTTCGCCACCACGGTCTTCACGTCGATGCCCTGAGCAGCCGCCATCTTGACGGCCATCTTCACGTTCATGTTGTCGCCCGCATAGTTGCCGTAGAGGCAAGCGACGCCCGCACCCTGGTCGGCACGCCGGAACGCGTCGAGAAAACTCTTCGCGGTCGGCGACGAAAACACTTCGCCCACCGCGACCGCGTCGAGCAGGCCCGGTCCCGCATAGCCGAGAAACGCCGGTTCGTGGCCCGAGCCGCCGCCGGTCACGACGCCGACCTTGCCCCTCGCCGGCCGCGCCACGCCGATCACGCGCGGGTTGCGCGGATCGGCTGTCAGTTCGGGATGCGCGGCCAGCACGCCGCGCAGCATATCCTCGACCACCTGGTCGGGATGATTGATGACACGGTTCATGGATTACCCCTGCGGATCCAGCACGACTTTCAACGATTGCTCGCCGCGCTCCATCACGGCGAACGCTTGCGCAAACTGCGACAGCGGAAAACGGTGCGTGACGATACCCCGCATGTCGATCCTGCGCGAGCCGATGAAGTCGATCGCGCGCGGATACATGTAAGGCCCGAGGTGGGCCCCGAGCACGTCCAGCTCCTTGCGGTCGCCGATGATCGACCAGTCGACCGTCGCCTCGTCGTTGAACACGCTGAACTCGACGAAGCGGCCCAGCTTGCGCAGCATCGAGAGGCCCTGATTGACGGCGCGGTGGTGACCCGTCGCCTCGATGTAGATGTCGCAGCCGTAGCCATCCGTGATCGACTGGATCCGCTCCACCACGTTCGCCTCGGCCGGATTCCACACCTCGTGGGCCCCCATGCGCAGCGCCAGCGTGGCGCGCTCAGGCTTCATGTCGAGCGCGATCAGCCGCTTCGGATTGCGCATGCGCACCGCGCCGATGATGCCCAGCCCGAGCGTCCCCGCGCCGGCCACTACGACTACGTCGTCAAAGCCGACGTCGGCGCGGTCGGCGGCATGCAGTGAACAAGCCAGCGGCTCGATCAGGATCGCTTCATCGGGCGGAATCTCATCGGGCACCTTGTGCACGATGCCTTCCTTCGTGAAGATCATGTACTCCGCCATCGCCCCCTGCACGTTCTTCTGGAAGCCGTACAGGTCGTGCTTCTGGCACATCCAGTACTGGCCGTGATGGCAAAAGCGGCAGCCCCAGCACGGCACGATCTGCTCCGAGATCACGCGCTCGCCCACCTGGACGCCCCGGCTCTCCGCTCCCGGGCCCAGCGCCACGACGCGGCACACGAATTCATGACCCGGGATCATCGGCGGCTTCACGTAGCGCGGCTGGATCGCATTGCCCCAGAACGACGGCGCGCCGCGAAACGTCTTGATGTCCCCCATGCAGATACCGACCAGCTCCACCCGCGTCAGGATCTCGTGCGGCCCGGGTATCGGCACTGGCACCTGCTCCAGCCGGTAATCTTCCGGCCCGTGACACACCACGGCGCGCATGGTGTCCGGCAGCGCGCCCGCCATGCGCTGCCCGCCCGCTTGCTGCGCCGGCAAAAGCGCTTCGGCTATCGACGACATGAGACGTCTCCTTTCCCTTTTCGGTTCGTACTACGGACTATGCGGCTGCCTGCGGCTGCACTACGGCCGGCGGCGTTCAACGCACGGTGTAGCCGCCGTCGATCACGACGTTCTCGCCGGTGATCATCGCCGCCGCATCGCTCAGCAGATACAGTACGAGCGCCGCAATCTCGTCCGGCTGCGCGAAGCGCCCGGCCGGAATCTCGCGCCTGGCCCGTTCGCCGGCTTCGCCTGCCCACGCCTGCTTGCCGAGTTCCGTTTCGACGATCGTCGGCGAAACCGCATTGACCGTGATCCCGTACGGGGCCCATTCGATCGCCAGCACCTTCGTCATGCCGACGATCGCAGCCTTGCTCGCGCAGTAGGCGACATGCCGCTCCAGCCCGACGACGCTCGCCTGCGATGCGAGATTGACGATGCGTCCGCGGCGTTCGCTCGCGATCATCTGCCGGGCCACGGCCTGCGCGATGAAGAACGACGCTTTCAGATTGATCGCCATCGTGGTATCCCACGCGGCTTCGTCGACATCGACCGCCTTGTCGAGCAACGCCACCCCCGCACTGTTGACGAGCAGATCGATCCCGCCAAAACGGGCCACCGCGAGGTCGACCGCAACCTGCGCCGCGGCGCCATCGCGCAGGTCGAGCAGGAAGCCCGCATGCTGGCCGGCCGTTCCCGGCAACGCCTCTGCCGTTTGCGCAGTCCGTGGATTGCGGTCGACCAGCGCGACGCGCGCGCCCCGCATCGCCAGCAATTGCGCACAGGCATGGCCGATGCCGGCCGCGCCGCCCGTCACCAGCGCGACCCGACCGCTGAAGTCGAACGCCCTGTCCCAAAGATCCGTCATGTCCGCTCCTTGATCAGCCACCCGTCACCTGGCGGTACAACTGGTCGGCATTCGCCGGCGTCACGGGCACCCACGGCAGGATGTAACGCTTCGCCGTGCCGTCGTCCCACCTCAGATCCTTCGCGTAGCGCTGCCAGATCACCGACTGCGGCTTGTAGCCCGGCCCGACCAGTTGCCGCAGCACGAGGTCGAGCGCGCCCTGTGATTGCGCCTGCGCGTCCTGCAGGAAGGTCGTGAGTTCGCCCTTCTTCGCGGCCTGGATCGCGTCGGGCATGCCGTCAATCGACGTGACCGGAATGTCCCTCGGCGCGAGGCCCCGGTTCCTGATCGCCTGCAGCGCGCCGAGCGCCATGTCGTCGTTCTGCGCGATGACACCGTTGATCTCCTTCGGATGGGCATTGAGCCAGTCCTCCATCAGGTTCATCGCTTCGGCGCGCGACCAGTTGGCGGTTTTCTTTTCGATGACCTTGATACCGGGATACTTCGCGAGGACCTCGATCTCGCCCTTCTCGCGATCGATCTGCGCCGACTGACCGATCGGCCCCTGGATGATCACGATGCTGCCCTTGCCGCCGAGCTGCTTCGCCAGCGCTTCGGCCTGCAGACGGCCGCCCTCTACATCGTCGTTGCCGATGTACGGCACGTTCGGCGTGGCCAGCATCGTGTTGGACGCGATCAGCGGCGTATCCGACGAAGCCGCGCGCTTCGCGACGCCGATCCCGGCCCGGGTATCGATCGGCACGAACAGGATGCCGCGGTATTGTTGCGTGAGCATCGTTTCGATCTGGTTGTTCTGCGTCAGCGCGTCATAGTTGCCGTCGAACACGGTCAGCTGCACCGTGCCGTTCTTCACGGCCGGATGCGCCTTGATTTCGCGCACCCAGTTCTGCATGAACTGCCCCTTCATGCCGTAGACCGCCGCGCCGACGCGATACTGCGTGCCGGCCGCTTGCGCCGCGCCGCCCGCGGCCGTGACGGCGAGTGCGGCGGCGAGTGCGGCGGCGAGTGCGGCGGTCGCGGCGATCCTGCCAAGCCATGTCTTGCCCGACTTCTTGTCCGACTTCATGGGTATCTCCTCCCGGTTGGAACGGATTAGCGTTGCTGCTTGCGGGCCACGTCGATGAGGACGGCGAGGACGATGATCAGCCCCTTCGCAATCTGCTGGTAATACGAGGACACGCCCAGCAGGTTCAGCCCGTTGTTGATGACGCCGATCAGCAGCGCGCCGAACAGCGTGCCGACCACGCCGCCCTGGCCGCCGGACAGGCTGGTGCCGCCGATCACCACGGCCGCGATCGCGTCCAGTTCGTAGGACACGCCCGCCTGAGGCAGCGCGGAGGTGGTGCGCGCGGCGAGGATCATGCCGGCGAGACCCGCGAGCGCGCCGGACAGCACGTACACCGAGCCCACCACCTTGCGCACCCCGATGCCCGAGGTGCGCGCGCTCTTCTCGTTGCCGCCGACCGCGTAGAGATAACGGCCGTACGTCGTGGAGCGCAGCAGCCACCAGAACACGAGCGCCACCGCCGCGAAAATCAGCACCGGCATGGCAAGCGGGCCCAGCTTGCCGATGCCGAGCGCGAGGTAGTCGTCCGGCAGGTTGGCGACGGGACTGCCGTCGTTGACGATGTAGGTGACGCCGCGCGCGATGCTCAGCATGCCGAGCGTCGCCACGAACGGCGGTACCCGGAAGCGGGCGATCGCGACGCCGTTGAGCGCGCCGAGCGCCGCGCCGCATGCGATGCCCGTCACGAGGACGACGACGAGGTTGTGCCCCGCCGCCGCGACGAGGCCGCTGCCGATCCCGGCGAGCGCGAGCACCGAGCCCACCGACAGGTCGATGCCCTTGGTCAGGATCACGCAGGTCATGCCGAGCGCGAGGATGCCGTTGATCGAGGTCTGCCGCAGAATGTCGCCCCAGTTGCGCCAGGTGAAGAAGTACGGACTCGCGAAGGCCAGCGCGACGCAAAGGGCGACGAAGACGAGCGGAAGGCCGAAGCGGCTCGCGAGTTCGGACACCGGCACGCGGCTCGCTGCGGCGTCGGCGGGATGGGAAAGGGTCTGGGTAGGCATGGGCAGGTTCATGACGCGAGATGGAGCAGGGTTTCCTGGGTCACGCCGCCAGCCGGGCACACGGCGGCCACGCGGCCACCCCGGAAAACGGCGATACGGTCGCTGACGAGCAGCAGCTCAGGCGCTTCGGACGACACGACGATCACCGCGCCGCCGTTGCGCGCAAACGTATCGAGCAACTGGTAGATGGCCTGCTTCGCGCCTTCGTCGACGCCGCGCGTCGGCTCGTCGCACAGCAGAAGCACGGGGCCGGTCGACAGGCATCGGGCCAGCACGACCTTCTGCTGGTTGCCGCCGCTCATTGCCGAGACCGGCATGCGCAGCGACGCGGCCTTGATCGCCAGCCGTTCGACCATCGCCTGCGCGAGCCGCCGCACCGGCGCACGCCGGATCACACCGGCGCGCGCGAGACGCCGGTACGCGGACAGTGCGATGTTCTCCTGCACACTGCCGGAGAGCACCAGTCCGCAGTCCTTACGATCCTCGGTGACGAGCGAGACGCCCGCACGGATCGTCCGCGCGGGATCGCCCTGGGGCAGCGGTTCGCCGTTGAGCGTGAGGGTGCCGGCATCGGGCCGCGTCAATCCGTAGATGCAGTTCAGGAATTCGCTGCGCCCTGATCCCATCAGCCCGTAGATGCCGAGAATTTCACCGCGGCGCACGTCCAGCCCGATGTCCTCGAATTCGCCGGCGCGCGTCAAGCCGCGCGCGGACAGACACACCGCGCCATCGGCCGGGCGACGGTCGCGGTCGACGGCGGCCAGCTCCCGTCCGACGATCGTGCGCACCAGGTGCGCGCGATCGATGTCGGCCATCCGGCCGCTTTCGACGTAGGCCCCGTCGCGAAACACGGTGTAGTCGTCGGCGATGTCGAATAGTTCGCTCAGGCGGTGCGACACATAGATGATGCCGGTTCCCTGCGCCGTGACCTGGCGGATCGCCGTGAAAAGCGTCTCCGTTTCGCGCTCGCCGATCGCCGACGTGGGCTCGTCCATGATCATCACCCTGCAGTCATGGCTGAATGCCTTCGCGATCTCGACCAGTTGCGTTTGCGCGAGGCTCAGGCGCTGCATCGGCACGCCCGCGTCGATCGCGAAGCCGAGCCGGTCGAGCAGGGCCTGCGCCCGACGCCGCAGCGCGCGCCGATCGACGATCACGCCCGCCACGGTCGGCTCGCGGCCGAGATACAGGTTTTCGGCGACGGTCATGCCCGGCACCGGCGACAGCTCCTGCGTAATGATCGCCAGCCGGTGCGCAATCGCCTCCGCGGGCGAGGCGAAATCCACTTCCCGGCCATGCAGCCGGATGACGCCCTCATCGCGGCGCAGCAGCCCCATCAGGATGTTCAGAAACGTCGATTTGCCCGTACCGTTGCCGCCGCACAGCGCGTGTACGCGGCCCGCCGCCAAGGTCAGGCGTCCGTCGCGCAACGCGCTCACGCCGTTGAACCGTTTGGCTACCTGGGTTGCTTCGAGCAGAACAGAAGTCACAGGGCATCCTTGACGATCATTTGTTCATCAATGAAATTTTGATACTTCAGAGCAAATGGTAGATATCGCTAAATGGCGTCGTCAACTACGGATGAACCCTGGTGAACGCGTCCTTCCTCCGCTCCACCGGACCAGCAAGGCAACCCATCTCCTATCAAAGTGGTGAGCAAATGCTCGGCATTTGACAAATGGTCATTTCTGATGGTTATAATGCGCGCAACGGGACACGAGCGCTTCGCGGCGCGACTCAGGGAGATCATCACCATGAAAGTAGCGATCGGCTGCGATGAAGCAGCCTATGCGCTGAAGGAGTCGATCAAGCGGCATCTGCGCGACACGCATCCGCAGGTCGAACTGGTCGATTTCGGCACCCACCACGCCGAACAGTCGGTGCTCTACCCGGATATCGCCATTGCGGTCGCCCAGCGCGTCGCCGCGGGCGACTTTGCGCGCGCGATCCTGCTGTGCGGCACCGGCATCGGCGTGGCGATCTCCGCCAACAAGGTGCCGGGTATCCGCGCGGCGCAGTGCCACGACACGTACTCCGCCGAGCGCGCGCGGCGCAGCAACGACGCACAGATCATCACCATGGGCGCGCGCGTGATCGGCAGCGAGCTGGCCAACAGCATCGTCGACGCCTGGCTTAAGGCAGAATTCGACGGCGGCCGCTCCCAACCCAAGGTGCAGCGCATCGCCGACTACGAGCGCCGGGGCGGCACGCCCGCCGGCCTCCCGAATGACGTAACGCTCAAGAGGTGACCGTCGCGATGCTTGCCACCATCGATAACGCCATGACCAACGACGAACTCACGCAACTGTCGACCTGCTACTACATCGACGGGATGACCCAGGAAGAACTCGCCCGAAAGTTCGCCATCTCGCGCCCGAAAGTGGGACGTCTGCTCAGGCGCGCCGTCGAGGAAGGCATCGTCGAGATCCGGGTGCGCCATCATCCGCGCGCGGTACAGGATCTCGAACAGGAACTGATCGCCCGCTTCGGCATCCAGCGCGCCATCATCTCGGTCGATCACAAAGATCAGGACAGCCAGCGGGAACTGCTGGCGGGGCTCGTCGCGAGTTACCTCGACCGCGCGCTGACGGACGGCACGATCGTCGCGGTCGGCATGGGGCGCAACGTCAGCGCCGTGTCGCGCCACGCGGTGTCGACGACGCCGCGCAACTGCTCGTTCGTCTCCGCGATCGGCGGCTCGTATCGCGGCGGAGAAACGATGAACGCCGACCACATCTGCCGCCGGCTCGCCGCGCGCTTTGGCGGCGACAGCGAAACGCTCTACGCGCCGGCGCTCGTCAACGATCCACAGCTTTTCGCCGCCCTGCTGGAAAACGATGTCGTGCGGCAGTCGCTCGACAAAGCGCGACGCGCGACGGTGGCGCTGGTGGGCATTGGCGACATTCTCGAGGACAGCAACATGCTGCGCCTCGGCTGGTTCACGCCCGAGGAAATGGCCGAGGCCAAGCGCGCGGGCGCGGTCGGCGACATCATGGGCTACGACTTCATCGACATCCATGGCCGCCCCGCGACTACGCTGCTGCGCGGTCGGGTGATCGGCCTGACGCTCGACGATCTGAAGCGCATCCCCAACGTCATCGCGACCGCGAGCGAGCCCACCAAGGCCACCGGCATTCTCGGCGCGCTGCGCGCGGGCGTGATCAATACGCTCGCCACCACGCAGTCGATTGCGCAGATGGTCCTGAGCCTCGCTCAAGCCACGGACACGTCGCCGGCTGGCGCTGGCCACGGCTCATGATCCGGCTCATGATCCGGAACTGGACCTTGCGGACACCGTATTTCCATGCCGTCGTTCGCGGCACAGCAGACGAATCGGGCGGCGATGATGATGCGTGAGCTGGCGGAAGTGAAGCCCGTCGTTCACACAGGGCTCGACGTCCGCACCCGGAAGAACGCGGGCATGCGCCTGAAGCATTCAATGGTCTGGCGCCAGTCTCAACGGACAAGGCGGACTCGCCAAAAGCAAAAAGCCCGCGTCGGCTCATGATGCCGAACGCGGGTTTTTGCATCGCCAGCAGGCTGACGGGAGGACATCGCTCCCACTCGATCGTCGATCCAGTGGCCGGGCCTTACGGCCGGCGTCCCCACCTGTTCACGCTGCGTCGATACCGGATGTCATGCCCAGCAGCTGACGGCCGTTGTTGGGCCGCACTGGAGGATCGATGTTCGATTCGCCGGAAAAATCGCCGACATGTTTGCGTCTCGGGGCTGTTCGTGAGCGCGATACCGTTGCCGATACCGTCAAGGCTTGTTTGGACGCGGTCCTCGATACCGTCACAACTGTAATGCGGCGCACAGGTCATCGTGCTCGAAAGCGCTTGCCATCCGTACGATCTCTGCGCGCCTGCAACCAACTTCCTCCGCAACCGATTGCCATGTCCTGGTCACGTCGGCCACAGCCCGGATCGTGGCCCGAGCCTGTTTCAGCGACAAACCAAAGAACTCCGCGGCACTTTCCAGCAGGCCGACTGAACAGGTTGCCTCGTCGAGATCGATATTGGTCGTCAGGATGCGCGCCTTGAGATCGGTTGGCGTGGGGTTGAGGTCATAGGCCGGCGACAATATCCAGCCGTCGCGCCCCGTCCACAGAAAACCGTGATTGCGCAGATGGTCATCGACATTGGAGACCAGCACATTGAAGGTCACGCGGCGATACAACTGTGCGGCATCGGCCCGCGCCTTCGCACCGTGTTGTGTCAGTGCATCAACCAACTCGGGATAACTGCCGCGCTGACCGTCCCGCGATTCCGTCATTGACATGGCCGAGAGAAAGGGGATGCGAATGCTCCCCGCGCGATCGAACCGACGCGATAGCAGCACGGCCTTGCCCGCTACCTCGAGCAATTCGTGATGCGGGGTGGAGATACCGGCGCGTTCGGCCAATCGCAGGGCGATTTCCTCCCACGTTTCGATGCTGTAGTCGTCGGTTTCCTTCGGGAATTTGGCAATCGACAAATGGCCGTATTGATCGATGACTGAAGCCTTGGGACGCGCGCCACCCAGTGACGACCCTGGCGCAAAGATCAGTTGCAAATCCTCATCCGTTTCCTCGTCGCGCAAGATGCGTTCAGTGATCTGGAGCAGCCGCCCCAGTTCGATCAGAGCCGGAACACCGGCGGGCACGGGCGACTGGAATTCTTCTTCTCCGCTCCAGCGGAATCGCAGCGCGCCCAGGCGCGTTTCATCGGCTACGCCCAGCAGATAGTCAAGTTCGCCGAGCGTACGGACGCGCCGCCCTTCCCGTTCGGCGTGTCGACGCTCCGCACGCTGCATGAGACGACGCCCCCAGGTGTCCGGCGCCGAATCGCCGATCGAGCCAAAAATGGGTTGGCCAGCCGGCGGCGGGAAGAGACCTCGCGTCAACGCCAGCGCTGGCTCGATCGAGAAGCGCTCGTCGGCGGCTAGCCAGGCCTCGTCATATTCGAAGGTGACCGTTTCTTCCCGGCGCGACGCATGGCGCCTGAGCAGCCCCGCCGGCCGCGGCGAGCCATCGACATCGATATAAACCTCGACATCAGCCATGATCGACCTTGCCTTTGCCACGCGGCAACCGGACGCGCTGAGGCAACGCTGCGGTAGCCAACGACTGCCCCACCGTATCGTGGGCAACGTCGGCAACGTCCTGAAGTCCGCCTAAAAGGCCGAGCGCCAGTAGCACGGCTGCATAGATGCCGATGCTCACACCCGGATCTCCAGCCTCGACGCGCTGCAAAGTCGCTCTCGACGTGAAAGCTCGATCGGCCACCACCGCCATGGTCAACCGGCGGCGGCGACGCGCATCGTGAATATCGGCACCCAATTTTCGCAGCGCCCGCCGGACGCCGGCAGAAGGAGCGTGAGGGGTTGGCATTTTGCAATCTTCGTAAGTCGCTGTGATAGTTAATGTATCACGAAGATAACATTTCCCTCGGCCGAACTAACCGAACGGTTCCATGCCGCCCGGGTACAGCAGGAGATGATGAGTCGCGGCCGCCGTTGTCGGCCCGATGAGATGCGGGATCAGCGGTCAGTTCTTGTCTGTTCCGGAACTGCCGCCTGCCAGGTGCAATGACACAAGTCGCGCGAGCACAATAGCCGGATAAAGCTGGCCAATGAGCCCCTCGAGATTCGCAAGCGATCTCGCCTGCCGCGCGACGGGCACGATGTCGCCATACCCTGCCGTAGTCAACGTGACGAAGCTGAAATATATCCAGGTCGAGGAGTTCTCCGGGCCCGGGCCGAGTGTGGTTCCGGAAAACGCATGGGGAAACCTTAAATTGACCAGCTGATAGGCATAGGCCCAAATCATGCCGATCAGGATGTAAAGGGCTATCGCTCCGTCGATCCGGTCAAATGTGACTTTGCCCGGGCCGAACACGATCATCCCGAGGGTTGCACCAATCAGCGCGACCGCCGCGAGAGCGGTTTCGTCACGTATCGCCAGCGTGTAATCCGCCGGAAACAGCCAGCTGGCGCAGCGCACCGTTACGGCAATGAGAGCACCCAGAGCGATCAGAGGGAAAACGCCGGGTCGTTCTTTTGACGTCACGACCCCGGCCGCGAGGATCAACGAGAAAAGCACGTCCTGCACGATACGGCTGACCTGACTACCGGGCTCGCTGAAGAACGGGATACCGAAAAGCGATACAACGAGGAGCGCAAGAAGTGCGGCCATGCTGGCCTTGCGCAGCCGCGTGAGGCAGTCCGCAAGTCGTTGGACGTACGTCATCGTTTCTCCCGTCAGGCAACAACAGCACGGTCAGCCGTGAAGAGTGGATACGAAAGCGGGATTCGCAATCGCATTGCCGGGCGCTCGCTGCTCACCCTCGGCCCACGATGAGTCGCGGTGGAAGTTCGAAGCGCACTGAATCCGTGATGCGATAAAGCGAATATCACACTGCCGGCCGGCAAATGGACGCTTGATGCAGATCAAAAAGGGGGCATCGAGCACCGCTGACGCTCGCCACACGAGCGGGAATCCGGCAGATTGCGGCTTTGAGTCGTGGTGTCGGTGTGCCAGTCAAGGGCCGGTGAGTCGTCGAGCCCTATGACTGCCAGAATGGCAATCACCCTCCGAATGGCTGTTTGCTGATGCGACGACAATAAGCATAATGCAGCAAATCACTAAATACAGGACGAGCGTTCTTTAACATGCTTGGCCCGGAATGGACCAAACCGGAAGGGATGTTAAATTACGGATACTGGTTGTGGCCTATCAGCAGGTATGTCGAGCGGCACGGGAATGAAAACGGAAATTGTCATTGTCCTTTTTAAAGGAGCTGAACAATTTACCGGTGAGTACGGCATCCGTCCACTGCTGAAAGAGCACCCCAAGGAAGTTATGGACGAGTTGATCTTGTGGACTAGCGATGAAAATTTTCATGTCCGAAGGCTTGCCAGCGAAGGGGTTAGAATACGCCTACCGTGGTCACAAAAACTTTTTTTGCATTAGATGAATTTGAACGATACACAATGCACCGGAAAAAGCCAAGTATATAATTGCAGAGTGTGAGAAGGCTAAAAAGAGCACGGCGCGAGAATGGATTGTCAAGCATGGCATGAGAAATCAATCATAGAAATTAATTGAAAAACGCCGCCCTTATTAATGATCCATACAAACGACAAGAACATGAAAAAAGCCCGCAGAATCGCGGGCTTTTTTGGCTTTACTTCGGGTCGTCGCCAGACCTTGCCGGATCACGCACCAAAATGACACTCACTCCCACTCAATTGTCAATAGCAGCGCTAACTTCGCGCGAACATTGGAATTTGGCGAATCGCGCCGCCGCCGCACCGTCACGGGTACCGTCAGCATGTGCGCACCGCGTCCACGAAAGCGCTGGAGCAGCCGCACCGGACAGCACCAACCTGCCTCACCCGAAGCCCACCACGGCCGCAGCGCACACCGCGGCAGCGGAGTATGCTTCTCCCCCGGATTCCGCTGATAACGAACGAAAAACACAGCTACGGGGAAGCACATGACAATCGAGGAATTGGTCTACGAAACCCAAGCCGTAATGGACGCGGCAGCCAAGGTGCTGCGCGCCGGCGCGTGGCTCATCCGGAGCGGGTACGGGCGCTTGATGCTGCTGCCATACCTCTCGCCGGTCGGCACTTGGCGCTGCGAATTCCACCCGCCCGGCCGACCCAGCCAGGCCTTCTTCCGGTACACGAGCGCCAGTGGGTCGAAATACCTGCGAGATCATTGCGGAGGGTCGATCCGCCGAAACGCATCGCCGCGAGCGTTGGCGGAGGCAATCATGGTGAGTGTCTCCGACGCCACGAAGGACGCGTGCCGCGGCGAAACCCTCCCGGAAACACTCACTTGGCTGGAGAGACTGGACGCAGCGCTCGACGCAGGCTTCCTGCCGTCGGCATTCCATGAATACACGAGCGACTTCTCGCAGTGGGATCTGATCAGCACGTCGCGCGGCAACGGCGACCCGATGCCCCCGCAACCGGGATACGTCCGGCCCGGATCGGAGCCCAGCGTTGTCGACATTGACTGGCGCGCCGGCGAGGCAGCGTGGAACGAAATCGCCGGCAGCGAGCGGGCCACAATCAACCTCGCGATGCTCGCCGACGACGATCGCTGCTACGAGCTTGCCGATCGCGTCCGGCTGGCATTCGATGCGACGAAGCACGGGGTCGACGCCCAGCGCCTCCTTCGAGCCATCGTGGGCGAACTCAGCCGGCAGCCCTAAATCCCTTCGTTATCAACGGAATTCGAGGGTGCACAAAATGGGTGTATGGATCGCTGAGGGTGCATAAATCACGCGACGCAGGTTTGTGAGCACGCCGTTTCATGGAGCACGCAACCGTCCCGTTACGTGCACATTGCTCCGGGGGGCGGAACCGCCATATAGTTGGCCCGTCACAAACAGGGTCACAACAATGAGCCTCCTCGCGAGCATGGGACAGTAACCGGCGTGACTTGGGCGAATACCGGGGAACAGCGATACTTTTTGTCGCAAGACATGCTGTTGGGAGAGTGACCGATTCGTCGAAAGGCGGTGCAAGCGACCTCTCCGTTGTCTCGTCGTGCGCCGTAGGCGAACTAAGCCAATGGCGTCCACGAGCTGTGCGCTGGCAGCTTGGCTCGTGGGTCGTCGTGAGAGATAAACGCGGAGGACGTTGACAGCGTTGACCATGACGTTGACTGCGGCCTTTGCCGAGTCAGCGTTCGCTAACACTCCGATTTTCACGTCCGCCAAAATGGACCTCGATATCTGGTCGATTCGCACGAGGGTCACACAAAGCACCCCCAAGAATTAGAGATTGGGAAGGTTGCCGTTGATGGCCTCGCGCAACGCAACGGACGCCTGCCAAAAACTGAAGATGCGCCGATCGCTACGGCCAGAAGCGACATAGCGCCGCCTCAATGCGACCAGCAGCTTCTGCTCACATTGGCGAACCGCGGCGTCCAACGCCTGCTCCGTTTCGCGACGTTCAAGTTCCGCCACTGCGTCATGAGCGAAACGCAGCACGCGGGCCGAATCCTCAACCTTGGCAGCAGCGGCTACGGTAAGTCGCTTCGCTTCACCAATGAGAGCCGTCAAATCGCGCACGTCAGCGTCGATGCACGCGAGACGCATCGCCGCAACCGCCTCGTCGATCGCGCCAGTGCGCACATCCGTTACCAACTGATCTCGCGCGGCGGCTTTCTCGGCGAGACGCTTCTCGATGGACGCAACTTCGGCCGCGACGACCGCCAGAGTATCCCTGACCACGCTGTGCTCGCGCTCGGCGCGAATAGCTTGTTCGTGTTCGTACGTGTTCATGTGTATCAGTCCAATGCAGAAATAAGGGTTTGCAGACGCGCAGCCGACGCTTCGGCTCGCCGGCGGGCTTCTCGTTGAATTTCAGCGTCGTCGACGCGCTTCGCTTCGGCCGCAGCACGCGCGCTTGCCTCTGCCTCATCCCGCTGCGCAAGCCTCGGCGGCCTCGATCTCGGCACGAATCGCTGAAGCGTCATTGCCGGCCAAGAGCGCCGTGCGCAGGTGCGCGCGCAGAGCTTCGATAGTTTTCTTCGCCATTGCGGCTCCGTCAGTTAAAAAGCTTCGCGACTAGCCCGGGAGGGAGCGGTCGCTGTTCATTCAGCAGATGCTCGATTCGCGTCGCGTCGTCGGCACCAATGCGGCCGGCAAGAAGCCCACGCTCGCAGGCTGCACGGGCCTCTGCCTCGGTCAGCGAGCGGTCGCCGTGGGTGACGCGATACGCGCGCTTTCCGCCACCGAGCAGCTCGTCGGCGTTCGGAACCTCGCGACGGCGCGCGGCCGAGTCGCTCGCGGCTTCCTTGATCTTCTGGTTCGGCACGGCGCCCAGCGCTTTCACGAGAGGCTGACCATTGGCACCCCTCACGCCCATCTTCGCGAGAGAGTCGAAGCTGATCACCGCGTGGCCGGCGAGCGCTGCGATCGTCGCGCCGTGCTGCGCGGAGAGCGGCGCAGGAAGCGACTTCGCAAGTGCCTGACCGTTACCGTCCTTCTTCCACGCAGTCGGACTCGCCGCCTTCGCGAACGTGCGACCGCCGCCCGCCGCGCTCTGCCGCGCCTGCTCGGCACGAAGGACTGCCATCAATTCGTTGAAGTTCACTTCGACATCTCCGGTTGACTGACCGAGCCGCATGCCGCACGCGGTCTGGTCCGGATCCACCGCGACACCTCCGTGTCGCGCCACGCGATCGTCGCCGGCGACGTGCGAACCGGAACGGGGAAACCGCCAGACGCAATGAGTCGATCGAGCGTCGTCGACGCAAGCCCGGTCCGATCGAGCACCGCCGGACGACGGATGAGTTTTTCAGGTGGGTGGGGCATAGCGAGCCCAATGAGTTGCGACACCACCAGCATCCCGTCACGACTCGCGCGTGGGGTGCCATGAGATGCGATGGGGGGATCGAAGGCGAGCCGCGTCGATGAGAAAAGCACTACGTTTTCAGGGGATATCGTGCGAAAAGTCGTGACGTGAGCATGAGTGCGTTATCCCCGCGCGCCGATGCACATGCCCGAATATGCCTATGCGAAGCCCTCATCTGCTCTCCGCAAGCGCCGGATCAGCGCTGCCGACGACGGTCGCGTCGAGCTTCGCGAGTTGGCCGGCTTCCCCGGCGTCCTGGTGTTCAGATGCGAGCGACTGCACCTCGAGCTCTCACCGAGCTCATGCGCCCGGAGCTACCGCGCCCCACGCAACGATGCGTGTATCTGCTGCCCGATAGGCGCACGCCACGAGCTCGAGGCCGAGCCTCCGTCGGCGGCGAAGAAGCGATCGAATCCGCCGGCGGCAATCAATGTCTCGCCCGACGAATCCGACATCCAGGACCGACTGAATCGCCGCGCCGCGCTGCGAGCCACAGGCGGACAGTCGGCGGCGCTCTCGTGCATTCGATGCCTGAAAAGCGCCGCGACGAACAGGAGGCTGATCGGCCGCATGCGCCTCGTACGTGCGCAAACGATCTGCGTGAGCTGCTACAACCGAGAGAAAGAGGTGCTGCGCGGTGCGAACGCTAAAGGGGGCCGCCCGAAAAAGTGGGCCGGAAGGTTGCTCCGTACGCAGATCGTCTGCGTTGAAGGTGGCGTCCAGAAGCGAGGCTGTCCACGGGCGTCAACGAGGCGCAACGCTATGCTGCGCGCGCCCATCCGAAGGCCCGCGTCATCGGGGTATTCGTGGGGAGCGACTTCCGCCTGATCGCCGCACCGCACGGCGAAGGGCTCGACCGCGCAAAATCGGTGCGTGGCGAGCGCATCGCAGAGCGCAAGAAGGCGGAAGCCGAGACGCGCCGCACCGAGCGGGCGATGGCCGAACCGGAAACCACTGACAAACATGACGTTTCAGCAACGGACACACCACCGGCCATCGCGACACCGCGCAAGTTGGCCGCCGGCGTGCGCATCGGGCTCCTCGAACTGCAGCGCGACATCGGCCGCGCTCGATGGGCGTGCCATTGCGACTGCGGAAAACAGACTGTGCTCCACGCCACAGCGCTGCGCGGCTCGCGACAATCCTCGTGCGGATGCGCTTCGCGTCGACCGGCTGTCGAGACTGATCCGCCGCGGCAGCCCGAGCACGGGGCGCCCAAGCCACGTAGAACGTCGACCATCGCTACAGGCATGCGGCGGGGCCACCTGACCGCCCTGCGGCACGTGCGCGAGACGAAGTGGCGATGGCTTTGCGTGTGCGGCAGCGTGAGCACTATTGACGCTGCGACGGTGGTTGCACGAAAGATACGACACTGCGGCTGCGGCGGAAAGAAGCGCGCCGACGTAGTGACAAAGACGGCCGACGAGCAGCTCCGGGGATTCTACGCGTCCATGCCGATCGTCCTCCTCGGCCCTCTTTGACGTCCTTTCTGCTGCGGGCTGCCAGTGGTCCCAGAAACGCGTGCTCGACTTCTCACCGGCCACTACCGACCAGAAGCCGTCCTTGGTCTACGACTGCGTTTGGAAACCGCTACGGTCGCATTCTTCTCGACTGTCACGAGTCGTCCGTGGTAGCGGACGACGAATTCAGAGGCGAACTGCGGTTGAGTAGGACTTCCATCATACCCCAAATTCCATTAGGATCCCTAATCCTTGCCAGTGCTCTTGACACGTTCTGCTCATGTTTCTCGCCTTCAGCCCACCCCATCTCTTTCACTGCGTTAACCTTGGCCGCCGTCGCTTGATCGATCGGTACTATTGAATAGGCCACAAGCAAGATCCGACCGGACGCGAGTTTGGCCTCAAAGAGCGGCTTTGGCTCCCATTTTGCGCTCGTTACTTGCTTCCCCTCATGAGGCGTGAAAAATACGAAGTCGAAACGTATAGCCCACCCTTGTGGGGGAGCCGGAAGGAAGGTGGCCTTCTTAGCTGGTCGTGCTCGGTTAACTTGAAGCTCAGAGGCCGGTATGAGCACAAAGAACTGCCGAGTCAAACTCCCCGGGAGGGCAGATGGATTGTTCCAACGCGCGATGTGGCGATTGTCCTTAGCAAAGGGTACAGCGGTGACGTGCTCCGACCTCACAGACCACTGATACTTTCCGCTTTCATGCAGGCTAATCTTGTCCTGGTGTGACCCGCCATGGGAGACGTAAATATCATTCTTTTGGATCGTGAGGCTCCAAGTCGAGGAGCATCTTCGTTCGTCAGCGACGAAAAAACGGAAAGCCGTCTTACTTGCCATAAGAAATTTTGAGTATCCAATCGCTGCATAATCTGTCATTGCCGAGAACGAGCCCTCGCTTCGGCATTTTTGTGGGGTGAGTCCGGCCTACTTCACGCATGTTTCTGAGACCCTGAACGTGCCACGACAGCGAGGCATTCCAGTTTGTGGGTGGTCATGTTCGCAACGGGTCGAGAAACGTCTTCGTTGCCGATTTCCGTAACAACCGTTGTCACGAGTGGCGGGTCGCTCTGAAACTGGATACGTGGTTTCCGACTGGCAAATGATCCACTCGCCGAACTCACCTCATTCCTGTGCCTTCTTTCTCACATACTTCATCCCGAGGCCCGCCTTGTAAAGCTGTCGCGCCCGCAGTTCACCCGGATACCCCGCTCGTGCCTCGAACATCCCGATTTTCTGCATACTGGTCAGGGAGCGCCTCACCACATCTGCTGGAATGTTTGCCCTCTCCGTCAGTGTCTCGACGATTCCCTCGATGGAAAACGGCGTCTGAAGTCCGTCGAAGGCGGCAATCAACCTGTCTACGGCTGATTTGTTTGCGTCGACGTTGGACTCGATGTCGAGGAATGAATACAGTTCGGTCCTTACATCGCTGATGAAGGACCGAGAAGCCTGATCGTAGGCGAGCAGGACACTCTTGCTGGAGAGCCGACCGTCGACCAAGTCGACCGGTCCTGCCTCACCGGAATTGTCTGCCAACGTTCGCAGGAACCCGTCGAACAGCCTCGGATAAAAGGCGGAGTCGGCGCCCGCGTCTCCTCCCGCGTCCGAGAAATATGAGGCGAAGAATGTTGTCGTTTTTAGGCGATTGCGCTCCAGACCCGAGGGAAAGATTTCCAGCAGTAAAGACTCGGAATCGTCATCAGACAAAGCCCCGCGCGAGATGCTGTCGGCCTCCTCTTCTATCCGCTTGCAGACGCTGGTGAAGTGCTGCTGGAACCAGGGCAGACTCACGATCCGAGCGAGTGCGAAGTTAAGAATCGTGGTCTTGTTCCAGTGCAAATAGAGCGCAGCCCCTTCAATTTGCTGTTCGACGTTCTCCGCCGCCCCAGTTGCAAGGTCGGTGCGCAGTAGCAGCCGTATCGTAAGCGTCCTTGAATAAGTCCTATCGAACTGGACAGCCGCGAGGAATCGGAACAGGGCTTCGACGAAGGAACGAAGGTCGGCGGCCGGAACCGCCGTTTCGACACCATCGATCACGAAAGCGCGCTTTTCCGTGTGGCTGGTGAAATCTTGGGGGCCGAAACGAACGAGCGCCCCTGGATGTGCAGTAATCAGATCGACCTGTTCCTGAAGGGCAGCTTCGAGCACCCCCTCGCCCTTCGTGCTCGGCGTCGAGAGGGCGGCACCCAGCAACAACCACCAGAACTTTTCAAAGTCCCGGTTACATGCGGCCAGTGCGGACTGAAAACTGCGGTTTGCGCTGGGCAAGCCGCCGGCACGCGAGTCGTTCGCGACGAGAAGCGGCTCGGCCAGATTGCGACGCACAAGCTCGGTCAACAGCCTAGTCTTTCCCGTCCCCTTTCGGCCAAATACATAGGTATATGGACTGTCTGCGCTGAACAACTTGGCCAGCCCCGGCGTCAGGATGAATTGCCCGTCATCCGTTGAGCCGCTGCTCGTCAGCGTACCTTGTTGCATCGGCGCAGCAGGATTGCCGCTCAGGCCCAGCACGGAGCGCAACTGGCCAATGGCTTCGCGACTGGCGCTCGACATGTCGCGTGGATTCGGCTGCTGCCCGTCGACGAAATTCTGGTCGTGTCTCCAGAAAACCCAGTAGGGATCTAGATCCTGGGGATCGATCGCATCTTCGATCTGCATCGCATCAGCGATCTTGCTAAGCAGACCCTCAATAAATCGCGCGCTCTGGCTACGCGTGTCCTTTGCGGTCTTTTTGGGGTCGAGCGAAAAGCTGACGAAAGCCCCCGGGGATTCTGGATCGTGGGCCAGCAAGGTGTCGAGCAGTCGTGAATCCAAAATGTGCCGTGCCATGCCGTCCGGACGAACGAAAATTACGGCCGGTCCGGGCCAAGCGTCCATGATGGGCAGAACGGAGGGGGCGAGCCCGGTTCGATGATCAAAAAGCACGACGTCATAACGTGGCGAACCGTTTTCCGCTTCTGTCTCTATCTGCTGCCGAAGATCCGCCACCGCCAATTGCAGCACCGACGCATCCAGCGACGCGTTCAGCAGGAAAGCGGCAAAATCCATGTCGAAGCGTGCTGCGACAGGCCGCGCAGACACAAGGTCAACGTATCCCGTGACCGATTCGCCAACGTACGTGCGCGAAAGCGGTGTGAGCGTAGTGCCTGGTGTCGCCAGGCCCATCAAGGTCGCGTCGATGTCCGTAGCCGCGACGCCAAACATCGCGTCCAATGAGGGCGCTTCAACATCGGCATCCACGGTGAGCACGCGGTAGCCAGCATCGGCCAGCACCTTGGCAAGCGCCACGAGCACGGTCGATCGTCCCTGGCCACCCTTGTATCCGTAAAAGTGAACTGCTTTCGCAGTGCGCTGGCCGGAGGACGCATTGCCTGCCCTGTCGTGCTGATCAGCCAAAACGGCGGGCGGAACCATCGCAGTTTCGCTGCGCGGGGTGAACGCGTTCAGCCAGCTAGCTCCCGCTTCGCCTGAACCCAAAAAGCCGAACTGTTCCCGACGTTCCTTTTCCGTGATCAGTGCCAACTCGATCATCGGACTCGCGGCAACTAGTGCGACGTCATCCGCTGACATGCCGACAGCCTCGCAAAACGCGGTGAACCGGGCCTCAGTGGCCATGCCCTCGAACGAACCGCCGACGCACAAGATATACAGTGTCGGATGTGCGTATTCGACCTCGAGCTTGATGCTGTCGATGTGCGCAATGGATTCAATGAACTCGGATATTGTCATGGCCGGATCAGAGTGATTTCTGGAACTTCGTTGCTAGGTAAGACCGGGTGCCGCCCACGAGATCGGCGAGCGTTTTCGCCTGTTCATGGGTCGTCGACGGCGCAGGCCAGCCGTCAGCGACGTGCCGCGTATAGCGGATGTAAGGATAGGACTCCGCAGGGGCAAACCGAGCCACTCCGTCCTTGCCTTGCACGCTGATGGCCTTCAGCGCGTTGCTCAACTGGGCGGACAGTGCATTGAGCCGGACCTTGCAGCCGCGCTGGTTGCCCACGGCAAAGCGGTGTGCGAAGACGTTGAGTGCGGCCGGTACATTGTGGTCGGTCAGTCCGGTCGCCTGTTTGAGGACCAGCTCGATCGCGACCATACCGCAATAGGCCCTGACGATCTCATCGGCACTCGATGCTGCGGCGGCGACAAAAGCGCGGATGTTCGTTGTGTGTTGGCTCATTCGTTTGAATAGCGTTTACCGGAACGATCGCACCAGAATTGGGGCGTCCCATAATGATATCAATTGAGCGATCAACTCCGTGCGCCGTTCTTGCAACCACTGCTTGGCAGCTCTGGGGGACCGGCAACGAGCAGGAGTGGCAGGGCGTGACTCATCGCTGACGCGCGGGATTTTCCGGGGGCGCAGACTCATGATCATGGGCCTCCGCGCCGAGAAGAGCGTCTCGCCGCTCGGACCACTTTTCCTCAGGCCCGCGGTCCGGGCGACGAAATTGGTAATAACGATCGAATACACTGACGCAACGGCAAACCGAGCAACGGGCTGCCACGACGGCGAGCAGGAATGGCAATGTACAATCGCTGGTTGGTACGTGCGATGTGGAGTGGTTAAAAGCGGTGCCCATTTCCACCCCAAGTGGTCGCGCTGGGCGCGCATGCTGATTTAAGCGGCGGAAACGGTTCGTGAGTGCGAGTTCACGGATAGCGAAACCTGAAGTTCGCGATCGCAGAGGTACGAACGGCAGAAAAGCGTCCTCAAGCAGCTACGTGAACTGCGACACCTGGATGTCGATAAAGGACGATGCCCGAGCGTTCGTCCTTTACGATTGAATGGTGGTGTGGCCGACGCCCGAACGTCAGAGCGACGCCGCACGTGAACGGCGGCTTGTGGCCGGCGAGCGAGCGCTCGCCGGACGTCTGCAGAAATGGAGTAGACCAGGCTGATCAATCAACGGGAGTACCGACGCAGCCGCACGAACATACCTGCCCCAGCCGCAAGCGTCCCGCACTCACAGTCGTCTCACCGCCGCATTCGGACCGGCATATCCGCCTCCCCTCGCCAGCGTAGTGGTCCGTCGTCAGGTGACCGAACGCCTAGCCGCCCCGTAGCGCAGGCAAGCTTGGACGAGACCGCCACACACGACGCTGCTCGCGGTAACCGCAATCCCGCGTTTGGCTACCCTCCACCGCCTCCAGTTCGGCAGTCACGTGGCCACCGCACCGACCGCCCCACCCACTTCGCGCCCTTGGCCCCAGTGGGATAGCAACACTTTTCCGCTGGTGCCGGCTCGTGGCGCCATGGTTCAATCGTGTCCTGCCTGGGTGTGGCGCCCAGCGACAAGACCAACGCGAGGGACCTGAGCCGTGAGCACCAACAACCGAGCACGTCAGCCAGGCCTCGCTCGAGGCCACGATCTACACCGTGGATCGCTTCATCGCCAAGCTCGAGGCGGCCATCGAATAGAAACTGTACGGTCCGCGTTGAGACCTGCCTGGAACCGAAAAAACTAACCTTCGATGCCGCGGCCACGAGCGATCTAGATGCTCATAGCATGGCACGCGTCGCCCGCCTGCAAAGCAGCGTCAAGCTATCATGACGCGACCGGCTCTCCGGCAGGACCGAGACCGGCTTCCGGGGATATTGCAGGGTAGACGATGATAATAGAATGGACCCCCTCCGCATGGGGCCGAAAACTGACACGATCGCCGAACTGGCGCCTCATCCTTCAAGGCTTGAAACTGTCGTTGACGGTGGATGGAAAAACGCACGACGTCAACGTCGACGACGCCGGCTCGTACCGGGTGAATCGAGGAGTGTTCTGGACCGACGTCACGCTCCACCCAGGCCCCTCGCGGGTCGTGAAGGTGGACGGGCTGCCCAACGCCCGAGGGACCGAATTGACCAGTGCTGTGGAAGCTGCGCTGGTCGAGAAGCAAATCCGCGCGGACGTGGCGTTTCTCCGTGACGCTCATCAAACCGTGCTCGATTGGCTAAACCACAAGGTCCAGCAAGAGCTGGCTGCAGTCTTCGGCCGGCGATGGATCACGCACGAGGCCCAGGCGGCCATCGAAGCGGCCCGACCGTCCATCGACGTGAAGGCCATCCGTGCGCGCATGAAGAAGGCCAACGTGAACGCCAGGCTCGGTGAGGAAGCTGCCGAAATGGAGCGTTCCCTCGCCCAATGGGAAACCGACCACCGCCCCTACTGGGCCGCCCTCAACGCGTACCATACGAAGCGTGAGTTGACGGCGTGCAAGGACCTGTTCGACCGGGTGGAGCGCGAACCTCTGACCGAGGAGCAAGCGCGTGCGGTGATCTGTTTCGACAACCGCGTGCAGGTCGTTGCGTCGGCCGGCTCGGGCAAGACGTCCACCATGGTGGCAAAAGCCGCCTACGCAATCGACCGGGGCTTCGTCGCACCGAAGCGGATCGTCATGCTGGCCTTCAACAAGCAGGCCGCCGTCGAACTGGCGGAACGTGCCGCCAAATCGTTCGAGCGGCTGGGCATGGAGGACGTCGCGGTGGAAGCCTCAACCTTCCACGCCTTGGGCCTTCGCATCATCGGCAAGGCCACGAAGGAAAAGCCTGACATCCCGGATTGGGCCACCGACACCGCCGGCGGCATCAGCAAGCTGACCGAGATCGTCGATCAGCTCAAGGACCGCTCCGCAACGTTCCGAACGCAATGGGACCTCTTCCGGTTCGTTTTTGGCAAGGATCTGCCTGCGTTCGGATCGAACGGCACACCTGACGTCTGGGACGATCAAGGCAACGGCCGCACGCTGACCGCCGACGGGAAGCGCGTGCGTAGCCAAGAAGAGGCCACCATCTCCAACTGGCTCTTTTACAACGGCGTCGATTACCTCTACGAGGAGCGGTACAAGTTCAAGACCGCCGACGAGGATCATCGCCAATACCGCCCCGACTTCTTTTATCCGGGCATTGATCTCTACCACGAGCACTTCGCCCTGGACGCCCACGGCAAGGCCCCGCCTCACTTTACCGACTATGTCGCCGGCGTCGAATGGAAGCGCAAGTTGCATCGGGAACGTGGCACGGCGTTGATCGAAACAACGTCGCACCAGGTCCGCACCGGTGACGTGTTCAAGCACCTCGCCAGCCAGCTCACCCGCCGGGGCATCCAGCTCGATCCCAACCCGGATCGCGAGATTCCCGCGGGCGGTCAGAAGCCCATGGAGCCAGCGGAACTGGTGACCCTGGTGAGAACGTTCATCAGCCACGCCAAAAGCAACTGCATGACCGCGGCGGCGCTGCGCCAACGCCTGGACGCCCTGCCGGACGATGCGTTCAAGTACCGGCACCGCATGTTCCTCGACATCGCCGAGCCCATCATCAAAGCGTGGGACGCCGCGTTGGCGGCCGAGGACGGCATCGACTTCGAGGACATGCTCAACCTGGCGGCTGAGTATCTGGAAAGCGGTCGTTACGAGGCGCCCTACGACCTGGTCATGGCCGACGAGTTTCAGGACGCCTCCCGGGCTCGGGCCCGCTTGTGCCGCGCCTTGGTCCAGAAGCCCGGCCGATACCTGTTCGCCGTGGGCGACGACTGGCAGTCCATCAACCGTTTCGCCGGCGCGGACGTGTCGGTGATGACCGGCTTCCGGGAATGGTTCGGCCACGGGCAGGTTCTCAAGCTCGAACAGACGTTCCGCTGCCCGCAAGCGCTGTGCGACGTGTCCAGTCGGTTCGTGTCGAAGAATCCGACGCAGATCAGCAAACGCGTGACATCCGTCACCCCCGCAATCGGACCCGTGCTGCAAGCGTTTCAGGTGGACACCAAGGAAAAGCTGGCCGACGCCATCGACCAGTTCGTGATGAAACTGGCCCGTGGTGTCCAAGACGGCAATATCCTCCCTGGGCGCGATGGGAAGGTTACGGTCTTCGTGCTTGGCCGATACAACGCCGATCGGCAGTACGTCCCGGCCAACAAGGCCCGCTTCGAGCGCTGGGTGGATGTGTCGTTCCTCACCGTCCACCGATCGAAAGGAAGCGAAGCCGACTACGTGATCTTGCCGGAAATGCTGAGCGTGCTACGCGGCCGGAGCTTTCCGAACACGCGCGCTGACGACTCGGTACTCGAGTTGGCGATGCCCGCCGGGGACAACTACCCTGACGGGGAAGAGCGTCGCCTATTCTACGTGGCTCTGACCAGGGCACGGCGTGGCGTGGCCATGTTCACGGCACGCGGCCAGTGCTCCAGCTTTTTACGGGAGCTTGAGCAGGACGGCGCCGTGTCGATCACCGATACGGATGGTGAAGCGATTCACGAGGAGACATGCCCCTCATGCAAGCGAGGGGTGCTGGTCGTGCGCACCGGCCCCTACGGGGAGTTCCGCTCCTGCTCAAACTTCCCTGCTTGCCGCTACAAACCCAAGAACCGCCGAAATGCTCCTCTTGCCGCGCCCTCTCGCGGAGCAAAGACCTGTCCGACGCCCCCCCAGTCGTAGCCCGTCCCGCCACTGCGCCGCTGACCGTGCACTGCCGCCCCCCCATGCAACCGCCGACGAATTGCGCGGGCGGAGGCGGGAGCCGCGAGCTATTATGGCTGCTTGCCAACGACGCGCCGCTTAGACGGCCTCGCATCTAGACATGAGCCGAACCATTCCGGGCAGGCCCAATGCCCATCTTACCTACGACGCCGCCCGCACCTTCAAGGAGAAGGCATTGCTCGGTGGTCAGTCGCTCTTCATACCGGACGAGCAACTCTGGATTCCGGAGCACTTTGAGCCGCTCATCAAGAATTACGTCGAGAATCTCATCGTTGAGAACGACGACGAGCGCGGCAACACATTTGTCAGCAAACTCCGCACGCAGCTCGCGATGTGCCCGCCCAAGAGCGTAGCCCTTTTCGCCGAGATCTATTGGGTCGTTACCCTCCCTTCGAGCTCCCTCAAAAAAATTAAGCTGCTCCGGCTCAAGGAGATCTGGCGGATGCAGAGGGAGCCCGGTGAACTCGACATGGGGAATCGACTTCTTGCGCCCGAGACGCTGCTTGGGGTGGGCAGCACCGGCACCGCATACAATTTGCTGCTGTGGGCCGAGCTCGCCTACGCGATTCGCCTGTTCAAGGCTCTCGCCGAAATGGACGCAGAGAAGCGATTGGCGGTGCTAAGCGACCCTTGGACGTTTGCCGAATGGATGCTCTCAATGGACGAGACGCGCTCGCGCCAGCTCTACCACATCCTCTGCCACGCGCTCTTCCCAGACCACTTTGAGCGCATTTTCTCTGAGACCGGCAAGGCAAAGCTTGCCCGGCACCCGAGCCTTGGAGTGCCGCATGTCGCACGCGCTAATCGCGTCGCGCGTGACAAGGCGTTATTAGAAGTGCGCGAGCGCTTGGAGAGCGAAAGCCCCGAGCATCCCATCGATTTCTACGTCAACCCGCCGCTACTGCGCCGTGAAAAGAAGACGACCAAAAGCATAGCCCGCCGGGCCACGAATGGGTCGACGACCGTCAACGTGCTTCAATTCGATGAGGATCTCAGCGAGGAGTCCGATGGTGAGTTGGAGTCTGATACAGACGTTGAGAATGACGAAGACTTCGCGGCGGCGGCCGCGAAGCTCTGGCGGCCCCGCAATCGCATCTTCTTCGGTCCACCGGGCTCCGGCAAGACCCGTGCGCTCGAGACCATTCGAGCTCGGCGTTTCGCTGCTGGAGAGCACATCGAGTTCGTCTCATTTCACCCGTCGTACTCTTACGAGGATTTCGTCGAGGGCTATCGGCCAGAGAAGGGCAAACACGGTCGCCTTAGCGATGAGCCCGTGCCGGGCCCTTTCCTCCAGATTTGTGACCTCGCGCACAAGAGCCCCGACGTGCGCCACACGTTAATCATTGACGAGATCAACCGCGCCAACGTAGCGAAGGTGTTCGGCGAGCTCATTACGTTGCTCGAGCCGAGCAAACGCTGCGCGCCCAACCCGAGCCTAGACTTCAGCGAGGCGCGCTGCTCGGTGCGGCTCCAATACAGCGGCAAGATATTGGCGGTACCGGCTAACCTTGACATCGTCGCGAGCATGAACACCGCCGACCGCTCGGTGCAGTCGATGGACCGCGCATTGCGTCGGCGCTTCGAGTTCATCGAAACACCGGCCGACCCTCGCAAACTGCCCGAAGAGACTGTCTATGGCGTCGACTTGCGGGCACTTCTCGCCGCCATTAACGACCGCATCGAGTTTCTGCTCGACGGCGAGCACGCGATCGGTCACGCGTTCCTCATGGGCGTCAGAAACCTTCGGGACCTCCGCCTAGCATTCTCTCGCCGGGTCATCCCGCTGCTGCAAGAATATTTCTTTGAGGACCTGTCCAAGGCTAAGCTGGCGCTCACTGGCTCGAATAAGCCCTGCGTCTTCTTCGCCGAACGCACGCTCGATGCAAGCGGCTTGTTCGACAACGCGGACGACCTCGACATGCAGGATGCCCGGATCTCGATTCGTCCCAGTGCAAATCTCGCCGAGTGGACGGCGGCGGAGTTCCTAGGCCTCTACTTGCGCGGAGAGGCGCTGCGCGAGGCGCTCGCTACGCTACCGCCGGCGACCGACGTCCTTGAAGAGGACGAGTTGGAGGACCTCGAGGAATCGGCGGAACTCGATGGCGAAGAGAAGAACAATACCGTCTACGTCGCCCCTGCAGCCAATGACGAGGCTTCGCCGCAATCCAGCGACAGCGTCCAAACGACGGGATCATGACAGTTCTGAACCTCGCCGCCTTCGAGCGTGAGACGCTACGCGTCGCCTCAGACACAGAGGTGGCGCACCGTCGTCGCGCCTCGCGCGACAAAATGTCAGCACCGGAAAAGCCCACCTCCGCAGGCCTCAGCACTGCACCGTTGGTGTCTGACGCGAGCGACGACTGCCCCGACGATTGCCAGAGCGGCAGTCAGTTGAACAAAACCGAAAAGCTCCGCAGCAGCGAAGGTGTCGGCCGTGATGAACGAGGCACGCTGATCGTAACCGAGGCCGAGGCGCGCGCGCTCGAAGCCATCAACGCTACGCAGAGGGGCTTCTGCGTCCGCGACGGCCGTAAGTTGTCCTTAGCCATGCATTGCGGTCTAGTGTTTCTCACCCGCGAAAATGGGGCAGCTAGCAACGCGACAGGCATCGGCAGCACCGGGGTGACGCTGGAAATCCTACCCAAACTCTGGGGTGGCGTGGGTAGCGAGCGCGAGGGCGCATCGACTCTGGCAGGAACCGGCACCACGCACGAGCGCCGTCGGGAAATCGGTCGTGCCCGTCAAGCCTTGCTCCACCTTCTCCGCGGCAGCGAGGAGCTGCGACTTAGAACGCTTGACGTCGCGCCCCAAGACGCTGAACGCGCACCACTGCTCGACCTCTTTATCCGCAGCTTCCTGCGCGAGGCACTGCGTGTAGCGAAGGGGGGCCTCTTGACGCGTTACATCGAGACCACGAGCGACATGCCGCTGCTGCGCGGCCGGCCGCTGCTCGTCGACTCCGAACGACTGGCGTTGCGGCGCCCAAACCTTTGGCGCTGCTCGCACGACGACCTTTCCGTCGACAACCCCTACAACCGAGCACTTTTCGCCGCCGTAGAGCGCTGTCGCACTCACCTTCGCCGGCGCACCACAGAGCGCCTTTGGCTCGAAGTCCGTGCCTTCTTTGGGGAGGTTAGCTGCATCCAAATGGGTGCTGAGTACATCGACCGGCTCACCCGCGGACGCGAGAGTGCCCGCTACGATGAAGCACTGCGATGGGCGCGTCTTCTGCTCGGCCTGCTCTCGCCCTCGCTCGCAGGCGGAGTCTCGCCCGCACCAGCCTTACTCTTCAACATGCAAGATATCTTCGAGCGGTGGGTCGCGCGACGCGAGCGCGACCAAGCGCCCGACGGCATGATCGTCGCGTTCAAGGGTTCGACTCGTAACCTAGCGAAGGTCGGTCGTGGCGGCGCAAGCGCAGGCGGCCCGAGCATCCCCTTGCGAGAGGTTTTCCAGCAGAGACCAGACCTGCTGATCTGGCCTCCTGGCGTGAGCCCGTCGCACGGCTCACCTGAAGCGATCATCGACGCCAAGTGGAAGGTCCTAAAGCCAACTCGGTTGGACTGGGGCGTGGATGAGGATGACGCCCGCCAAGTGCTGGTCTACCTGATGCGCTATGGTTGTCAACGTGCGAAACTTGCCTATCCAGTTCTTTCGGGGTCGCAGCTTCCTGCGGACGGCCCGCCTACCTTTTGGATAGACACTGCCACTGGCACTGTTTCAATCGAGGTCGCCCTCGTTCCTATCGACGTCTAGTTGACCAAGCTCTACGCGCAAACTTGCTAACCACGTAGGAATTCGCGTGCATTTGAGAGACCGAATCCTGCTCGGCCTCCCGAGACGCATTCCAGCTGCTCGCGTGCACGAAAACGAGCGGTTGTGTGCGCCCGCAACTGGGGTGAACAAAAATCAGCTTGACTGCTTTTGAGCACCCTCGATAATCGTTACAGCGTTTTTGAGCACCTCTAACACCGTTGATAACGAAGGGAAAAATGAGCCGCACCTTTCTTTACGCACGCGTAAGCACTGCGGACCAGACCACGGCCAACCAGCTCGCCGAAGTACTGGCGGCCGGCTTCGCCGTCGAGCCGAAACGGATCGTCCAGGAGAACATCAGCGGCAGCGTGCCGGCCAGCGAGCGACCCGGCTTCGCGAGGCTGCTCGATCGCCTTGAGGCCGACGACGTCCTGATCGTCACCAAGCTCGACCGGCTCGGCCGTAACGCGATGGATGTGCGTGCCACCGTCGAACGGCTCGCAGAAATGGGCGTGCGCGTGCATTGCCTTGCCCTAGGCGGCATGGACCTGACCAGCGCAGCCGGCAAGATGACGATGGGCGTGCTCGGCGCGGTCGCCGAGTTCGAACGCGATCTGCTGATCGAGCGCACGCACGCGGGCCTTGCGCGCGCACGTGCGGAGGGAAAGGTCATGGGGCGCCCGCGAGCCCTCGACGACCAGAAGCGAGACGCGGTCCTCGCCCGATTGGCCGGCGGCGCCAGTATTGCCGCCGTCGCGCGCGATTTCGGAATCAGCCGCCCGACGGTCTCGCGGATCCGTGACGCCGCCCAACAGGTGGCAGCATGACGGGCTGCCCGATCAAGGATGACCGGATCTCGGGCGCCCTCGCCGACTGGCGCGCGCGGCTCGACGCGCTCCCGGCGGATAAACGCGACCGCGCAACAACCACGCTGCTCGCGCTCATGCGGGCACGTGCGGCGGCAAATGTTTATCGTCGGAGATAGTCTGAGGCATTTCAACTACGCCTTGGAATGACGCGCACGTTCCAGTTTGCGGTAGCTGCGTCTCGCGGTTCGACGTAGCGCGTTTTTTCGATGAGATCGAAGGTGTACATGCAATCGGGATACAGAGCACCAAGCCTGCTGAACACGTGCTTGAACTGCGCCAGCGGCAGTGACCGGACCGACTCAAAATCTGTCCCCATCTTCACGAGCACGACGGAGAGCTCGGGCGTCTCCGCCTGAAACTCCAGGTGGTCTTCGTAGCCGATGATGGTCGCCAGTGGCTTCGCGCGATTCTTCGCGACATCGGCCAGCAGGCACGCGGGCTTGCCGATGCCGCTCTTGAGATAACGGTCGACGGCATCGTTCGCACGCTCAACGCTTCCCGCCTTCTGGATCAGTTTGTTGGCCGACCGCAACTCCTCGACGGGCGCCATGCGCGTGAGCTCGTCCGTAAGCTTCGTCAGATCGGAAACGCCGAAATGCTGTTCCAGTCGTTTCGCCGCATCCTCGTTCGCCAGCGCGTCCTTCAGACGCTGGGCATCGTCTGGCATGACATCGACGACTTTCTGCACATCGGCCGGCGATTCATCCTTGAATTTTTGTTGAAGCGCGAGTGCCGCCGACTTCCAGTCGGTGTTCTCCGTCGCCACCGAGATGGCGTAGGCGAAGAGCCCGAAGAAAATGATCTGAAACAGGAAGTCGACGAGCGTCAGCAGAAAGACGCTGTCTTGCTGTGTAGGCGATTTCATGTCTAATGGCGGCCCGGACGATCAAGACTGCTTCATGTGCGACGCGAGCTGGCTTTCGTTCGGCATCGGCGTGATCTGGATCGCGGGGGCCTGCGTCGGCACGAACGCATCCGGCGCGTGCACGGTGTGCCGGTCCGCGCGGAGCGAGGAGCGCTCGAGCACGCCGATCAGCCTGTCGATGTTCGCCGCCAATGCGTCGATACGCTGGCCGATCTGCTCGTTGCCGTACTGCCCTCCGACACGCTCGAATGTCGAGATCATCCGGTCGACGTTGCCGGCCAGTGCGTCAATGCGCAGCCCGGTGCGCTCCAGCGCGGATGGCTGATCGGTGCGCCCGAGCTCGGCGACCAGCCGGTCGACGTTGCCTGCCAGCACGTCGATGCGCTGCCCGTTGCGCTCCATCGCTGGCTGCTGATCGGCGCGCTCGAGTGCCGCGCTCAGGCGGTCGACGTGGGTCGCCAGGACGTCAATCTGCTGTTTCGTTTGAACCTGCGTTCGTTCGCCGACGGCTGCGATGCCCTTCACGGCTTCAGCGGTCAGCTGCGCCGATGCCTCGTTGAACTGCGCGAGCGCCTGCACTTCGACTTCGCCCGTAGCCCGCACAAGGTTCTCCGCGAACTTCTCGACGATCGGCTCCAGCGTCTGCGCGCTCTGGCGCGCGTGAGCCAAAGCCAGCTTGTCATCGAGTTCCGCAAACTTCTTCGTGAATGTCGCGATGGTTCGCGAAAGCGCCTGGAGATCGGACTTCACCGTCGAGGTATCGACGGACATGTCGAGATCGGACAGTGCGGCGAGCGCCGTCTGAATCGCCTGCTGGCTGGCCTTTGACATCTCGCTGAGACTGTCGGCGTGCCACTTGCCGGATGCGTCGAGCGCCTGCTTGGTGGCGCGCAGTGCCTCGTCGGTCGTGCTCCGACCATATTTCGCTATTTCGGCCGCGAAGCCCTTCAGACCCGCAGTCAGTTCATTGATGTTCGCATCGAAATGCTTGACGTGCGACGCCACGGCGACCGATTCGACCACTTCACCAAAGCGCGTGACGGATTCGCTCGTCTGCCGAGTAATCCCCGAAATCGACTCGGAGAAAGCCGTCACTGCCGACCGCATGCTCGCCGTGCATTCCTCGTACGTCGACTCGACGACGGCGCGGGTACGCTCCTGCAGCGACTGCGACAGCCCTTCGAAACTGGCTGCGGATGTTTCGACCTTGACGACGATACCGTCGATCCGCTGCACGTATTCGTCGATGGTCTGGCTCAGATCCTTGGCGTTGAGCGATTCCACACGCGCCGTCAGCATAAGCCGGAACACGAGCGCGAGGCCCGTCGCGAGCAAGCCGACGCCGAACTGCGCGATCAACCCGCTCATGTCCTTCTCGATGCCGAACATCCAGACGCGCATCACGCTTGCCGCCAGAGACAGAATCGTGACGATGAAGCCGAAGTAGTAAACACTATCGATCGCAGTGTGACCCAGGCCATCTTTGCCGATCCGGTACAGCACGGAGAAATACATGCACAACGGCAACAGTTCGAAGACGAGCACGACCGGAACCGGCAGATGTAGAACGGCCGACGCCCCGGCGCCGAGCACCGCCACCGCCATTGCCACAATGAATATACGATTGATATTGGGTTGCATCGGGATTACCCAGGCAGGTTCGAAGGGCTGAAGCGGGCGCCGGGACCATCATCGTCACCAAAAAACCATGCCCAGAAAGTATCGCGGCATCGGCCGACGGCGGCCGACGTGCCGCTGCGAGGAATGATGTTCAGTTCAATGTTGACGTTGTGGAACGTCGGCCGCGCCACCGTCGCGCCGCGAGAATCCCTGAACGACTTGATCGCTTGGTTGCCGACGCCGCACTTGTATAACGAGAACCGGTCCGTGTACTCCATCATGTCGGAGAACACAATCAGATTCGTTTTGCCGCTCGAGCGCACGTAATCCGAGAGCGAAAGATCGATTAGCGATTGCGCGATCGGCGATTCCTTCGAGCCTTCGATCGGCGCCTGCACGACCGCCTGAAGTGGCTTTTCGAACTTGGTCACGTAAGTGCGTTCGAGTACGCGCGTGTTTTCCGTCAGCTCGTTGCCGGTACGGCGCGGTTTGCAGTAAGCGAACGCGGGCACGAGGTTCTTTTTCGACAATTCACTCACTGTGAAGACCGAAACCAGATCGCCGTCGCGCACATTCCGTTCGATCCTGTCTTTCACCCGGTCGATAATTTCCTGACGCGTCTGCGCGGCGACATCATCACTCGTATCGAGGACGATCACCGTTTTTCCTGTGATTTCTTGGCCGCAACCCATCGCATCGACGGGCGCCGGCTTCGTGAATCGCGAAGCGACGAGAAGGCCGATGAGCAGAATGATGCTCACGCCCGCCACAATGCCCGCTTGTGTGGTCTTGTTCATACCTGCGCACCGATCGTCGCGGAAGCGGGCATGGTCAACTTGCTCGCATCGATATTGCGTTGTGCTTCCTTCGTGATATCCGTCGCGAAGTCCGTCAAGGCCGAACCTTGCTGCACGCGGCCTTCATTCTCCAGGTCGCGCATGCCGTCGTTGAGCTGCGACAGGTACAAGTCCCGATAACGATCGAGTTGCCTCTCCGCCACGTCGACGTGCGACAGAAGTTCGCTGCCGTCTTCATGCGCGTATTGTCCGATCAGATCGGGCGTCTGCGCGAAATAGTCCGGCGCCTTCACGGGACGAACGGACACGTTCTTCTGCCGATACGTATTGAGCACGAGCGCGAAGTCGCGCTGCAGCTGGGTCAGCGATGCCTTCAGCGCGGCGACATCGACCGGCACCGAGTTCTTGATCTGGTCGAGACGTGCCTTCAATTGCAGCAACTGCGTCTTGGCGGCCGCCATACCTGTCAGGCGACGCTGAATCTCGCCGCTCACCTTCAGGCGCACGACTTCCATGGCCCCGTCATATCGTTTGGTGGCTTCCGTGAACAGACGATCGCGCTTGCTGTAGCCCGGATAGCGGTCGTCGGAGGTGTAACCCTTGTAAAACGCAATCAGGCTCAGCACGAGTCCGATGAAGAACAGGATGAAACTCATGAAATCGCTCGACGGCAGATGTCCGATGAAAACGTACCCGGCCACGCTCATCGCGCGTTTGAATGCCGCGCCGCCTTCCGCGAAATCCGACGGATCGACCAGAAGCTGGTACTCACTCCGATACGCGGAAAAGATCGCGTTGAAGTAAATTGCGACGACGATCGCCAGAACCAGCGCGCCCCATCCCGCTGCTTTCCATCCCGGGACTGACAGATTCTTGTACCGGAAAGCAATGCCGAGCACGAACGCGATCGCCAGATTCACGAACGACACCGCGAACGCGACGATCGCCCCACCGAGCAAACCCTGTGCGTTCTCGTAAAAGACCGCGTTGCCGATAGTTTCGGCCAGGATGACCGGAACAAGCCAGAAATACGGCAGCCACGGACTGTCGGGATACGACGCCTTCTCTGTGATCTTGTTGAGAGCCCGAAACGCCTTAAGCTCGGCTTCGCGCATCAGTTGATCTTCACGGAGCTTGACGAGCACCGGCCGCTGCTGTTCTCGCGTGTGCGAGACCGTTTCCGATAGTGGCCGGTCGCCCAACAGCGTGTCGCACTGGACAGAAGTGTGGCTCAGCGCGTCGTTCACTTCGCCGAGCGACTTGGTTTTGCCTGCCTGCTTCTTGATGAAATCGGCATGATCGCTCGCGGCAAAGCGCTGCGCTTCCGCCTGCAACTGAGTTTCATGGCCGTCAAGCGATTGAGAAGATGCCGGGGGAAGCGATTTGCCGCCTTGCTCGATCCCTTTTTTCGCGTAATGTTCCTGCTTGGAAAGCAACTGCCCTGCGTAGCCCATGATCCAGCTCTCTCTCCGTTGGCGCACCCAAATGGGTAACAAGTTACTTAATGTAAATTTATGTTACGAATTATATGGGCGAATGGGTTTCGCTGCGGTAAAGCCACCGGAAGTTTGCGCTGTACGACACGCAGCGGGAATGTTGCAGATTGGTGACCGGATGTTCGGCGCTCGCCGAACGATGGTGGTTGCCGACCGTTGTGAAGCAACAACGCTGAAGTTCGACGGTTACGGATGCGGACAAATGGTGCGATCCCCGGGTGGGATGACGGCGCAGGGGTCTACAGCCGGCCGATAAGCCGAAGTCGGAGCGGCGGCCGTTGCCGCCAGCGCAGCGGCGAACGGTTACTCAAAAACAGGCTCACCGTTTCACATTGACTCGCCGTTCAGCCAGTCGAATTTTGACGCCACCTGATTGATGCCCGCAGTGCCTCCGTCTGTTGCTGCGCGTGGCGGAGAATATCGACGAGTCCAACCAGCGCGTCGCCCACGTCCGCCGGCTCACCTTTTCCGGTCGAGGCAACGTAAACAGGCGGCGCGCGTCCGGCCTCTGCCGCGAGCAAATATGTAAATAATGTCGCGCCTTTTTCCTGCTTTCGCCGCCACCCCTCGCGAACCGCGCGAGCACGAACCCCTTGCCGGGAAACCGTTAATTCACTTGCGATTTGCGCGAACGTGATACGGCTATCGCGCTCCCATGCGATCCGGGCAAGTACCCAGAATCGTGGTGGAACCTCACGCCGTTTGACCATATGAACCTCCCTGCTCAGTTTACGGGCCGCGCCTGCTCTGTTTACGCACCGCTGTTTACACAGGGCGAAATTCGACAGATCGCATTATTTTTCAGTGCATGCGCCGTCAACAGGGGCGCATCCGGAGCTCGTGCGGTGCACGTTTGACCTTCGACACTGATCCGGCCGACAGCCGGCGATAACACGTCGCGTTCTCGAACGCGTCGCCGGACTGCAGTTCCGCGTCGAGAGAGAAGTGCCCCTCCAGCGACGCTTAAGCGGGCGGGCGCAAGACGAGCAGCGCGCGACCGCTCGACCCACGATGCGCGGAACGCCAGCTCGTGTCGGACCGTGTGGCGCATACGTAAGAGCAAGCTCCCGATCTGCGCCACCGCCAGGAGCTGCGTCGTCGGCAGGACCAATCACAGAGCATCCTCGGCCTGCATCCGGCGAAAGATCGGACGCAAGTGAGTCCGCAACTCGGCGAAACGACCAACGTACCAGTGCGGCTGCGTTTCACGCGGCGACCGAGAATCGGTCAGGTTTTTTCCATACCTCAGACCGGCTGGCGTGACCATCCAGAAGGACTTTTCGCCAGACGCAAAGTGCTTCTGCGTCGTGCGGCGATTACGCTTCTCCAGCAGGCCAGCGAACTCGAGCAAGCGATTGAAGCGCGCCGCGCTCAAAGCAACGCCAGCATCCCTCAGCAGCGTCGAAATCGGGGCCGTTGCCTCGCTCGAACCCGGCAGCGCATCCGACGGCGCGTCAACCACGTAGGTGGGCAGCAGACTCTCGTCGAGACCATGGCGCTCGGCCACGCGTCGGAGCAGAGCCACGCGGCCAGACGGGCTGACGTTGAGAAGGCGGCCGATGCTTTCAGCCAAGGCGAGATCGCCGGCTGGCGACTTCAGCGTGGGGGCCGGCGCTGCGTGCTTCTGGGCATCTCTCGCCATCGCGCGCAGCGTCTCGCGCATCGCAAAGAACTCCGCGACCAGTTGCTTCTGACCGAGGCGCGACCGGCGACCACCGACAAACGGCAGCGCGACCAGCGCGCCGTGCTCGTCCAACTCGATCAGGCGGCACGCCTTCCCGCTGGCATCGCGGTACTCGCTCAGCCCAAAATTGGGCTCAGTGATCGTCAGGTCCTCGATCAACGAGTCGAGCGTGCGAAGCACATGCTTGTGGCTGCGGCCGAATGCACGCGCGATCGCCACGCTGTCGACCACAGGCCGACCGTCACGCAGGTGCACCAACGGACCGACCGCTTCACCGCCGACCACCGGATTAACGGGCAGCACGGAGCACCTCCGCGAATGCCTGGCTGCCGCGAATCGCGGTCTCAAGGCGGCGCGCGGCGTTGCGCTCGAGCTGACGCGCACGCTGGTAGGCCAGATAGGTCTTTTTCGTCGAGCGACGGAAGGCAGCATCAGCCACGTCGACGTGCTCGATGCCGCGCCGGTCCTTGAAGCGGATGCATGCCTCCTCATAGTCGTGGCGAGCGCTGCGACGTGCGCATTGAGCGGCTAGGTGCTCGGCTGCGCGGCGAGCGACGTCCGCGTCCGTCCAGCGGTAGCGGGCGGTCATTTGGAACCTCCGGCGAGCAGGCGTTCAACCTCCTCGCGCTTCCAGAAAACGCGACGACCGATCCGTACCGGCTTGATCGGGCCACGGCTACGGGCGACCCAATCTCGGAGCGTCTCGGGCGAATGGCGGAGAGCCGCGGCAGCTTCCGGCGTCGTCATCAGCGGGTGACTCGCATCAGTTTTCACAAGTAGATCCTTCGGCCTAACGGCCTGTTTGCCTGCTTGGAACATTGGCGTCACGACTCGACCAGCGCACCACACCAACCATCGCTTGCACGCACAACGAGCGCCACGCCGTCGCGAGGCATAATCGGACGGACCGCCACCCAATACCGCGGAGCGAAAATGGAAACACGGGAGATCAAAAGGCCCGACGACGAAGAACGCGAGCACGTGCTCGTCACGGAGTGGGACGACCTATCCCCGCTTCCCGCAGGTGCGACGGATGCGCACCTGCTTGAAGACGCCGACGCCCTGCCAACGTGGGACATCGCGCGGGAGAGCCTGCCGAGCCAATACAGGGAGAATGCAAGTGCTAAGTCGGATAAGCCGCAGATGGATGAGCCGCGCAGCAAGGCCATACAGCCTCCTTGGCAGGCTTTCTACATCCAGAGCATGCTCTTCAATACGATGTCGGCAACTCGGTCAATTGAGGAGGTCAACGCGATGCTAGCCGTCGCCCGGGAGAACAGTCCGGAAAACCCATATGGGGTGCTCTACGGCACGAGATTCCTCGCCGATCTGCAGAACTTAATCGTCCATGCGGGTGCCTTGTCTCGATACTTTTGGGCGACTCAGCCAAGCCATCGGTGGCGTGGAGCCGAGTTGCGCGACGCCTTCCAGATCGCAGACGACAATCCCCTGCGAAACAGAGATCTCCGGAACGCGATCGAGCACTTCGACGAACGGCTTGATGACTATCTTGGAGACGGCATATTCGGGAACATACTCCCCGAATACATAGGGCCCGCCCCGGAGTCCGACGGGCCGCCTTTTCATATTTTTCGCGCCTACTACGTGGACACCGTGCAGTTCCGACTGCTGGATAAGACCTATGACATCCAGCCCATCGCCGGCGAAGTCGTCAAGGTTCATCGGACTCTGTTGAAGATGGATCAAGGTGGAGGAGTTTTCGGTCGATGACGACCTTAGGCGCGGCCAGAAAGCACAAAACCCCGGCCGATGATCTGGCCGGGGCTCTGATTTTGGACGACCTCGCGGTCGAGATGATTCTCGCGTCACGACAATTTCGTGCGTGTTCCTTCCCGCAGCCCAAACAAAGCGCCTGCGACGTCTCCCGCGCACGCGCGCGCAAGTGGCGCAACGTCACTGTCGCCGAGCGCGACGATAGCGACAGGGATGGCGCCGAAAATTGAAGCCCCGCCAAACATCAGCGGGGCTGGGTACTACGCGGTTTTGGAGACATCTCGGTCAAGGCCAGATTGAAGTCGCGACCGCGAGCCGCGCGTCAATCAACAAATCGTGGGCGCGCGCCAGCACGAGGATTTTCTTCACGAGCACGCGGCACATAGCCAGGGGGCAGATCCTCGAAGCGCTGCGTCGCGCCATCGAATGCTGTGCGCACAACCGCGCCGCGCTCACCGTCGCGTTGCTTGCCGATCGTGATCTCGGCAATCCCCTTCTGCATCGTGTTCGGGTCGTAGCACTCCTCGCGGTGCAGGAACAAAATCACGTCCGCATCCTGCTCGATGTTGCCAGAGCCGCGCAGGTCGGCCATCACGGGTGCCTTGTTCGGGCGGTTTTCGATCTGCCGGTTAAGCTGGGCCAGCGCGACCACGGGAACATCAAGGTCCATCGCGAGCCCCTTGAGCGCGGTCGAATAGCTCCCGATGCGGATATCGTCGCGCTCGCTGGGGCCACCCGTCATCAGTTGCAAGTAATCGATAATCACGAGGTCAAGACGTGCGTGCTTGCGCTTCAGCGCGCGGCAGCGTGCGATGATCTCTGCGGCCGTCATGCCAGGCTTGTCGTACGTGACCATCTTCCATTCGGCGATCCTCTGCGTCGCGTGGGTGAGCTTCGGCCAGTCGTCGTCAGTCATGCGCTTGCCGTCCTTCACGTGCGAGAGCGGAATCCTCCCGACGCGGGCGAGGTTGCGCTGACAAAGCTGCTTCGCCGGGGTTTCCATGGAGAAGACCGCGACGACGCCGCCTGAGTCCGAGACGTGACCGCCGAACTGAAGGGTCAGCGCAGTCTTGCCGATCGACGGGCGCGCAGCGACAACCACAAGCTGCGAACCGCGCAGGCCACCGCAGAGCTTGTCGTCAAGGTCACGCAGGCCGGTCGGCGTCACCTGAACCTCTGCCGTGCCGCTGTGCTGATCGTCAATATCACCGATTACCTGAGCCAGAAGCGCGCCGCACTCGCGACCTTCGGACCCGCGCGCCTCGCTCATGGGCTCAAGAAGCGCCTGAGCCGCGCCCATCACCTCGGATGCCTCGCGCCCATTGCGGTTTTCGACCATCGCGCGGATTTCGTCTGCGGCCTTCAGCAGTTCGCGCATCTGCCAGCGATCGGTAACGATTTCGGCATAGCGCTTGACGTTCGCGGCGCTCGGCGTGTTCTGCGCGAGTGCGTTCAGGTACATGAGGCCGCCGACCGATTCCAGCTTTCCGGCCAGGGTCAGCGCCTCCATGACGGTCACAACGTCGGCAGTACGGTTGGCCGCAATAATGCGCTGAATCTCGCCGAAGATGATGCGGTGCTCGTTGCGATAGAAGTGCTCGCTGAGCAGGTCGCCGACACGGTCGATTGCGTCGTTTTGCAATAGGAGGCCGCCGATAACCGACTGCTCGGCCTCGATTGCGTGCGGGGGTACGTTGCTCATTGCACGCCTTCCTTGAGCTTGACCGCACCCTCGCGGACCTTCGCGTACGTTTCGCGCCTGAGCAACCAGTCGAGGCCGTACCGCGGGTCGGCCGCCAGACTCTCGGCGCAGAACGAGAAGTAGCGCGCAGGCAGATCCGGCTTGTCAGGAGCCAGCGACAGGAAATCGCGGATTGCTGCGGCGCGTCCCGGTACGAACACTTCGCGCTCGGCAGCGCTCCACTCGCCAGGCATTGCGTCGTTGTAGGCGTCGATCACGGCGAGTTCGGTTTCGGTGTAAGCCATCGGTTGGGCCTGTACCTCATCGGTCCAGCGCTTGCCGTTGAGCCACGAGCTAGGGTGCGGGATGAATTCGCCGTCATCCTTGAGCCATTCGCGCGACGCCTTGGCGACCGCGAGAGCAGCCAGAATCGCGCCAAGTTGCTCGTCGTCCGGCGAGAGCCTGGCGAACGCTTTCTCTGCGGCTGCGCGGCCGGCCTTGCGCGGGTAGCACTCGTAGAATCGCTCGAAGCGCTCGGCCATTTCCGGGCTCATCTGCGAATCACGACGGCTGCGACGACGACGCACCTCCGGTTCCCCCTCGGCCACGAGGGGGATAGGGGGAGCAGGTGTTGTGGTTTTCTCCTTTCCCTTCCCTTCCTTTCCGGGGGTGAACACTCCGCGAACGTTCGAAGAATGTTCGGCGAACACTCTGCGAATACTCGTCGAAGGGTCGAGAAGAGCGACGCGGTTACGGCGCTTTGGGGCTCCCGCAGGAATCGTCCCGTCCGGACGTGGGAACTTGTACGTCGGCTGGTCGATTTTCTGATGGTGCCATCCCGTGACGATCCAGAAGGACTCGCCGTCGAACGAGTACTCAGCGACCAAGCCGCAGGAAATCATCTCGCGGACAAGCGCAGCGATGCTGTCGGCGTCGAGGTCATCCGCAGGGAATACCTCGGCCTTCAGGCGCTTCGGACTGGCCGGATGAATGCCGGCATCATCGCAGAAGTTTAAAAGCCCGATGAACGCTAGACGTGCATCGCGAGACAGTTCCATCACCTGTCCTGACGTCCAGAATTCAGGCTTGATGGTGCGGATACGTGCCATCAGCGCACCTCCGAACCGCGGCTCGAGTGGAACACGGCGCGGCGGCCAGCCGGCGCAGGCGGCAGGATGCCCAGCATCACGCACAGACAACCAGCAGCACCAAGTGATTCGGATTCGGCATCACCGGTTGCGGCAACTTCCGCAAACCAGTGGGCGCTTTTCCAGCGGTCAGCAGTCGATGGAGCGACCGTTTTGGCCGCGGCGGAATTTTCGAATTCCGTTGGGAAATCATGGTCCTTCATTTAGTCATCCTTATGAGGATGACGCAGCGCAATCCGCGAAATTCTGCTTTTTATGCAGACAGGCCCATGCTAGAATCAGCCTGTGGTTGGAGCTTCACGCGCCAAACGTGTCGTTCCTGCGAATCACCACAACGTCATACACAGTTTTTTGAGAAACCCGCCGCGCTAGGTGGGTTTTTTTTCGACTTCGAAAAACCCATCGCACGCGCCAAGAATCGGTACAGCAGGCCGGATCGTAACTCTGAGCCGGAGGCTCCGGAACCCCTCGAAGCTTTGCCACGCGGGTCTCCGGCACCTTTTGCCAAGGTTTTCAATCAAAACTGCAAGGCATGAATTTTTTGCATTCGTGGACGCTAACTCATGCCAAACCAGCATAGTTTTCGCGGCTGAGACCATGAATAGCCAATCATGCCGAGCCCTCTTCCACGCGGGACGCGCGCTCCAGCACAACGCTCGTCATCGCTGCGGCAACGCCGGCGATCACAAGGTCTGCCTGGTCGGCGAGTTTGCGCCAAGCGCCGGCGGCGACGTCGATATGCTCGAGCACCGCGTCGAGCTTCTCGGCCTCGCCGGCCTCGAGCAGGCTGCAAACAAATTCGCCGACGCGCGGCGCGTCCATGCAGTCAAGCTGGCGCACCAGGCTGTAGGCGATCCCGAGTTGCGCGAGCGCACGGTGGCGCTCCTGCGCATCCAGCACCGACGGCTCATCAAGCGTGGACATGGCCGGCCTCCTTCACGCCTGCGATCGCGTGAATCGCGGCCAGCGACGCTGCATGCTCACGAGTAAGCAGAAGTGAAACCTCGACGAGGCCAGCGCGGAACGGCGCGAACGCGTCATCGATGGCCGGCTCACGACCAAGCTCGGCAAGGCGGAGAAGCGCGGTCCCGGCCACGTCGAGCGCCGCGCGATCGGACGGCGCAAATGCGGCATCACGCAACGCGGTACGGATAATTTCGAGGGTCGAGCGCTCGCGCTCGGTAGAATAGGCAACAGCCATCTTGCGGACCTCCTGATAAGGGCCGTGGTTGGTCAGGCAGGCCGAGCGCTCCAACGTCCGGTCCTGCCGCTTCCCCGAATCGCCAGTCAGGCGCAGGGGCGTCGGCATGTTCCCGTACAAAAAGCCGGCGCGCAAGTTACTCTGCGACCGGCTCGGATTCATTGCCGACTTGCTCCTGCCACGAACGAATGACAGAGAGTGGCCACGCCGTGACACCACCGATCTTGACCGGCTGCGGGAAACTACGGTCTCTAACTTTCCGCCACAATGTCGGACTGCTGAATGGGACGAACCGCTCTTTGACAAGTTGTGAAGGACGAATGTACTTTTCCAGCCCAGTTTCGCTTTTCATTTCGGCTCCAATTTAGATTGCGCGAGAGCGCATGATCTGTATTGAAACATCACGACTGGGGTCCGCAAAATTCGGAAACCACAAACTTCAATCGGCTTGCCCACCGCACTCCACGAGTGCGCTGTACCTAAAATCAAGCATCCCTGGTACCGAAAATGAACGATTTCGTTGTATGTGGCGTCGAAATCCGTCGCGACGCCATGGGTCGCTACTCGCTGAACGACTTGCATCGTGCTGCGGGTGGCGCGGATAAGCACTCCCCGAACCGGTGGACTCGAACGAAGGGGTACGCAGATCTCATTTCAGAGCTAACGCCGGAATTGGCGTTTGCGCCTGCTGAGTCGATTCGTGGCGGATCCGCACCAGGCACGTATGCCGTCAAAGAAATGGTCTACGCCTACGCGATGTGGATCAGCGCGTCACTCTACCTGATGGCGATCCGAACATCGGCCGGCTGGCAGGTGGCGGACCACGCCTGCCGCTTCTGCTTCGGGCGCGTGCTCCAGCGCGTCCACAAGTGCGAGGTGGTCGAGGTGCGCTGCGCGAACTGCGGCAAGCGTGCGGACGGGCCGCCGAAGATACTGTGCTGCTGCAGCGCTGACTGCGGCGATCTCGGGCACGCACTCGAGTGCTTTAAAAATCCAGAGGTCACGAACGAAGTGCCGCACGAGATCCTCGTGCGCGAGCGGCGCGGCGACGCAGCCGAGTAATCGAAAGCGCCGGTGCGGCTGGTCAAACTCCCGGCGTATTGAATCCATGAACGAGCTAATCCTGCCTGGCAATGGGTTGAGCATGAGCAGCCGCGAAATCGCCGATCTGGTCTGCTCGCGGCACAACGATGTCGTCGCGACCGTCGAGCCTTTCTCCGCCAAAGGGGTTTTTACGAGAAAGTCGTAAAACCCCACGACCCTATGCTCCGCCCGCGCCGCCTGCAAATCCACCGGGTATTAATTGTCAAAGACCGGTGTACGCTAAATCACATGTCATCGTCGAGCGCGTCGTCAGGTATTTCGGCTGCTCGCCGTTTTGCATCCGTAATCACGTCCTTCGCTGACTTTCCGCACGTCCAGCAGTCAAGCGTATCGGCCCATGCCTGCAGCATGATCGTTCGTTCTCGCAGATACCGATTCGTGTTGTAGACGCTCGCAATCCGGTTTCGAGGCACGTGTGCAAGCGACAACTCAACCCAGCGTTCGTCGAACTGCATGCGGTTCAGTTGGGTAGAAAAGGTGCGACGAAGATCGTGGACCCCGAAAGACCGAAACTCGGGGTCGTCCTTTCGGATGCGCTCCACTGACGCGTCAATCACGCGGTTCAACGTTGCATTCGAGATCGGCTGGTCATGATCGTATCGGCCTGGGTGCAGATATTTGCTGGCACCGAAGCATGACCGCAACGTCACCAGAATGTCCAGCGCCTGCTCGCTCAACGGCACAACGTGCGGCTTACCAGCCTTCATGCGTTCGGCCGGGATAGCCCACCGCTCGGCATCCAAATCGATTTCGCGCCAAGTCGCGTCGATAAACTCGCTTTTGCGCACGCCAGTCAGCAAAATGAATTTCAGCGCCAAGCGTAGCGTTGGCGTCGTGGCCACCTGCTCCAGCGCGGTAATGAATGTGCGAATCTCAGTCGGCGACAATGCGCGGTCGCGCGGTTCAAACGTGGCAATGGTACTAGCGCGAATGGCTTCGGCCGGATTACTTACCGCGTGCCCGCTTCCCTGCGCGTGTCGGAACACAGCCTGCACCACTTCGCGAACGTGGATCGCAACGGCCGGGCCGCGCGTTTCTTTCGTATCATCACAGAGACGTTTCAACCGCTGCGGCGACACCTCCTCCAACTTCAGACGACCAAGCTCAGGTTCGATGACGCGGCGATATGTGGATTTGCGGAACGCAAGCGTGCTGTCCGCGAGCTGCTCGGCGCCGCTCTTCGGATCTGACTTGTGACGAAAGTAGTCCTCAGCCCATCCTGCAAAGGTCCGGGCTCCTGCCGCTGCGGTGCGCTTGTCCACCTTCGCTCTAGATGGCGACACGCCCCGCTCAACATCCCGCCGTGCTCGATCCAGCAACGTACGGGCCTCTCTCAATGAAATGCCCATGCCGTATTCGAGCGCCTCTGGATCTCGCGTTTCCTTGCGCGCCAAGTCGGCGTCGTAACGCCCCATTGCAAGCGTTTCGCGACGGCCATTGAGGCGGTAGTCGTAGCGGAATACCTTCGTGCCCGTGGGCAACACAGCGACGTACATGCCGTCCCGGTCAGATACCTTGTAGGGTTTCTCACGCGGCGTCAGATTGGAAAGCTCTCGATCGGTCAGCAAATCAGCCTCACTCTGATTTGCCGCTTGATACCGTCAGCCCGTCTGACGGTATGGGAAGCGGCAATTTCACCCGCTTCCCAAAGTACCGTCACGACTACCGTCAAATTGCGCGAGATTGAGTGATAGCGGTTGAAACTACATGGGCCGCTAAATCCTTATTCCGCTTGGGTTTCGTGAGGATTTTGATACTGCCTGAAACGGTGTGAGGCAATGCTAGATCACTCCCACTCGATCGTCGCAGGCGGCTTGCCCGAGATGTCATAGACAACGCGATTGATGCCGCGCACTTCGTTGATGATGCGGTTCGACACGTGGCCAAGCAACTCGTGCGGCAGATGCGCCCAGTGCGCCGTCATGAAGTCGAGCGTCTGCACAGCGCGCAGTGCGACGACGTATTCGTACGTCCGGCCATCGCCCATCACGCCCACGCTCTTCACCGGCAGGAACACCGCGAACGCCTGGCTCGTGAGGTCGTACCACGACTTGCCCGTTTCCTTGTCGATCGTGGTGCGCAGCGTCTCGATGAAGATCGCATCCGCGCGGCGCAGCAGGTCCGCGAAATCGCGCTTCACCTCGCCGAGAATGCGCACGCCAAGGCCCGGGCCCGGGAACGGATGGCGATACACCATGTCATGCGGCAGGCCAAGCTTCACGCCCAGTTCGCGCACTTCGTCCTTGAAGAGTTCGCGCAGCGGTTCGAGCAGCTTGAGGTTCAGCGTTTCCGGCAGGCCGCCGACATTGTGGTGGCTCTTGATCGTGTGGGCGGCCTTCTTGCCCTTGCCCGCCGACTCGATCACGTCCGGGTAGATCGTGCCTTGCGCGAGCCACTTCGCATCGGTGAGTTTGCCCGCTTCCGCCTGGAACACCTCGACGAACTCGGCGCCGATGATCTTGCGCTTCGCTTCCGGGTCGGTCACGCCCGCGAGCTTCGACATGAACGCCTCGCTGGCGTCGACATGGATCACCTTCACGCCGAGGTTGTCGGCGAACATCGACATCACCTGCTCGGCTTCGTTCAGGCGCAGGAGGCCGTGATCGACGAAGACGCAGGTCAGCTGGTCGCCAATCGCGCGGTGCAGCAGCGCCGCCGCCACCGACGAATCCACGCCGCCCGACAGGCCGAGAATCACGTGCTCGCTGCCCACCTGCTTGCGAATCGATTCGACGGCTTCGTCGATGTAGTGTCCCATCTCCCAATCGGCCCTGGCGCCGCAGATGCCGAACACGAAGCGCTCGAGCATCGCGCGGCCCTGCACGGTGTGCGTGACTTCCGGGTGCCATTGCAGGCCATAGAAGTGGCGCGCCTCGTCGGCCATTGCCGCGATCGGGCACGATTCCGTCGAGGCCATCAGCTGGAAGCCGGCCGGCATTTCGGTGACCTTGTCGCCATGGCTCATCCAGACCTTGAGCATGCCGTGGCCTTCGCTCGTGCGGAAGTCTTCGATGCCTTCGAGGAAGCTCGTGTGGTTGCGCGCGCGCACTTCGGCGTAGCCGAATTCGCGCAGATGGCCCCCGTCGACCTTGCCGCCGAGCTGCTCGGCCATCGTCTGCATGCCGTAGCAGATGCCGAGCACCGGCACGCCCAGCTCGAACACGGCCTGCGGCGCGCGCGGGGTGTCGGTGTCGGTGACCGAGTTCGGACCGCCCGAAAGAATGATGCCCTTCGGCGCGAATTCGCGCACGAAGGCGTCGTCGACGTCGTACGGATGGATTTCCGAGTAGACGTGGGCTTCGCGCACGCGACGGGCGATGAGCTGGGTGACTTGCGAGCCGAAGTCGAGAATCAGGATTTTGTCGTGCATGGCTGCGGACGAGACCTAAAAAAGAACGGATACAGAAAGCCGCGCCACATGCGAGAAGCGCGGCATGATTTCATCAGGACCGGGGCACCGCGCTACGGCGGAACCGGGTGGCGCAATTGCGGACGCGATATGCGTGCTGTTTCGGGCGCTGCTTCGGGCGCATTATGTCTGGCGTTTCGGAGGCCGGGTTTGCGCGCGGCATCAGCCACGCAGTGGAGGCCTCGGTGCGTCGGCCGCTTCGTCGCGAGCCGCCAGCCGCGCCTCTTCAGCTTGCGCCGGGCCAGCGGCCGGCGGGGCCACAGTCGACGCTCGTGGCGTTACCGGCGGAACGGCGGCGGGTGTCACGGTCGGGACTTCCACAGCGGATTCGACCGGCGGCGCCGGCCGTTTCGGCTCGTTCGCACCGCCCCACGCCACCGTTCGCAGAAAACCCGGCTTCGCGTACGACACCGGCTGTTCACGAAGTTCGCGCTCATCCTTCGCCGCCTTGCGCCGTTGCGCGGAACTGCCGCTCGTCTGGCCTTTCTGGCGCTGGCGCACCGCGCCCGCGAGCCGGGCGCCGCCGAGTCCGAGGATGATCAGCCACACGCCAACCGCACCGGCCACCAGTTGCCCAAAACCCGAGAGCCGCGGCGCACGCAAGCCTATCAGCCAGACCAGCATGAGCACGCCGGCAATCCAGTTGACGTGTCCCACCGTGCGCCCTACCGGCACCGTCATTTCGCCGTGGAACGCAGCGCGCAGCGCAAGCCACGCGAACCCGAGCAGCACCACGCCAAACGCCTGCCCGACGAGCACCGGCTGCGTCTGCTCGAGTTGCAACGCGTTGTAGACCGCGGTCCAGGGCGTGAGGACAAACAGCACGCCGAACCCCAGCAATGTCAACGCATCGACAATCAGCAGCACGCGCAGCAGCGGCTTCATCGGGGCTTAGTCCACGTGATAGTTGGGCGCTTCCTTGGTGATCTGCACGTCGTGCACGTGCGATTCGTTCAGGCCCGCGCCAGTAATCTGCACAAACTCCGCCTTCGCATGCAGATCGTCGATCGTACGGCAGCCGCAGTAGCCCATTGAAGCACGCACGCCACCGATCAGCTGGAACAGGATTGCATTGATTGGGCCCTTGTAGGCGACGCGGCCTTCGATGCCTTCCGGCACGAGCTTGTCGATATTGGCCGAGTTGTCCTGGAAGTAGCGGTCCGCGGCGCCGTCCTTCATCGCGCCGACCGAGCCCATGCCGCGGTACGACTTGAACTGGCGGCCCTGGTACAGGAACACGTCGCCCGGCGACTCTTCAGTGCCGGCAAACATGCTGCCCATCATCACGGCGTTCGCGCCGGCTGCCAGCGCCTTCGAAACGTCGCCCGAGTAGCGCACGCCGCCGTCGGCGATGCACGGCACGCCCGTGCCCTTGAGCGCATCAGAGACGTTGGCGATCGCACTGATCTGCGGCACGCCCACGCCTGCCACGATACGCGTCGTGCAGATGGAGCCCGGGCCGATACCGACCTTCACGCCGTCGGCGCCGTACTCGACGAGCGCGCGCGCCGCGTCGGCCGTGGCGATGTTGCCGCCGATCACCTCGACGTGGGGGAAGTTGCGCTTGACCCACTTGACGCGCTCGAGCACGCCCTTGCTGTGGCCGTGCGCCGTATCGACCACGATCACGTCCACGCCGGCCTGCACCAGCAGTTCCACGCGCTCTTCATTGTCGGGACCGACGCCGACTGCCGCGCCTGCGCGCAGCTTGCCGTGCTCGTCCTTACAGGCGGCCGGGTGCTCGGTCTGCTTGGTGATGTCCTTGACGGTCATGAGGCCGCGCAGTTCGAACGCGTCGTTCACGACCAGCACGCGCTCGAGGCGGTGGCTGTGCATGAGCGCCTTGGCTTCGGTCAGCGGCGTGCCTTCCTTGACGGTGACGAGGCGCTCGCGCGGCGTCATGATCGAGCGCACCGGCTCTTCCAGACGCGTTTCGAAGCGCAGGTCGCGATTCGTGACGATGCCGACGAGCTGCGCGCCCTCCACGACCGGGAACCCCGAAATGCCATGCTGCTGCGAGAGTGCGATGACTTCCGCGACCTTCATTTGCGGCGGAACCGTGATCGGATCGCGCACGACGCCCGACTCGAAGCGCTTCACCTTCGCGACCTCGCGCGCCTGTTCGGCCGGCGTGAGGTTCTTGTGGATGATGCCGACGCCGCCCTGCTGCGCCATGGCGATGGCCAGACGGCCTTCGGTGACGGTGTCCATCGCGGCCGACACGAGCGGAATGTTCAGGGAGATATTGCGGGTCAGCCGGGTCTTCAGGCTGGTGTCGCGCGGGAGAACGTCGGAGAAGGCGGGGACGAGGAGCACGTCATCGAACGTGAGTGCTTTCTGGATCAGACGCATGGCAAATCCTATAGGCGCAAAAGCAGATTATACGCGATAGCGCCCTGGAAATCATCAGTGTGAACAGTAGCTTAGCGTCGTTTTCGGGATTATTTCCATTGCCTGCCCCCACTAACGCACGCCATGCCCAGGCGCCGCACCTCCGACCCGAATATCCGGCCCGCCCGCCGCCTGCGCCCGACGCACGGTGCAGGATCGAACAAGACGGCCGCGCGGGCCGCCGGCTAAGCTTCGCGACATTCCGTTAGACAGGCCCGGTCGGGCCATCCGAAGTTTCTGGAGGCAATGCAAATGCAGCGTGGTGTGTTGTACGGCGTGCTCGCCGGCGCGTTATGGGGAACCGTGTTCGTCGTGCCCCGGCAGCTGGCGGAGTTCTCGCCACTGCTCCTCAGCGCTGGCCGCTATGTCATGTACGGGCTCGTCTCGCTTGCCGCGCTCGTACCCATGCTACGTCGCGTGTGGCCGCGCATCACGCGGGCCGACCTGATCGCGCTCGTGAAACTCGCGCTCGTCGGCAACGTGCTCTATTACCTCTTTCTCGCAAGTGCGATCCATCTGGTGGGCATCTCGCCCGCATCGCTGATCGTCGGCGTACTGCCCGTCACGGTCACGCTGCTCGGGCGCCGCGACCACGGCGCGGTGCCCATTTCACGGCTCGTCTGGCCACTCGCGATGATCGCGGCCGGCATCGTCTGCATCAACGTGGACGTATTCACCGCCGCGAACGCCGGCGGGCCGGCGAGCGCGCTTGCGCGCCTCGCCGGCATCGGCAGTGCCGTCGGCGCGCTCGTGTGCTGGACGTGGTTCGCAGTCGAGAACGCCCGCTATCTGCAGCGCAATGCGCACTTCGGCGGCAACGAATGGTCGGTACTGTGGGGCGTCGTCACGGGCGCGCTCGGCGGCCTGCTTTGGCTCGGCATTCTCATCCTGCCGTCGGGGTGGGTGCAGGAAAGCGTGGCAAGCTCCCGCTGGTCCACCTTCTGGCAGCTCAACCTGGTACTCGCGATCGGTGCGTCGTGGCTCGGCAACGGCCTCTGGAACGCCGCCGCCAAGCGCCTGCCGCTCACGCTCTCGGGTCAAATGATCGTCTTCGAGACACTCTTCGCGCTGCTGTACGGCTTTATTTACGATCACCGGCTGCCGCGCGCGCTGGAAGTCGCGGCGATCGTATTGCTGGTGGCGGGCGTGAGCTGGTCGGTACGCCAGCACTCGGGCGACGCTCAGGAAACCCCGCATGGCGACGGGATCGTGCCGGAAGGCGATCTGCCGGGGACCACCAACGAAACTCGCCGCGAGCGGCGGAACACGGACCTGCGGCGAAGCGGCACTACCGCGTAAACGGACTCGCGCGCGCGCACGAGGGAAGAAGCTCAGAGCCGGCGCGCCCCAGGAAGCCGAATGGGCGGGACAGCGCAAGCCGTCCCGCCCATTACGTTCGTGCGGCATCGGTGTGGCGGCCTCCCGGCAACCCGTTTTGTCGCCCTAGCGTGAATCCTTGGGCAGCCACTTGCGCCCCTCGACCGAACCTTCCCGGCGGCTCTTGTCGACGCGGCGCTGGCGCGCCATCTTCGGATCGACGATCAACGGGCGATAGATCTCCACGCGGTCGTGGTCGGCGAGGACGGTGTCGAGCGGCTTGAGCTTGCCGAAGACGCCCACCTTCAGCCTGTGGGGATCGATTTCGGGATGGCGCGCGAGAATGCCGCTCGCCTCGATGGCCTGCTGGACCGTCGCCCCCGGCGCCAGTTCGATGCTGATGAGCGTTTGCGCATCCGGCAGCGCGTAGCAGACGTCGATGGAAAGATTGGCGCTCATGGCTTGCCGTAGCGCTGGTCGGCGCGCTTCACGAAGGAGTCGACGAAGGTGTTCGCGATGTGATTGAACACCGGCCCGATGAGCTTCTCGAGGATGATGCTCGAGAACTCGTAATGCAGCGCGAACTCGATCTTGCAGGCGTCGGCGCGCAGCGGCGTGAAACGCCAATAGCCCGTGAACTTGCGGAACGGACCGTCGGCGAACTCCATGTCGATCCGTTCGGGCCGCTTTTGCGAGTTGCGCGTGGCGAAGTGCTGCTTGATGCCCTTGAAGTTGATGTCGATCTTCGCCTCCATGCCGGTTTCGTCCTGTCGGCGGATCTCGACGCCGCCGCACCACGGCAGGAAATTGGGGTAGTCGGCGACGTCGGTGACGAGGTCGAACATCTGCTCCGCCGAATGGCGAATCAACACGGTTTTCTGGACATCCGCCATAAATTGCGCAATGCGTGGCAAGGTTGAAAGCGCCGCGGGCTTTCGGGAGCCCGCTTTGCTAAAATCGTAATTTTAAACGAGTTGGGCCGATCCCATTTTCCTATGAGCATCATCGATAACAGAAAAGCGTTCTTCGATTACTTCATCGAAGAACGCCACGAGGCTGGGCTCGTGCTGGAGGGATGGGAAGTGAAGGCGATGCGCGCCGGGCGCGCCAACATCAAGGAGAGCTACGTCATGATCAAGGACGGCGAGCTTTACCTGATCGGCACGCACATCAGCCCACTGCCCGAAGCCTCGACGCACATCCACCCGGACCCCACCCGCATACGGAAGCTGCTGCTGCGCCGCGAGGAAATCGACAAGCTGATCGGCAAGGTCGAGCAGCGCGGATTCACGCTCGTGCCGTTGAATTTTCACTACAAGGGCGGACGCGTGAAGTGCGAGATCGGACTCGCCAAGGGTAAAAAGCTGCACGACAAGCGCGAAACCGAGAAGAAACGCGACTGGGAGCGCGAGAAAGCGCGCCTGATGCGCTCGCCGACCTGATCCGGCAATCGTTCGATCGTTGTCGATCGTTGAATAGCAAGCGGGCCGCTCATGCGGCCCGTTTTTGTTTCGTCCCTCGCGGCGCCCTGCCGCTGCGACGCCTAGGCACCCTTCGCCGCACCCGCGCCGCTGATCTGCCCCTCCCGCAAGCCCGCGCGGTTCACGATCGTGAGCGCCGAGGCGATCATCGAGCTGAGGTCGCCCATGTTTCCCGGCACGATCAGTGTGTTGCCCTGCTTCGCGAGGTTGGCGAACGCGTTCACGTACTGCTCGGCGACCTTGAGGTTGACCGCATCGATGCCGCCATGCTCCTGGATCGAAGCGCCGATCTTCTGGATGGCCTGCGCATTCGCTTCGGCCACCGCCAGAATGGCCGCTGCCTGCCCCTGCGCCTGGTTGATCGCGGCCTGCCGCTCGCCTTCCGACTTCTGGATCGCCGCCTCGCGCGCGCCCGACGCCAGATTGATCTGCTCCTGCTTGCGGCCCTCGGAAGCCGCGATCAGCGCACGCTTTTCGCGCTCGGCGGTGATTTGCGCCTGCATGGCGTGAAGAATTTCCTTCGGCGGCGTGAGGTCCTTGATTTCGTAGCGCAGCACCTTCACGCCCCAGTTCGACGCGGCTTCATCGAGCGCCGACACGACGCTGTGATTGATGAAATCGCGCTCCTCGAAGGTCTTGTCGAGTTCGAGCTTGCCGATCACGGAGCGCAGCGTGGTCTGCGAGAGCTGCGTGATCGCGAACACGAAGTTGCTCGACCCGTACGATGCCTTCATCGGGTCGGTGACCTGGAAGTACAGCACGCCGTCTACCTGAAGCTGCGTGTTGTCGCGCGTGATGCAGACCTGGCTCGGCACGTCGAGCGGGATCTCCTTGAGCACGTGCTTGTAGGCCACGCGGTCCACGAACGGCAGCACGATCGTCAGCCCCGGCGTGAGCGTCGCGTGGTAGCGCCCGAGCCGCTCGACCACCCAGGCGTGCTGCTGCGGCACGATCTTGATGGTCTGGGCGATCAGCACGACGACGATCACGAGCAGAATCAGGCCGACGACTGGGACTTGCATACGGGACCTCCGTTCGCTTCAGTGTGGTTTATTGGTTGCGTTTTTCTCTGCCCCGCCGGTCACGCATGACGGGCGCCGCCGGGTGCATCGGCTGCATGGCGCTCCCGCTTCGCCGCAACGACGAGACAACTGCCGCGCACCGCCTTGATGACATAGAGCGGAGCGTCTTCGGGCTCGCCGGGCGCGAGTTCGACGTCCCATTCGGCGCCGCGATACATGGCGCGCGCGCGGCCGTTGCGCCAGGCGGCGACGGCGAGCGTCGCGCCGATGTCGAGATTCACGCCCGGATCGGTCGAAGCGTCGTTCATGCGCCGGCGACGGCCAAAGCGCGAGCGCCGCAGCGTGACCACGGCCGCGAGACCCACCACCGCCGCGACGATCAACTGCACGTCGAGCGGCGCGCCGAGTTCATAAGTCAGCGCGCCCGCGAGAAAGCCGAGCGCGATCATCAAGAGGTAGAACGTCCCTGTCATCAGCTCCGCGACGATGAGCACGCCAGCGGCAATCCACCAGAACAAGCCATGCGGACCCACGACGACCTCCCAAAGTAAAACACCCCGGCTAGACCGGGGTGTTATAGCACGAAGCTGACACTTTTTTCCGCAGCGTGCGAAGCCGCAGGGGAATCCACATCAAGCGCAGTATGCACCGGGGGCTCGCGCCCCCGGCGCAGTGCTTACTTCGCCTTCGCCAGCGCCTGCCACGTCTCGACGACCGTATCCGGGTTCAGCGAGATCGACGCAATGCCTTCTTCGGCGAGCCACTGGGCGAAGTCCGGATGATCGGACGGGCCCTGGCCGCAGATACCGACGTACTTGTTGAGGCGGCGGCAGGTTTCGATCGCGCGCTTCAACATGAACTTCACGGCAGGATCGCGCTCGTCGAAGTCGACGGCCAGCAGTTCCATGCCCGAATCCCGGTCGAGGCCCAGCGTGAGCTGCGTGAGGTCGTTCGAGCCGATCGAGAAACCGTCGAAGTACTGCAGGAACTCTTCGGCGAGGATCGCGTTCGACGGCACTTCGCACATCATGATGAGCTTCAGGCCGTTCACACCGCGCTTGAGGCCGTACTTCTCGAGCAGGCCCACCACGCGCTCCGCCTGCTTGAGCGTACGCACGAACGGCACCATGATCTCGACGTTCGCGAGGCCCATCTCTTCACGCACGCGCTTGAGCGCGAGGCACTCCATTTCGAACGCCTGCGCGAAGTCCTCGGCGATATAGCGCGACGCGCCGCGGAAGCCGAGCATCGGGTTTTCCTCGTCCGGCTCGTAGCGCGAACCGCCGATCAGCTTCTTGTACTCGTTCGACTTGAAGTCCGACAGACGCACGATCACGGGCTTCGGATAGAACGCCGCCGCGATCGTGGCGATGCCTTCCGTGAGCTTGTCGACGTAGAACGCGCGCGGCGAAGCGTGACCGCGAGCGACGCTTTCCACGGCCTTCTTCAGATCCGCATCGATGTTCGGGTACTCGAGGATCGCCTTCGGGTGCACACCGATGTTGTTGTTGATGATGAACTCGAGACGCGCGAGGCCAACACCGGCGTTCGGCAGTTGCGAGAAGTCGAACGCGAGCTGCGGGTTGCCGACGTTCATCATGATCTTCACGGGAATCGCCGGCAGCTCGCCACGCTGGACTTCGCTGACTTCGGTTTCCAGCAGACCGTCATAAATGCGGCCTTCGTCGCCTTCGGCGCACGAAACCGTGACGAGCGCGCCGTCCTTCAGCACGTCGGTTGCGTTGCCGCAGCCCACCACGGCCGGCACGCCAAGCTCACGCGCGATGATCGCCGCGTGGCAGGTACGGCCGCCACGGTTCGTGACGATCGCCGAAGCGCGCTTCATCACCGGCTCCCAGTTCGGGTCGGTCATGTCGGCGACCAGCACGTCGCCCGGCTGCACGCGTTCCATTTCCGACGGGTCGTGAATCACCTTCACGCGGCCGGCGCCGATCTTCTGGCCGATTGCGCGGCCCGTGGCGAGCACCTGCGACTGGCCCTTGAGCTTGAAGCGTTGCTCGACCTTGCCCGCGGCCTGGCTCTTCACCGTCTCCGGACGCGCCTGGAGAATGAAGATCTTGCCGTCGAGGCCGTCCTTGCCCCACTCGATGTCCATCGGACGCTGGTAGTGCTGCTCGATGATGACGGCGTACTTCGCCAGCTCGATCACGTCTTCGTCGGTGATCGAGAAACGGTTGCGCTGTTCGTGCGAGACGTCGACCGTCTTCACGCGGCCCGGCTCGCCCGGCTGCGTGAACTCCATCTTGATGAGCTTCGAGCCGATCGAGCGGCGGATGATCGGAGCCTTGCCCTGTGCGAGCGTGGTCTTGAAGACATAGAACTCGTCCGGATTCACGGCGCCCTGGACCACGGTTTCACCGAGGCCATAGCTCGACGTGATGAAGACGGCGTCCTTGAAGCCCGATTCGGTATCGAGCGTGAACATCACGCCTGCGGCACCACGGTCCGAGCGGACCATGCGCTGCACGCCAGCCGACAGTGCGACTTCGGCGTGGGTGAAGCCCTTGTGGACGCGATACGAAATGGCACGGTCGTTGTAGAGCGACGCGAACACGTGCTTCAAGCGATCGAGCACATCTTCGATGCCCACGACGTTCAGGTAGCTTTCCTGCTGACCGGCGAACGAAGCGTCGGGCAGATCTTCCGCCGTTGCCGACGAGCGCACGGCGAACGAGAGTTCAGCCGGCGAGCCTTTCTGCAGCGTCTCGAAGCCGGCGCGGATGTCCGCTTCGAGCTTCGGCTGCAGCGGCGCGTCGACGATCCACTGACGGATTTCCTTGCCCGCTTCGGCCAGCGCCTTGACGTCGTCGACGTCGAGCGTTTCCAGACGAGCGGCGATCCGTTCGGTCAGGTTGTTGTGTTTCAGGAAGTCGCGGAAGGCGAGCGCAGTCGTAGCGAAGCCCGTGGGCACACGCACGCCAGCTTCAGCCAACTGGCTGATCATTTCGCCGAGCGAGGCGTTCTTGCCGCCTACGATCTCGACATCGGTCATCCGCAACTGCTCGAAAGGCACTACATACGCCTGATCCTTGGCAACGGTGTTAGTCATACAAGCCCCTAAGTGTGAAAAAAATTCACGATTGCGCAAGTGGGCTCGAACGCGGTCCACCCATTGGAGGCGGAGTCGCGTCTTGCGCAACCTGTTGGAAAAACAATCGCTCAGGCGCCAGGCGAATTTCCGGGAGCGGAAAAGCACGAAGATGCGCGCGATTGCCGATAGTTAGAAGGAATCGCTGCAAATTGACACCAGAATGCGCCGCGATGGGCGGCTGTTTGGCGCGGTTGCACTGCAATTGCTTATCCAACAGGTTGCCGCTATTCTACCGTGCCGACTCCCGAAATTGTGCCAGTCGGCGAGAATTGCCCCTCGGTCTCGCCGGACGGGGCTTTCCGGGCGCCCAAGCCTGTCCCGAGCGGCCCTGCAGCTCACGTACCCAGCCTCAACCGATGCCGCCTACCGTATTCATCGTCTCCGACGGTACCGGGATCACTGCCGAAACCTTCGCGCATTCGATCCTGTCGCAGTTCGACCAGAAATTCCGCCTCGTGCGCGTGCCCTTCGTCGATTCGACCGATAAGGCCTGGTCGACGGCCGAGAAGATCAATGAAGCTGCCGTGCAGGAAGGCCGCCGCCCGATCGTCTTCACGACGCTCGTGGACAGCAACTCGAACGAGATCGTCAAGCGCGCGAATGCGCTCGTGCTGGACATGTTCCAGACCTTCGTGGAGCCGCTCGAGCAGGAGCTGGAGCTCAAGTCGAGCCACGCCATGGGCCGCGGCCACCAGAACGCCGACACCGACGAATACAAGAACCGTATCGAAGCGATCAACTTCTCGCTCGCGCACGACGACGGGCAGTCCGACCGCAATCTCGCCGACGCCGACGTGATCCTCGTGGGCGTGTCGCGCAGCGGCAAGACCCCGACGAGCCTCTACCTCGCGATGCAGTACGGGGTGAAGGCGGCGAATTACCCGCTGATTCCCGACGATTTCGAGCGCGGCAAGCTGCCGAGTTCGTTGCTTGCGCATCGCGCGAAGATTTTCGGTCTTTCGATCGACCCACAGCGCCTCACCGAGATCCGCAACGAGCGGCGCCCGGGCAGCAAGTACGCCGCGCTGGAAAACTGCCGCTACGAAGTGAACGAAGCCGAAGCGATGATGCGCCGCGAAGGCATCAAGTGGCTCTCGTCGACGCACAAGTCCATTGAGGAAATCGCCACGACGATCCTGCAGGAAATTCGCATCGACAAGCCCTCGTATTGAGGGGCGCAGCCGCTAGTCGAAGCGATTGAATATGAAAACGCCCGCGTCCTGTGACGCGGGCGTTTTCGCTTTGATGGTTCAGGCAAGGGTCAGCGGGCGTGCCGCTGCTGCCGGCATTGCTCGAACACGCATACGGCCGCCGCGGCCGCGACGTTGAGCGACTCCATGCCGCCGGGCTGAGGAATCGTCACGCGCAGCGCCGCCGCGTCGCGCCACACCTGCGAAACACCTGCCCCTTCGTTGCCGAACACCCACGCGACCTGGCCAGTGAGATCGGCTTCGTCGAGCGCCTGCGCACCGTGCGAATCCGTGATCACGACCGGCACGCCGAGCATCTCGACGAGCGCATCGGGCTCGACGTTTTCGAACACCTGCAACAGGAAATGCGCACCCATTGCCGAGCGCAGCACCTTCGACGACCACACGTACGCCGTGCCCGGCGTACAGAACACCTTGTCGATTCCGGCCGCCGCCGCGCTGCGCAGGATCGAGCCGACGTTGCCGGCGTCCTGCAGGCCGTCGAGCACGAGACAGGTCGAGTCGACGCGCGTGGGCAGCTGCATCTCGGGCATATCGACGAGCAGCAGCAGCCCGACTCCGTGGACCACGTTCGAGAGTTGACCGAAGAGCGCATCGGGCAGCGTGATCACGCGGCGTTCGTCCACGCGGGCGACGATGGCCTGCGCTTCCTCATGCGCCATCGCGCCTTCGGTCACCACGCAATATTCGGGCTGCGAGCCGCCGTCGAGCCAGGCACTCGCGAGATGGAAGCCTTCGAGCAGGGCCTGATGGCTGCGCCGCTGTTGATGCGTCGAACCGGCCAGCGCTTTCAGGCGCTTGTAGAGCGGATTGTCGCGCGAGGTAATGGCTTTCACGGGCGGGCCTGGCGTTTCAAGAGAGGATCGGGGAAAAGTAAAACGGCGACGAAGCCACCCTGCGAAGCGGCGCCAGCGCGTCTGAGCGACGCCGCCGGCAGCGACTCAGGGCACCGGCGCGAACGCGTCGCCTTCAGCGAGGTCGGCGGCGTCGACGACCACTGTCGCCACGCCGCGCAGCGCGAGGCCGTGCAGCGCGTACGCGTCGCGCACGGGGGCGAACGAGCACCGGTGATGCTCGCACGGACCATGCACGCGGAGCGCCTCGAGGTGCTGCGGCGTGCCATAGCCCGCATGTGCATCGAAACCGTAATGCGGATGACGCTGGTGAAGTTCCACCAACATGCGGTCGCGCGTGACCTTCGCGATGATCGAGGCGGCCGAAATGCTCGGCACGAGCGCGTCGCCGCCGATCACCGCCTCGCTGCGCACCGGCATGACCGGGCAGCGATTGCCGTCGATCTTCGCGAGCGTCGGCACGATGCTCAGGCCTTCGACGGCGCGTCGCATCGCCAGCATCGTCGCGTGGAGGATGTTGAGCGTGTCGATCTCCTCGACCGTCGCCGACGCGACGCTCCATGCGAGCGATCGCTCGACAATGCGTTCGTACAGCGTCTCGCGGGCCTGCGCCGTCAGCAGCTTCGAATCGTTGAGTCCGCGGATCGGCCGGGCGGGATCGAGAATGACGGCGGCCGCGACCACGGGTCCGGCGAGCGGCCCCCGCCCCGCTTCATCCACGCCACAGATGACGTCGTCGGGCGACTCGAACAGCAGGCCGGCCTGCCGCGCAGCCTTGCGACGCGCGGCAAGCTTGAGCGCCGCCGCCGACGGCGATTTCTTCGCAGCCGGCGCCTTTGCGCGTTGGATGGTGCCCTCGCTCATGTCCGCCCCCTGCGGCCCTCGACGATGCGCGCGACCACTTCTGCCGCGCGCTCCGAGGTGTTCTGACGCAGGCTCAAATGCATCTGCGTGAACACCTCGGTCAGCGTGCGCCGGTTTGCCTCGTCGTGCAACTGCGTGAGCGTCGCGTCGGCAAGCGCCTCGGGCGTCGCGAAGTGCTGCAGGATTTCCGGCACGACAAAGCGGCCCGCGAGGATATTCGGCAGGCCCACATAAGGCAGATAGGCCTGGCGGCGCATGATCTGCCCCGTGAGCCAGGGCACCTTGTAGGAGATGACCATCGGCTTCTTGAGCAGCGCCGCTTCGAGCGTGACGGTGCCGCTCTTCACGAGGATCGCGTCGGCGGCCGTCATGGCAAGCTGCGACTGGCCGTCGATGATCGTGAGCGCGAGACCCTCGTGCGCGTTCGCGAGCTCCTGCAACTGCGCATGGATAGCGGGCGTCGCCGCGGGCATCACGAAGCGCAGCGCCGGCTCCCGTCGCTGCATGATCTGCATCGCATCGAAGAAGGTCGGTCCGATCAGGTTGATTTCCGAACGGCGGCTGCCCGGCAGTACCGCGATCACCGGACCGCTTTCCGGCAGGCCGAGCGTGCGTCGCGCGCCGGTCATGTCCGGTTCGAGCGGAATGTCGTCGGCGAGCGGATGGCCCACATAGGATGCGGCCACGCCTGCCTTTTCGAGAATCGCCGTTTCGAACGGAAAGACGCACAGCATGTGATCCACGGCCTTCTGGATCTTCTTGATACGACCGCCCCGCCACGCCCAGATCGACGGGCAAACGAAGTGGATGCTCGGAATGCCCGCATCGCGCAGGGCGTGCTCGAGACCGAAGTTGAAGTCCGGCGCGTCAACGCCGATGAAGGCGTCGGGCGGGTCGGCCAGCAGCTGGTGCTTGAGCTCGTTGCGGATGCGCAGAATGCCGGGAATGTGCCTGAGCGCCTCGACATAGCCGCGCACGGAAAGCTTTTCCATCGGCCAGTGCGCATCGAAGCCGGCGGCCGTCATGCGCGGGCCGCCGATTCCATAGTACTGCGTAGTATCGGGCAGGCGAGCCTTGAGACCGGCGAGCAGCGAGGCCGCAAGCAGGTCGCCGGACGGTTCGCCGGCGACCATCGCGAGGCGCAGCGGACGCGTTTGCAGCGCCATCGGTCAGCGAATGATGCCGCGTTGCGACTGCTCGACGAAGTCGAGCAGCGCTTGCACGTGCGTGTCGCCCTCGCCGCCCGCCTGCGCGAGTTCGGCGAGCTGCGCCTTCGCCTCTTCCAGCGAGAGCCCGTTCTTGTAGAGCGTGCGATACGCCGAGCGCAGCGCCGAAATCGCGTCGGGCGTGAAGCCGCGGCGACGCAGACCTTCCACGTTGATGCCGTGCGGCACCGCCTTGTTGCCGGCCGCGATGACGAACGGCGGCACGTCCTGCACGAGTGCCGAGGCGCCGCCCACCATCGAGTGCGCGCCGATGCGCACGAACTGGTGCACGCCGGTCATGCCGCCGACGATCGCGTAGTCGTCCACGATCACGTGGCCGGCGAGCTGCGCATTGCTCGACATGATGATGTTGCTGCCCAGACGACAGTCGTGGCCCACATGCACGTAGGCCATGATCCAGCAATCGTCGCCGATGATCGTGACGCCGGTGTCCTGCACCGTGCCCGTATGCAGCGTGGTGAACTCGCGGATGGTGTTACGGTTGCCGATCACGAGCTTCGTGGGCTCGCCCTTGTACTTCATGTCCTGCGGACGGCCGCCGATCGACGCGTAGTGGCCGATGGTATTGTCTTCGCCAATCGTCGTGTGGCCTTCCAGCACGCTGTGCGAACCGACCTTCGTGCGCGCGCCGATGGTGACGTTAGCACCCACGACCGCGAACGGTCCGATTTCGACCGATTCGTCGATCTGCGCGCCTTGTTCGATGACCGCAGTGGAGTGGATCCTGCTCATTCGTCCTCGCTTTCCGATTCTGTTTCCGTGCCGGGGCGCCCCTGGGTCAGGGCGCGCCGCGGCATACGGCTGCGGGTCTTACTGCGCCGCGTCCATCTTCTTCACGGTGCACATGAGTTCGGCCTCGCAGGCGACGACGCCATCCACTTCGGCCTTCGCCTTGAACTTCCAGATGCCGCGCATGTAGCGCTCGAACGTCGCGTTGAGGATGAGCTGATCGCCCGGCTCGACCACACGCTTGAAGCGCGCACCGTCGATGCCGACGAAGTAGTACAGCGTGTTCTCGAAATCCTGCTCTTCCTCGGAGAAGGTGAGCAGCGCGGCGGTCTGCGCGAGCGCCTCGAGAATCATCACGCCCGGCATGACAGGACGCTGCGGGAAGTGGCCGGTGAAGAAAGGTTCGTTGACCGTCACGTTCTTCAACGCCTTGATGCTCTTGTGCGGCTCCAGCTCGATAACCCGGTCCACCATCAGGAACGGGTAGCGGTGCGGCAGCAGCGTGAGAATCTTGTGGATGTCGAAGTTGAGTTTTTCGATGTTCATGGTGGTTCTGCTCACGCAGGAATTGCGCGTGTGACTTTTCGATTTCGATTTTCAAGGCGCCCGGCGCGTCCCGCCCGGCCCATATGGGCCAGCCCCAATGGGCCAGCCCTTAGGGTCCAAACAGGCACGCGCTGACGCGAAGTATGCGCCACGCCCGGTCTCCCGTGCATGAGGAATGCCCCAGGCGGGTAGCCCCAGGCGGGCAGCTCCGGGCGGGTAGCTCCGGGGCGTTGTGGCCCCGGACAGCTGGCCCGTTACCCGAAGCGGCCGCAAAAACTGACGCCGCCCCGTGCGGCCGCCGTTGCACGGCGCTCCGGCGGCGTGCCGCTTGCGCGATACGCCGCCCGTTACCCGAATTGCTTTCTTATTCGCTGCCCTGCGGTTTCTGGGCGACGGCCGCCTCGAGCGCCTTGATGCGCTCGCGGAGCTTGTCGATGTTCCGCAGGATCGCAGCGCTCTTGTTCCACTCGGCATGATCGACTGCCGGAAAAGCGCTCGTGTAGATGCCCGCCTTCGGCAGCGACTTCGAGACACCCGACTTCGCCGTGACGATCACGTAGTCGCCCAGCGTGACATGCCCCGCAATGCCAACGGCGCCGCCGATCATGCAGTGGCGGCCGATCGTCGTACTGCCAGCGATGCCGGCGCAGCCCGCAATGACCGTATAGGCGCCGATCTTGCAGTTGTGGCCGATCTGCACGAGGTTATCGATCTTCACGCACGTTTCGATGATCGTGTCGGCCATCGCGCCACGGTCGATCGTCGTGTTCGCACCGATCTCGACATCCGGCCCGATGGACACGCCGCCCACCTGCGGAATCTTGACCCAGCTACCCGTGCGCGCCTCGCCCTCGCCCGTGAAATCGGGGGCAAACCCGAAACCGTCCGAGCCGATCACGGCGCCGGCATGCACGATGGCGCGTGCGCCAAGTTTGCAACCGTGATAGACGGTCACGCCCGGGTACAGATGCGAGCCCTCGCCTACGTGGGTGCCGCGGCCGATGAAAACGTTCGCGTCGAGCCGGACATTCTCGCCGATCACGGCGCCAGCCTCCACCGTGACGTTGGGGCCGATCACCGCGCTCGCGGCAACCTGCGCCTTCGCGTCGACATGCGCGCTGGCGTGTACGCCGGGCCGCGCCTTCGGCGCCGCAAGGTCGATGAACGCCTGCGCGACACGCGCGAAGTAAGCATACGGATTGGGTGTGACGATGAAGTTGCGACCCTCGCGCGACGCGAGCTTTTCGAGGTCGCCCGGGCTGATGAGCACCGCGCCCGCGCGGGTCGTCTCGACCTGCGCGAGATACTTCGGATTGGCGAGGAACGCGAGCTGTTGCGGACCAGCCTGGTCGAGGGGCGCGAGCGACGAGACGCGTTGCGTCGCATCGCCCACCACCTCGCCGCCGAACCGCCCGACGATGTCCTCAAGCGTAAATGCCATGCGCGTGCTGCTCCTGCCTTGGTTGCTTTAGTTGCGTCAGTTGCTGCTACTGCCGGCGCTGTTCGCGGCAAGCGCCTTCAGCACCTGGTCGGTGATGTCGATGCGCGGGCTCACATAGACCGCTTCCTGCACGATCAGGTCGTAGTGCTGCTGTTCGGCGATCTGCTTGATCACCTTGTTCGCGCGGTCGAGCACCGCCGCGAGTTCCTCGTTGCGGCGCTGGTTCAGATCTTCGCGGAATTCACGCTGCTTGCGCTGGAAGTCGCTGTCGAGCGCCGAAAGATCGCGTTGCTTCTGCGCGCGATCGGTCGGCGACATCGACGGGCCGTTCTTGTCGAGCGAGTCGGACATCGCCTTCAGGCGCTGCGCCATGTCCTGCAGATCCTTGTCGCGTTTGGCGAACTCGGCCTCGAGCTTGGTCTGTGCGGCCTTCGCCGGAACCGACTCGCGCAGAATGCGATCCGAGTTCACCGCCGCGATCCTGGCTTCCTGCGCCTGCGCGAGTCCCGTCCCGGTAGCGACGAGCGCCAGCGAAACCGTTATCGCCCCGATCGCCCGTCTGGAAAACATACCCGTTAGCAAAGTCATCCTCTCGTTTCCTGGATTCCGGCGCCGCGCTTCGCGGCGCCGGGCTGAACATACGTCAGAACGCCGTCCCGATCTGGAACTGGAACTTCTGGTACTGGTCGCCCGTATGCTTGGTGATCGGGAAGCCCAGGCTCAGCTTGAGCGGGCCGATCGGCGAGATCCAGGCGAGACCGAAACCGTAGCTGTAACGCAGGCCGTTGGCGCCGATACTGTTGCCTTCCGTGCCCCAGACGTTACCACCGTCGACGAAGGTAAATACGCGCAGCGTCCGGTCATAGCCCGTGCCCGGCAGCGGGAACGTCACCTCGATGTTGCCGACCAGCATCTTCGAACCGCCGATCGGGTCGTTCGTCGTCTTGTCGCGCGGACCCAGCGAGCTCGGCTGATAGCCGCGCACCGAACCGATACCACCCGCGTAGTAGTTCTTGAAGATCGGGTACGGTTTGCCGCCGAGGCCGTTACCGTAGCCGCCCTGGAAATTCATGCCCAGCACGAAGCCGCGCGCGAACGAATAGTAGTACTGGGCCTGGATGTCGGCCTTGTAGTACTGTGTGCCGCCGACCGGCGTGCCGTACTCGGCGTTAGCTTGCGTGAAGTAGCCCTTGCTCGGCACGAGCGCGCTGTCACGCGCGTCGCGCGACCAGCCCACCGTGAGCGGGACGTTGTTCGACACGCGGCCGAACTCGTTCACGTAGTCCTTGTAGCTCTGCGGCGTGTTCGCGTCGACGTCGAGCGTATCCTGCTCGAAGCCCGCGCCGAAATAGACCGTGTCGACTTCCGAGAACGGAATGCCGAATTTGAGGTCGCCGCCCATCGTGATGATGCGGAAGCTCGAATCCGTGGAGTAGTACAACGGCTGGTACGTGCGGTAGTAGACGTCGGTGATGCGCTTGATGCCGTCCACCGTGAAGTACGGGTCGACCTGCGTGAGGGCCAGCGTGCGGTACGTCTTCGCGGTGTTCACGTTCAGCGACAGCGACGTGCCCGAACCGAACACGTTGTCCTGCGAGACGCCCGCCGACAGCACCACCTTGTCCGTGGACGAGAAACCCGCACCGAGCGTGATCGCGCCGGTTGGCTTTTCGGCGACCTTGACGTTCACGTCCACCTGGTCGGCCGTGCCTTCCACGGGCACCGTGGTCACGTCGACGTCCGTGAAGTAGCCGAGACGGTTGATACGGTCCTTCGAGAGCGCGAGACGGTTCGAATCGAACCACGAGCTTTCGAGCTGGCGCATTTCGCGGCGCACGACTTCGTCGCGCGTGCGCGTGTTGCCCACCACGTTGATGCGGCGCACGTACACGCGGCGGCTCGGGTCGACCTGCAGCGTGAGGTCGACCGTGTGATTCTGCTGGTCGATCTGCGGCAGCGCGTTGACGGTCGCGAACGCGTAGCCGTACTCACCGAGCTTGTCGACGATGGCCTTGGTGGTGGCCTGCAGCTTCTCGGCCGAGAAGGTGTCGCCCGGCTTGATCTTGATGAGCTTCCTGAGCTCGGCCTCGCGGTCGAGCAGGTTGCCCGCGAGATGCACGCCCGACACCTTGTACGGCTCACCTTCGTGAATGCCGATGGTGAGGTACATGTCCTTCTTGTCGGGCGAGATCGAGACCTGCGTCGAGTCGATGTTGAACTCGAGGTAGCCGTGGTTCAGGTAGTACGAGCGCACGTTCTCGAGGTCGCCCGTGAGCTTTTCCTTCGAGTAAAGGTCGTTCTTCGTGTACCAGGAAAACCAGTTCGGCGTGGACAGCTGCATCTCGGCGAGCAGTGTGCCCGAGCTGTAGGTCTTGTTGCCGATGAAGTTGATCTGGCGGATCTTCGCGCTCGGGCCTTCGACGACCGAGAACAGCAGGCCGACACGGTTGCGGTCGATCGGCGTGACCGTGGTGGTGACCTCGGCGGCGTAAAAGCCGCGCGTGAGGTACTGCCGCTTGAGCTCCTGCTCGGCCTTGTCGACGAGCGCCTTGTCGTAATAGCGGCCTTGCGAGAGGCCGACTGCACGCAGCGCCTTCGTGAGGTTGTCCTTGTCGAATTCCTTGATGCCCGCGAAGTCGATCGTGCCGATCGCCGGGCGCTCCTGCACCTGCACGACCACCACGCCGCCTTCGGTGGCGATCTTCACGTCGTTGAAGAAGCCCGTCGCATAGAGTGCGCGGATGGCCTCGGACGCCTTGTCGTCGGTGAACGTATCGCCCTGCTTGATCGGCAGATAGGCGAACACGGTGCCCGGCTCGACGCGTTGCAGCCCTTCGATGCGGATGTCCTGAACCACGAAAGGCGTCGTTGCTGCGTGGGCAACGAGTCCATGCGCGGCAATCGCCGCGGCCGCAACCGTTTTTGGAACCAAGCGATGAGGTCTAAACAACGTGCTTCCCCAATTATGTATAGCTGCATCAGGTCAGGCGGCCCGCCCTCGGACGCCGCCAGACATCTTTAGAAATGGATTAACCGAGCCAGATCGTTGAACAACGCGATCGCCGACAGCGCGACGATGCAGGCAAGCCCCGCTCGCTGCAGCACCAGCTGCCAGCGATCCGATACGGCTTTGCCCGTTACGGCTTCAACCAGATAATATAACAGATGCCCCCCGTCCAATACCGGAATTGGGAGCAGATTCAATACACCGAGGCTGATGCTCACAAGGGCGAGGAACGATAAAAACGCGGCAGGGCCGAGTCTTGCGCTCTTGCCGGCGTAGTCGGCAATCGTCACCGGCCCGGACAGATTCTTCAGCGAAGCTTCGCCGGTCACCATGCGGCCGAACATCCGCAGCGAATAGACGGCGATGTCCCACGTGCGATACGCACCGAGGCGCACGCTCTCCAGCGGCCCGTAGCGAACGTCCACCGAAGGCGCCTGCGCCGAGAGCGCCGCGCCGATGCGCCCCACTTCGTCGCCGGTTTGCGCATCGCGCTGAAGCGTTGGCGTGACCGTCAGCATGAGCGTTTGCTGCGTGTGCCGGGCGCCGTCATCGCGCGTCACCGTGAGCAGCACGGGCTTGCCCGCATGCGCCTTGACGTAGGCGATGAATGTGGTTGCGCTGTCCACGGGACGGCCGTCGATGGCGCGCAGCTGATCGCCCGCTTGCAGCCCGGCATGTTGCGCCGCACTACCCGCCTCCACGGCAGCCACTTTCAGCGTGCTGCCCCCCGCTTCGAGGCCGAGCTTCGTCATGAAGTCGTCGTCGAGATCCTTGCCCGTGAGCTGCGAGAGGTCGAGCGGAAAATCATAAGTGCCCGCGCCGTCACGCGCGGAAAGCACGACGCGACCCTGGTCGAATGCCGAAGCGAGCAGCTTCCAGCGCAGGTCCGACCACGAACGTACGCGCTCGGTGTCGCTGCCGTTTGCATCGCTCACCGAAAGAATCGTCTCGCCACCCTGAAAACCCGCACGCGCCGCCGCCGATTGCGCGGGCGGCGCCGCGACGATGGCCGACTGCTCCGTCACGCCGCTCGCGTACACCACCGCGAACAGCGCAACGGCCAGCACGAAATTGGCGATCGGCCCGGCCGCAACGATCGCGATGCGCTTGCCGACCGACTGGCGGTTGAACGCGTGCGGCAAATCGCCCGCCGGAATCTTTTCGTCCGACTCGCGCTCGTCGAGCATCTTCACGTAGCCGCCGAGCGGCAGCGCCGAGATGGTCCACTCGGTACCGCTCTTCTTGTTGACCCACCGGACAAGCGGTCTGCCAAAACCGATCGAGAAGCGCAGGACCTTCACGCCGCACAAACGCGCGACGCTGTAGTGCCCGTACTCGTGGACGACCACGAGCACGCCGATCGCCACAACGAACGCGATGAGTTCAGTAAGCAGGTTCATGAGCGCCTCCCTGGCTGGAAGCAGCGCACCGGTGCGGGAGCGGCCCCGAGGTCAGGCTCGCGTGCCCGTGGTCCTCCGGGAACCGTTCGCGAGCCCCTCGGCGACCTGTCAGGCCGGCACCGGCAGGCTGTCGATGATGGTGTGAGCCGCACGGCGGGCAGCCGCGTCGGCTTCGAGCACGACTTCGAGACTCGAGGCGCTGCGGTTCTCGAGCGCGCTCAGTACGGCGTCCACCGTCTGTGCGATGGCCATGAAGCCGATGCGCCGATTCAAGAATGCTTCCACTGCGACCTCGTTCGCCGCGTTGAGCGCCGCGCTCGCGACGCCACCGGCGGCCAGCGCCTGCATCGCGAGCGCGAGGCACGGAAAGCGCGCGTAATCGGGTTTTTCGAACGTGAGCGTCGCGATCTGCGCCAGATCGAGCTGAGCGACTCCGGAGTCGACCCGCTCGGGGTAAGCCAGCGCGTGGGCGATCGGCGTGCGCATGTCGGGGTTGCCTAGTTGCGCGAGCACCGAACCGTCGGCGTACGAGACCATCGAGTGGATCACGCTTTGCGGATGGATCAGCACGTCGATGCGCTCGCCCGGCAGGTCGAACAGGTAGTGCGCCTCGATCACTTCGAGGCCCTTGTTCATCATCGTGGCCGAGTCGACCGAGATCTTGCGGCCCATCGACCAGTTCGGGTGCTTGCAGGCCTCGTCCGGCGTCACGTTCACGAGCGTCGAGGGCTCGCGCGTGCGGAACGGGCCGCCCGAGGCCGTGAGGATGATTTTGGTCACGCCACCATGTTGCGTGCCCTCGCGGGGAAAGCACTGGAATACGGCGTTGTGCTCGCTATCGAGCGGCAGCAGCACCGCGCCGCTGTCGCGCACCGTATCCATGAAGATGTCGCCCGACATCACGAGCGCTTCCTTGTTGGCGAGCAGGATCTGCTTGCCGGCCTTCGCTGCCGCCAGCGTGGGCGCGAGACCCGCCGCGCCGACGATCGCCGCGACCACGGTGTCGCAGCCATCGCTCTTCGAGACTTCCACAAGGGCTTGCGGCCCGTAGGTCACGATCGTCTTCGAGCCGGCTTCGCGCAGCTTGCGCTCGACCTGCCCGGCGGTGGCGGCGTCACCGACCACGGCCACTTCGGGCGCGAAGCGCAGGCATTGCTCGACGAGCTTGTCGCCGTTGCGATGCGCGGTGAGCGCGTAGACCGAGAAGCGTTGCGGATGCCGCGCGACGACGTCGAGCGTGCTGTCGCCAATCGAGCCCGTGGAACCGAGCAGAGTGAGTCGTTTTTGCATATTGAAATCTCTAACCGAGCGTCTCTAACCGAGCGTCTCTAAACAGGCACCTCTAGCCAAGCAGCAGCATGGCGAGCGGCAGCACGGGCAGCAACGCGTCGATGCGGTCGAGGACCCCGCCGTGACCGGGCAGAAGGCCGCTCGAGTCCTTCACGCCAGCCTGGCGCTTGAGCATCGACTCGAACAGATCGCCGACCACGCTGAACGCGACCAGCACGGTAAGTACGAAAAGCGCACGGCCAAGTCCGGTCTGGGCCGCGAGCGCGGAATACAGCGTGGGTTCGAACGCGTGAAGCGCGATCGCCGCGCTGGACACGACCATCACGGCGGCCCACCCGCCCACGGCGCCCTCCCACGTCTTGCCGGGGCTGATCGCAGGCGCGAGCTTATGCTTTCCGAATGCCTTACCTGCAAAGTATGCGCCGATATCGGCCAGCCATACGACGAGCAGAAGGGACAGGACGAAAGCCACGCCCGCCGTGCGCGCCGCCACCAGCGCATGCCAGCAGGCAGCGAACAGGATGAGCCCGGCAGCGAGCAGGAAGGCGCGCCAGGCGCCCGCGGCCAGCACCGGCTTGCGCAGCAGCACGTACGGGCCGGCGATGATCCAGAACACCGCCGCCGCCTGAAAGAGCGGCAGCGGCGTCGGCAGGCGCGTGCTGAGCACGACGACCGCCGCCGCGACCACCGCATAGACGATCGAGCCGGTGGCGCCGGCCTTCAGGAGGCGCGCCCACTCCCACGCGGCGAACACGACCACGACGCCGATCAGCGCGCCGAACCACGCCACCGGCGCGTACAGGGTAACTGGCAGAAAGACGGCCAGCAGGACGAGCGCCGTGATGACGCGGGTCTTCAGCATGAAAGCGAATCGACGTTCTGGGCGACGACCTGCGCGCTGGTGCGGCCGAAACGGCGCTCGCGCTCGGCGTACGACGCGATGGCGCGGTTGAGCGCTTCGGCGTCGAAATCCGGCCAGAACGTGTCGGTGAAATAGAACTCGGCGTACGCGAGTTGCCAGAGCAGGAAATTGCTCACCCGCTGCTCCCCACCCGTGCGGATGAACAGATCGGGCTCGGGCGCATAGGCCATTGCGAGATGCTGGGCGAACGAGTCTTCGGTCACGGGCACCGGCTGGCCCGTGGCCGCGGCCTCCTCGACCAGTTTGCGGGTCGCCTGCATGATGTCCCAGCGACCGCCGTAGTTCGCAGCGATCGTGAGCGTGAGACGGGTATTGCGCGCGGTCCTGGTTTCCGCGCGGCGGATCAGGTCCTGGATGCGCTCGTTGAACATCGACAGGTCGCCGACCACGCGCAGGCGGATGCCGTTCGCGTGCAGCCGCGCCACCTCGCGCTCGAGCGCGCTGACGAACAGGCGCATGAGGAACGAGACTTCGTCGGTCGGGCGGCGCCAGTTCTCGGAACTGAACGCGAACAGCGTGAGGTACTCGACGCCGCGCTCCACGCACGTCTCGACGACCGAGCGCACGGCGTCCACGCCGCGCGTGTGGCCTGCGACGCGTGGCAGGCGGCGCTGCGTTGCCCAACGGCCATTGCCGTCCATGATGATCGCGATGTGGCGCGGTACGGCCGCCACGTCGGGCACGTGAACGGTTGAGCTGGTATAGGTCATGGCCGTCGGACTATAACTGCTGTGAAAAAAGGAAATCGCCGGGAAACACATCCAGACACCCGGCGAATCTGCGAGCCCGAGGGCCTCAGACCGTCATGATCTCGGCTTCCTTCGTCTGCACGAGCTTGTCGATCTCGGCCACGAAGCGGTCCGTCAACTTCTGGACGTCGTCGCCGCCGCGGCGCTCGTCGTCTTCGGAAATCTCCTTGTCCTTCACGAGCTTCTTGAGCTGCTCGTTCGCGTCGCGGCGCAGATTGCGCACGGCCACCTTCGCCGTTTCGCCTTCGTTCTTGACGATCTTCGTCAGTTCCTTGCGGCGCTCTTCGGTGAGCGCGGGCATCGGCACGCGGATCAGATCGCCGTGCGTAGCCGGGTTCAGGCCGAGATCCGACTCGCGGATCGCTTTTTCGATGACCTGGACCATCTTCTTTTCCCACGGCTGGACGCCGATCGTGCGCGCGTCGACGAGCGTGAGGTTCGCGACCTGCGAGATGGGCACGGGCGAGCCGTAGTAGTCGACCTGGATATGGTCGAGCAGACCGGTATGGGCGCGGCCCGTGCGGATTTTCGCCAGGTCGCTCTTGAACGCTTCGATCGAGCGCTGCATTTTCTGCTCGGCGCCCTTCTTGATGTCAGCCACAGCCATTTTGATACCTCCCAACCTTGATAACGGTACGGGCCCGCCGGCGCGCTGGTGGGCGGCGCGGCCCGTGTTCGAATCTCTCGTGAGACGAGAGTTTACACGTGGACGAGCGTACCTTCGTCTTCGCCCTGAACAATGCGCTTGAGGGCACCGGGCTTGTTGATCGAAAAAACCCGGATCGGCAGCTTCTGGTCGCGGCACAGCGCGAACGCGGTGGCGTCCATGACCTGCAGGTTGCGGCCAATTGCCTCATCGAAGCTGATCGTCGAATAGCGCGTGGCGCTCGCGTCCTTCTTCGGGTCGGCCGAGTAGACGCCGTCGACCTTCGTGGCCTTCAGCACGACCTCGGCGCCGACTTCCGAGCCGCGCAGCGCGGCAGCCGTGTCGGTGGTGAAGAACGGGTTGCCCGTGCCCGCGGCGAAGATCACGACCTTGCCCTCTTCGAGCTGGCGGATCGCGCGGGGGCGGATGTACGGCTCGACGACCTGGTCCATGCGCAGCGCCGACTGCACGCGCGCCTCGATGCCGGCGTGGCGCATGGCGTCCTGCAAAGCCAGCGCGTTCATCATCGTCGCCAGCATGCCCATGTAGTCGGCGGTCGCACGGTCCATGCCGGCCGCGCCGCCCGCGACGCCGCGGAAAATGTTGCCGCCGCCGATCACGACCGCGAGCTGCGTGCCAAGCCGCACCACTTCGGCCACGTCCGCAACCATACGTTCGATCGTGGCGCGATTGATGCCGAATGCATCATCGCCCATCAGGGCTTCGCCGGAAAGTTTGAGCAGGACGCGTTTATAGGCGGGTGTGGGCATGGAGGTATCCAGAATCGCGCGCAAAGGGCAATAACTTGAAACTGTAGGGGTGAAATACGGCTTCGGGCAAGCGCCGCAGAAATTGCGAAGATTGCCGACGCCGCGCGCGGCGGGGACTGCCTTGCGCGGTGTCGCTACGCTGCCCACCGCGGCGGATTGCTCCGCCGCGATTTACGACTTGTACAAAATGCGAATGCAGACTGCGGTACTGCAACAACTGCGGTTGCCGCCGGCCGCGCAATCCGCGCCCGGGCGGCGATGACCGTCTTTATTGCTGCTTTGCAGCAGCGACTTGCGCGGCCACTTCGGCGGCGAAGTCGTCCTGGCGCTTCTCGATGCCTTCGCCGACGACGAACAGCGCGAACTTCTGCACCGACGTGTTGGCCGCCTTCAGCATCTGTTCGATCGTCTGCTTGTCGTTCTTCACGAACGGCTGGTTCAGCAGCGAGACTTCCTTCAGGTACTTCTGCACCGAGCCTTCGACCATCTTCGCGACGATCTCAGCCGGCTTGCCCGATTCGGCGGCCTTCTGCTCGGCGATGCTGCGCTCCTTGGCGATCAGGTCGGCCGGCACGTCGTCCGACGACAGCGAGACCGGCTTCATCGCGGCGATGTGCATCGCGACGTCCTTGCCCACTTGCTCTTCGGCGCCCGTGTACTCCACGAGCACGCCGATGCGCGTGCCGTGCAGGTACGAAGCCAGCTTGTTGGCGGTTTCGAAGCGCGCGAAACGGCGGATCGAGACGTTTTCGCCGATCTTGCCGACCAGCGCGAGACGCACTGCGTCGACCGTCGAGCCTTCCAGCGGCAGGGCCGACAGGGCTGCGACGTCAGCCGGGTTTTGCGCGGCGACCAGCTGGGCCACCGTGTTCGCGAAAGCGAGGAAGTCGTCGTTCTTGGCGACGAAGTCGGTTTCGCAGTTCAGCTCGACCACGGCGCCCGCGTTGCCGCCGATGAACGAAGCGATCACGCCTTCAGCCGTGACGCGCGACGCAGCCTTGCTCGCCTTGTTGCCGAGCTTCACGCGCAGCAGCTCTTCAGCGCGCGCCAGGTCGCCGTCGGCTTCCGTCAGGGCCTTCTTGCATTCCATCATCGGCGCGTCGGTCTTTGCGCGCAGTTCTGCCACCATGCTTGCGGTAATTGCCGCCATCATTCGCTCCTTGAGTCTGTCAGGTACACGCCGCCGCGCTTTTGGACGCGGCCGGCAGAAATTCGTTTCCGTTTCCGCCTGCGGAGAAACGCTTTCTTACAGCTGTTTCTACAGGGCTACGGTGCCGCATAGATGACGCGGCGACGAAAGTCGCGGCTTAAAAAAAAGGGGCCTATGGAAAGCCCCCTTTTCTTGCCGGACACGGGGCAGCTTACGCCTCCGAATTGACCTCGACGAACTCGTCGTCGCCGTCGTTGCCGCGCGCGGCCGCAACCACGTCGTTGACCGCGTTCGCACGGCCTTCGAGGATCGCGTCAGCCACGCCTTGCGTGTAGAGCGCAACGGCCTTGCTCGCGTCGTCGTTGCCCGGGATCACGTAATCGATGCCTTCCGGCGAGTGGTTCGTGTCGACCACGGCGATCACGGGGATGCCCAGCTTGTTCGCTTCCGTCACGGCAATCTTGTGATAGCCGACGTCGACCACGAAGATCGCGTCCGGAATGCCGCCCATGTCCTTCACGCCGCCGATCGACTTTTGCAGCTTGGCGATTTCGCGTTCGAACAGGAGCGCTTCCTTCTTGCTCATCTTCTCGAGCTCACCCGCTTCCACGGCTGCTTCCATGTCCTTCAGGCGCTTGATCGAAACCTTCAGCGTCTTGAAGTTGGTCAGCATGCCGCCGAGCCAGCGCGCATTGACGAACGGCATGCCGGCGCGCTGCGCTTCCTCGGCGATCGTGTCGCGCGATTGACGCTTCGTGCCGACGAACAGGATCGTGCCGCGGTTGGCTGCCAGTTGACGCACGTACTTCAGCGCGTCGTTGTACATCGGCAGCGTCTTTTCGAGGTTGATGATGTGAATCTTGTTGCGATGGCCGAAAATGAAGGGGGCCATCTTCGGGTTCCAGAAGCGCGTCTGGTGACCGAAGTGGACACCGGCTTCCAGCATTTGGCGCATGGTAACTGCCATGAGAAATTCTCCGCTAGGGTTTGGGTCTGAAGCCGGCTGCCGTATCGTTGCGCCATCCCGGTCTCTTTGGGATCGGCGCGCACGACACCCTGGGTGCGCCGGCTCGCGAGTGTGCTGCCAGGAGAAAATGCTTCCGAATGTTCTCCGTGCGCCCCACCGTGTTCCTGCATTCCCGGCAAGGCGCTCCGCGGCAACGGCGGATTCCGCCGCGACCCATGCAAATATAAAACACATGGGAAGCGACTTAGCCGAAGAGTATAGCACGCAAACGACGCCCCACTCAAGCCAGCTATTACCCGCGGAACAAGGCGCAGATCCTTGCAAGCACGGCGCACCGGACCGCGGCCCGCCTTTTCAAAAGCCAGCGACCGCTTGCATTAGGTGCGATAATTCAATATTCGACTGCATTTTCGGGCGCACACCATGGCCATTTCGATCAAGAACGAACACGACATCGCGCAAATGCGCGTCGCCTGCCGGCTGGCGAGCGAGGTGCTCGATTACATCACGCCGTTCATCACGGCCGGCGTGACCACCGGCGAGCTCGACCGCCTGTGCCACGAATACATGACCAATGTGCAGGGCACGGTGCCCGCGCCGCTCAACTATCAGCCGCCCGGCTACCCGCCCTACCCGAAGGCGATCTGCACCTCCGTGAACGACGTGATCTGTCACGGCATTCCGGGCGACAAGGCGCTGAAGAACGGCGACGCGCTCAATATCGACATCACGGTCATCAAGGACGGCTATTTCGGCGACACGAGCCGCATGTTCATCGTCGGCGAAGGCTCGATTCTCGCAAAGCGGCTCGTGCAGACCACGTATGAGTGCATGTGGCTCGGCATCGACCAGATCCGGCCGGGCGCGCACCTGGGCGACATCGGCCATGCCATCCAGCGTTACGCCGAAAGCCAGGGCTACAGCGTGGTGCGCGAATACTGCGGCCACGGCATCGGCACGGTGTTCCACGAAGATCCGCAGGTGCTCCACTACGGCCGACCCGGCACGGGCATCGAACTCGTGCCCGGCATGATCTTCACCGTCGAGCCGATGATCAACGCTGGCCGCCGCGACATCCGCACCATGCCGGACCAGTGGACCGTGAAGACGAAAGACCGCAGCCTCTCCGCCCAGTGGGAACACACGGTGCTCGTGACCGAAACCGGCTACGACGTCCTGACAGTCTCGGCGGGCACGCCGGCCAAGCCGGCCATCGTCGCGCAAATGGCGGGCACGGCGGCCTGACGGCCAACCGAAAGCTCCGGAAAAGGGCTTCGTGGCGTGATCCGGCGCAAAATGGATGCGGTCGCGAGGTGCACTTGCGCCGCATTCCAGCCCGGTGCAAGCAGGCAGTGCAGGCGGACACGCCGCGCAGCGCCCGCGCAATGACGTAGCGAACGACGGAACATTCAACGAAGCACCCGACGCAGAACCAGCCGACAAACCAACGTGGCGGCAGCGCCGCCCTGACGGGAGCCGACATCCGCGAGCGCGAGGCTTCCCCGCGCGCGACCGGCCACCCGCCCAACCACGCCACACACGATTCCAGCCCATGAGCGCTCCCGCTGTCGCCGTTCCCGATACGTCGTCGCTGAAGTCCGACTACAAGGCCGCCAAGGCCCAGTTGCTCGAGCGATTCAGGACCGCAACCAACGTCGACTCGTTGATGCGCGCCCTCGCCCGCACGACCGACGACACCTTGCGCAGCGCCTGGAACCTCTGCGAGCTGCCGGCGACGCTGGCGCTCGTCGCCGTGGGCGGCTTCGGCCGCGGCGAGCTCGCGCCCTGGTCCGATGTCGATATCCTCGTGCTGCTGCCGGACGACGAGGCGCTCGCCCCGCTCGAAGCACGCATCGAGCGGTTCATCGGGCTCGCATGGGACCTCGGGCTCGATATCGGCAGCAGCGTGCGCAGCGTCTCGCAATGTCTCGAAGAGGCCGCCAACGACGTAACCGTGCGCACGTCCCTGCTCGAGGCACGCCGCATAACGGGTAGCGCAACGCTCTTTGGCGACTTCGCGCAGCGTTACCGCGACGCCATGGATCCGCGCGCGTTCTTCCAGGCGAAGGTGCTCGAAATGCGCCAGCGCCACGCGCGCTTCCAGGACACGCCTTACTCGCTCGAACCCAACGTCAAGGAGAGCCCCGGCGGACTGCGCGACCTGCAACTGATCCTCTGGATCACCGAGGCCGCGGCCTTTGGCAGCAGCTGGAAGGAACTGGATCAGCGCGGGCTCATTACCGGGCGCGAAGCGCGCGAGCTGCGCCGCAACGAAGCGTTCCTCAAGGCGCTGCGCGCGCGGCTGCATGTCATCGCGGGGCGCCGTCAGGACATCCTCGTGTTCGATCTGCAAACGGCCGTGGCCGAGAGCTTCGGCTTCAAGGCAAGCGGCGCGCGGCGTGCGAGCGAGCAGCTCATGCGCCGCTACTACTGGGCGGCGAAGGCAGTCACGCAGCTCGCCACCATCCTCATCCAGAACATCGAGGCGCAGCTCTTCCCGAGCACGAGTGGCATCACGCGAACGCTCTCGGACCACTTCGTCGAAAAGCAGGGCATGCTGGAAATCGTCAGCGACGACGTGTTCGAACGCGAGCCGCACGCGATTCTGGAAGCGTTCCTGCTCTACGAGCAGGTGCCCGGCGTGAAGGGTCTCTCGGCGAGGACCCTGCGCGCGCTCTACAACGCGCGCGAGACCATGGATCAGAACTGGCGCCGCGACCCGGAGAACCGCCGGCTGTTCATGGAGATTCTCAAGCAGCCGGCCGGCATCACGCATGCCATGCGGCTCATGAACCAGACCAGTGTGCTCGGGCGCTACCTGCTGAATTTCCGGCGCATCGTCGGGCAGATGCAGCACGACCTTTACCACGTCTACACGGTCGATCAGCACATCCTGATGGTGCTGCGCAACATGCGCCGCTTCGCCGTGGCCGAGCATGCGCACGAGTATCCGTTCTGCAGCCAGCTCATCGCGAACTTCGAGCGCCCCTGGGTGCTCTATGTCGCGGCCCTGTTCCATGACATCGCGAAGGGCCGTGGCGGCGACCATTCGCAGCTTGGCATGGCCGACGCGCGGCGCTTTTGCCGCGAGCACGACATCGCGGGCGACGATGCCGACCTGATCGTCTGGCTCGTCCAGCAGCACCTGACCATGAGCCAGGTCGCGCAGAAGCAGGACATCACCGACCCCGAGGTCGTGAAGCGCTTCGCGGATCTGGTCGGCACGGAGCGGCGCCTTTCCGCGCTGTATCTGCTGACGGTCGCCGATATCCGCGGCACGAGCCCGAAAGTCTGGAACAACTGGAAAGGCAAGCTCCTCGAAGACCTTTACCGCTCGACGCTCGCCGTCCTTGGCGGCGCCCAGCCCGACGCACATTCGGAACTCAAGACGCGCCAGGAGCTGGCGCTCGCCCTGCTGCGCCTCGAGACGGTGCCGGAGCACGCGCATCGAGCGCTGTGGGACCAGCTCGACGTGGGCTACTTCCTGCGCCACGACGCCGCCGACATCGCCTGGCAAACGCGCGTGCTCTACCGCCACGTCGAGGCGCCGGAACCGGTTGTGCGCGCGCGCCCGTCGCCCATCGGCGAGGCGCTCCAGGTGCTCGTCTACGCGAAGGACCGCCCCGACCTCTTCGCGACGATGTGCGCGTACTTCGACCGCAGCGGCCTCTCCGTGCTCGACGCGCGCGTGAGCACGACACGCCACGGCTATGCGCTGGACAACTTCATCGTCGCCCACACCGAGGGCGACGTGCATTATCGCGATATCGCGAACCTCGTCGAACAGGAACTCGCGGCGCGGCTGAGCGCCACCGGCAAGGCACTGCCCGAGCCGTCGAAGGGACGCCTTTCGCGCCTGTCGCGCACCTTCCCGGTGACCCCGCGCGTCGACCTGCGCGCCGACGAGCGCGGCCAGTACTACATCCTGTCCGTGTCGGCGAACGACCGGCCGGGCCTCCTCTATTCCATCGCACGCGTGCTCGCCGAACACCATGTCGGCGTCCACGCGGCGCGGATCAATACGCTCGGCGAACGCGTGGAAGACGTGTTTCTGCTCGACGGCTCGGGACTGTCCGACAACCGCCAGCAGATTCGTGTCGAGACCGAATTGCTGCGCGCCATTGCAGTGTGAATGACCCAAGCGAAATACCCAGATCCATGCGAGCCAAACTGACAGCCAAACATCCGCGTCCGACCACTCCGGAACGCGCCCCCGTCCGCCGCGGCAGCACGACCGCGCGTAAGCCGGTGCGGCCGGCTGAGGTGCGGCCGGCTGAGGTGCGGCCGGCTGAGGTGCGGCCGGCTGAGGTGCGGCCGGCTGAGGCGCGGCCGGCATCGGCTTCCAAAACGGGGGCGGCGAAGCCCGCGCGCACCTCCACCGGCCGCACGGCGACGCGCAGCGCCGATGCGCGCCCAGGCGAACGCCCGGCGCGGCCGGCGACGACGCGCGAGCGCGACAGTTCGAGCCGCCCGGCGCGGCCCGCTCGCGAAGGCGGCTTCGGCGACGACCGTCGCCCGGCGCGGCGTTCAGCCGATGAACCACGAGGCTTTGCGCGTGGCCGTGAAGAAGGCAGCGAGCGACGTTTTACGCGACGCACGGAAGGCGATGACCGCCGCCAGCCGCCCAGCCGCGACGAAGGTGGTGAGCGACGTTTCGCGCGACGCACCCAAGGAGACGAACGCCGCCCGCCGCGCAGCCGCGAGGAAGGTGGTGAGCAACGTTTCGCACGGCGCGCCGAAGGCGACGACCGCCGCCAGCCGCGCACCCGCGAGGAAGCTGGTGACCGACGTTTCGCGCGACGCACGGAGAGCGATGATCGCCGGCCGCCCCGCAGCCGCGAGGAAGGCGGTGAGCAACGTTTCGCACGGCGCGCCGAAGGTGGTGACCGGCGCTTCGCACGCCCCGCCGAGGGCGGCGACCGTCGCCCGCCGCGCAGCCGCGACGAAAGCGGTGAGCGACGCTTCGCAGGCCGCGCCGAAGGCGACGACCGCCGCCCGCCGCGCAGCCGCGAGGAAGGTGGTGACCGACGTTTCGCGCGCCGCACGGAAGGCGACGACCGCCGCCCGCCGCGCAGCCGCGAGGATGGTGGTGAGAGACGCTTCGCGCGACCCACGGAAGGAGACGACCGCCGCCCGCCGCGCAACCGAAGCGAAGGCGGCGAGGAGCGCTTCACACGTCGCACAGACAGCAACGACCGCCGCCCCGCACGGGGACGCGACGAGGGTACTGAGCGCAGTTTCGCGCGCCCGGTGAAATCCACCCGGAGCGACGACCATCGAGTTGGCGGCGATCGCAAATCCGCCCGCCCCGTCAAGTCGGCCGACAAGCCATTACGCCGCAGCGACGACGCCGGATCGGCGCCGCGCCGTGCGCCGCGGGAAGAAGTCGACGGCGACAACACGCTGCGCCTGTCCAAGCGCATGTCCGAACTGGGCCTGTGCTCGCGCCGCGAAGCCGATGAATGGATCGAAAAAGGCTGGGTGTACGTCGATGGCGAAGTCGTCGACACCCTCGGAGCCAAGGTCACGCCCGATCAGCGCATCGAGGTCGACCCGGCCGCGCTCGCCGCTCAGGCGCGCCAGGTGACGATCCTGCTGCATAAGCCCGTTGGCTATGTGTCGGGCCAGGCGGAGGACGGCTACGAGCCCGCCGCCACGCTCGTCACCGGCGAGAATCATTGGGAAGGCGACCGCTCGGGCATTCGTTTCTCGGCAAAGCATCTGCGCACGCTCGCGCCGGCTGGGCGGCTCGACATCGACTCGACGGGCCTGCTCGTGCTGACCCAGGACGGCCGCGTGGCCAAGCAGCTGATCGGTGAGAGCTCGGACATCGACAAGGAATACCTCGTACGTGTCACCTATAACGACATCGACACGGAAATCGATCAGCACTTCCCGGCTGAGCTGCTGGCGAAGCTTCGCCACGGCCTGTCGCTCGACGACGTGCCGCTCAAGCCAGCCCAGGTGAGCTGGCAGAACGGCGAGCAGTTGCGCTTCGTGCTGCGCGAAGGCAAGAAACGCCAGATCCGCCGCATGTGCGAACTCGTCGGCCTCAAGGTGGTGGGTCTCAAGCGCGTGCGCATGGGCCGCGTGCTGCTCGGCGCCCTGCCGCAGGGCCAATGGCGCTATCTGGCGGCTGACGAAGCGTTCTGACGCGACTCCGCCGCAAACACCGCGCCGAATGAACAAACGGGAGCCATCGGGCTCCCGTTTTTCTTGAGAAGATCCGACGTTCAGTCGTCTCTGCTCGGGTCGAGTTCCGGAAACAGCACCTCGGTAAAGCCGAACTTCGAGAAATCGGTGATGCGCATGGGGTACAGCTTGCCGATCAGGTGGTCGCATTCGTGCTGGACGACCCGCGCGTGAAAACCCTCGGCCACGCGCTCGATGGGCGTGCCGTACTGGTCGAAGCCGTTGTAGCGGATCATCGAGTAGCGGCTTACCGCGCCCCGCATGCCCGGCACCGAAAGGCAGCCCTCCCAGCCCTCTTCCATGTCGTGCGACAACGGATGAATGACCGGGTTGATGAGCACCGTTTGCGGCACCGCCGGCGCCTCGGGATAGCGCTCGTTTTGCTCGAAACCGAAGATCACCACCTGCAGGTCCACGCCGATCTGCGGGGCAGCGAGGCCCGCGCCGTTCGCCGCATGCATGGTGTCGAACATGTCGGCTATGAGTTCGTGCAGCTCGGGCGTATCGAAGTGATCGACCGGCTTTGCGATGTTGAGCAGGCGCGGATCGCCCATCCTGAGAATTTCGCGAATCATGTCGTTTGCCCCTCCAGGAGCTTGCGCATTCCTTCTTCGTCGAGCACCGGCACACCAAGTTCCTCGGCTTTCGCAAGCTTGCTGCCCGCGTCGGCGCCCGCCACCACATAATCGGTCTTCTTCGACACCGAGCCGGCCACTTTCGCACCGGCTGCCTCCAGCATCTCCTTCGCCTCGTCGCGCGCGAGCGTGGGCAGCGTGCCGGTGAGCACCACCGTCTTGCCTGCCAGCACGCCCACGGGCGCCCTCGGCGCGGGCGGACCTTCCGCCCATGTTACTTTGCCCGGCGCACGCAGTTGCTCGATCACTGTGCGGTTGTGCGCTTCCGCAAAGAACTCGTGAATGGCGAGCGCGACGATCGGCCCGACATCATTCACTTCGAGCAGTTCCTCGACCGAGGCGTTCATGATCGGATCGAGCGAGCCGAAATGCTTCGCAAGGTCTTTGGCCGTCGACTCGCCCACGTGCCGGATGCCGAGGGCGTAGATAAAACGCGCAAGCGTCGTGGACTTGGCCTTTTCGAGCGAATCGAGCAGGTTCTGCGCCGACTTGTCCGCCATGCGATCGAGTTGCGCGAGCGTGCCGAAGCCGAGATTGAAAAGATCTGCGGGCGTGCGCACGAGGTTCTGGTCGACCAGCTGGTCGATGATCTTCTCGCCCAATCCGTCGATGTCGAGCGCCCGGCGCTGGGCGAAGTGCCACAGTGCCTGTTTGCGCTGCGCCGGACAGAAGAGGCCGCCCGTGCAACGCGCGATCGCTTCGTCCGGCAGGCGCTCGATGCGCGAACCGCACACAGGGCAGGCGCTCGGCATCACGAACTCGCTGGCGTCGGCAGGACGCCGGTCGAGCAGCGCACTGACCACTTCGGGAATCACGTCGCCCGCGCGGCGCACGATCACGGTGTCGCCGATGCGGATGTCCTTGCGGCGCACTTCGTCTTCGTTGTGCAGCGTGGCGTTGGTCACGGTCGCACCGCCGACGAACACCGGCTCGAGCCGCGCGACCGGTGTGATGGCGCCGGTGCGGCCCACCTGCACGTCGATCGCCAGCAGCTTCGTGAGCGCTTCCTGGGCCGGGAACTTGTGGGCGAGCGCGAAGCGCGGTGCGCGCGAGACAAAACCGAGCGCGTCCTGCTCGTCGCGGCGGTTCACCTTGTAGACCACGCCATCGATGTCGTACGGCAGGCTCTCGCGTTTCTCACCCACGGCGCGGAAAAATTCGAGCAGACCTCGCGCACCCTTCACGACCGCGCGCTCGGAATTCACCGGCAAGCCCAGTTGCTCGTACCAGTCGAGCAGCTCGCTATGAGTGGCCGGCATCGGCTCGCCCTCGAGCACGCCAATGCCATAGGCGAAGAACGATAGCGGCCGCTGCGCCGTGATTTTCGGATCGAGTTGCCGCAGGCTGCCCGCCGCAGCGTTGCGCGGATTCGCGAATTCCTTCTGGCCGGCGTCGCGCTGCCGCTGGTTCATGCGCTCGAAGTCGCGGCGGAACATCAGCACTTCGCCGCGTACGTCGAGCACCTTCGGCACGTGCTTGCCCTTCAGGCGCAGCGGCAGCGAGCGAATCGTGCGGACGTTCTCGGTGACGTTCTCGCCGGTCGTGCCGTCGCCGCGCGTGGACGCCTGGACAAATACGCCATCGACATAGCGCAGCGAGATGGCGAGACCGTCGAACTTGAGTTCGCACGCATACTCGACCCCGGCGGCATCGACGGACTGGGTGCCCCCGATCTTGCCAAGCGCATCGGCCACGCGCTTGTCGAACGCGACGATGTCGTCGTCGGCGAAGCCGTTGTTGAGCGAGAGCATCGGCACGTCGTGCACCACGGGCTCGAAGCCCGCGGCCGCCTTGCCGCCCACTCGCTGGGTAGGGGAATCAGGCGTGACGAGATCCGGGTGCTCTGCCTCGAGCTGCTGGAGTTCGCCAAACAGCTTGTCGTATTCCGCGTCGGGCAGTTCCGGCTGGTCGAGCACGTAGTAGGCGTGATTCGCCCGCTCGAGTTCGGCGCGCAACCACGCCGCGCGCTGCGCAGCGGTGACATCTTCGGGAGGACGGGCGGGGGTACGGACCATGCCTTGGGCAACTCGCTTGGAAAAGATTTCGGACGTCAGATTATCTCAGGAAGCGGCGCGTGTCGCATCGGCCGAACGGCCAGCTTCGTGCGTCGCCGTACGGCCCTACCGATGGTCCTGGCCGAAAGGCTAACGCTGCATCGATGCCGTTGACGCCCGGGCCCGGTGATGCGAACTTGAGTGCACCGCAACACGCTGCCGGCAACGGCATCCGGGCCACCATGAACCATCGCCACGACCTGCCCGCGCCGCTTCCTGAGATAATCTGACGTCCGAAATCTTTTCCAAGCGAGTTGCCCAAGGCATGGTCCGTACCCCCGCCCGTCCTCCCGAAGATGTCACCGCTGCGCAGC
>NZ_JAYMRY010000031.1:0-93885 GCF_038900695.1 Paraburkholderia sp. JHI2823 | reverse complement strand
GGGCGACAACGTGTCGATCACGGTGAAGCTGATCGCTCCGATCGCGATGGAAGAAGGTCTGCGCTTCGCAATCCGCGAAGGTGGCCGTACCGTCGGCGCCGGTGTCGTCGCCAAGATCATCGAGTAAAATCGCTGGTTCGCTGTAAGCAGTAGAAGTTGATGTATGGGACGGGAGCAGGCGCTAAAGCGCCAACTCCCGCCCACAGATCTACGCTGCGGCTCTCCGCCGCAGAGCAGATCTACGCTCTTTATCTAGTCTGGCGGCGCAAGTCCGCCTCGCTCTTTTCAAGGAATCGTCATGCAGAACCAAAAAATCCGTATCCGTCTGAAGGCTTTCGACTACCGTCTGATCGACCAGTCGGCTGCTGAAATCGTCGATACGGCGAAGCGCACGGGCGCCATCGTCCGCGGTCCGGTGCCGCTGCCGACGCGTATCCAGCGTTTCGACATCCTGCGTTCGCCGCACGTCAACAAGACGTCGCGCGACCAGCTCGAAATTCGCACCCACCTGCGCCTGATGGACATCGTCGATCCGACGGACAAGACCGTCGACGCACTGATGAAGCTGGACCTCCCGGCTGGCGTGGACGTCGAAATCAAGCTGCAGTAAGGGCCTCGAGCGCTGCCTGGCGCAGTCTGGATAGTCTGACAGCGCTAAGTCTTTGATTGCTTGCGGAAAACGAGAAAGGACGTTATACTTGACGTCTTTTCGCGCATTTGCGCAAAAAATCGGTGTGTCCCTTTCAGGTTTCTTTATCAAAAGCGCCCCGAAAGCACGCCGGTACTTTGTAAATTAGCCCCGACCAATCGCAGTCGGGAATGGAGAAAACGATGAGCCTTGGACTCGTAGGTCGCAAGGTTGGCATGACCCGTATCTTCACGGCCGAAGGGGATTCGATTCCCGTGACCGTGCTGGACGTGTCCGACAACCGCGTGACGCAGATCAAGACTGTTGAAACCGACGGCTACACGGCCGTTCAGGTTGCGTTCGGTACGCGCCGTGCATCGCGCGTGACGAAGCCGCTCGCAGGTCATCTCGCCAAAGCCGGCGTTCAAGCCGGTGAAATCCTCAAGGAATTCCAGATCGACGCCGCCAAGGCTGCCGAGCTGTCCGCTGGCGCCGTGATCGGTGTGGATCTCTTCGCAGAAGGCCAGAAGGTCGACGTGCAAGGCACCTCGATCGGTAAGGGCTACGCCGGTACCATCAAGCGTTACAACTTCAGTTCGGGTCGTGCTTCGCACGGCAACTCGCGCTCGCACAACGTGCCGGGCTCGATCGGTATGGCGCAGGATCCGGGTCGCGTGTTCCCGGGCAAGCGCATGACCGGTCACATGGGTGACGAAACCGTGACGGTGCAGAACCTCGAAATCGCCCGTATCGACGCAGAGCGCAAGCTGCTGCTCGTGAAGGGTGCCGTGCCGGGTGCAAAGGGCGGCAAGGTTTTCGTGACGCCGGCTGTCAAGGCCCGTGCCAAGAAAGGAGCGCAATAATGGAACTGAAGCTCCTGAACGCTAATGGTCAGGAAGGCGCAGCAGTCAACGCGTCGGACGTCGTGTTCGGCCGTGACTACAACGAAGCGCTGATTCACCAGATCGTTGTCGCCTATCAGGCGAACGCGCGCAGCGGCAACCGCGCGCAGAAGGACCGCGAGCAGGTCAAGCACACCACCAAGAAGCCGTGGCGTCAGAAGGGTACGGGCCGCGCTCGTGCCGGTATGTCGTCGAGCCCGCTGTGGCGTGGCGGTGGTCGCATCTTCCCGAATTCGCCGGAAGAAAACTTCTCGCACAAGGTCAACAAGAAGATGCATCGCGCAGGCCTCTGCTCGATCTTCTCGCAGCTGGCCCGCGAAGGCCGCATCTCGGTCGTGGAAGAGCTCTCGCTCGAAGCGCCGAAGACGAAGCTGCTGGCCGAAAAGTTCAAGGCCATGGGTCTCGAATCCGTGCTGGTCATCACCGACACGGTCGACGAGAACCTGTATCTCGCGTCGCGCAACCTGCCCCACGTGGCAGTCGTTGAGCCGCGTTTTGCCGACCCGCTCTCGCTGATCTACTTCAAGAAGATCCTGATCACGAAGGCAGCGGTCGCCCAGATCGAGGAGTTGCTGTCATGAGCGAGATTCGCAAGAACGATCATCGTTTGATGCAGGTCCTGCTCGCACCGGTGATCTCCGAAAAGGCGACGCTGGTTGCGGAGAAGAACGAGCAAGTCGTCTTCGAAGTCGCGCCGGACGCGAACAAGCAGGAAGTCAAGGCTGCTGTCGAGCTGCTGTTCAAGGTGGAAGTCGAGTCCGTCAACGTGCTGGTCCAGAAGGGCAAAGCCAAGCGCTTTGGCCGCTTCAACGGCAAGCGCAAGGACGTGAAGAAGGCGTATGTCTGCCTGAAGCCCGGCCAGGAAATCAACTTTGAAGCGGAGGCCAAGTAATCATGGCAATCGTGAAAGTTAAGCCGACCTCGCCGGGTCGCCGCGCGATGGTCAAGATCGTGCACAAGGATCTGCACAAGGGCGCGCCGTATGCACCGCTGCTCGAAAAGCAATCCTCGAAGGCCGGTCGTAACAACAACGGTCACATCACGACGCGTCACCAGGGTGGCGGTCACAAGCAGCACTACCGTGTGATCGATTTCCGTCGTACGAAGGATGGCATCCCCGCGAAGGTGGAGCGTCTCGAGTATGACCCGAACCGTAGCGCGAACATTGCGCTGGTTCTTTACGCAGACGGCGAGCGCCGCTACATCATCGCGCCGAAGGGCGTGACGGTCGGCACGCAGCTGATGTCGGGTTCGGAAGCGCCGATCCGTGCAGGCAACACGCTGCCGATCCGCAACATTCCGGTCGGTACGACGATCCACTGCATCGAAATGCTGCCGGGCAAGGGCGCGCAAATGGCGCGTTCGGCTGGCACGTCGGCAATGCTGCTGGCACGTGAAGGCGTCTACGCGCAGGTTCGTCTGCGTTCGGGCGAAATCCGCCGCGTGCACGTTGAATGCCGCGCGACGATCGGTGAAGTCGGCAACGAAGAGCACAGCCTCCGTCAAATCGGCAAGGCTGGCGCGAACCGCTGGCGCGGTATCCGCCCGACGGTCCGTGGCGTTGCAATGAACCCGGTCGACCACCCGCACGGTGGTGGCGAAGGCAAGACTGCGGCTGGTCGCGACCCGGTGAGCCCGTGGGGCACGCCGACGAAGGGCTATCGCACCCGCAGCAACAAGCGCACGACGAGCATGATCGTCCAGCGCCGTCACAAGCGTTAAGGAGTAGGCAATGGCACGTTCTATCAAGAAAGGTCCGTTCTGCGACGCCCATTTGCTGAAGAAGGTTGAGGCGGCTGCAGCATCGCGTGACAAGAAACCGATCAAGACCTGGTCGCGTCGCTCGACGATCCTGCCGGATTTCATCGGCCTGACGATCGCCGTGCACAACGGCCGTCAACACGTTCCGGTGTATGTCACGGAAAACATGGTCGGCCACAAGCTTGGCGAGTTCGCACTGACCCGTACGTTCAAGGGTCACGCGGCCGACAAGAAGGCCAAGAAATAAGGGGCAATCAAGATGGAAGTGAAGGCAATTCATCGCGGTGCCCGCATCTCGGCGCAGAAAACGCGCCTTGTGGCTGACCAGATCCGCGGTCTGCCGGTCGACAAGGCACTGAACGTTCTGACGTTCTCGCCGAAGAAAGCGGCTGGCATCGTGAAAAAGGTTGTGCTCTCGGCGATCGCAAACGCGGAACACAACGAAGGTGCTGACATCGACGAGCTCAAGATCAAGAGCATCTACGTCGACAAGGCAGCTTCGCTGAAGCGTTTCACCGCGCGCGCAAAGGGCCGTGGCAACCGCATCGAGAAGCAATCCTGTCACATCACTGTGACGGTCGGGAATTAAGGAGCCATACGATGGGACAGAAAATTCATCCGACTGGCTTCCGTTTGGCCGTCAGCCGCAATTGGGCTTCGCGTTGGTACGCGAACAACAACAATTTCGCGGCGATGTTGAAGGAAGACATCGGTGTTCGTGAATACCTGAAGAAGAAGCTGAAGAACGCTTCGGTGGGCCGTGTTGTGATCGAGCGTCCGGCAAAGAACGCTCGCATCACGATTTACAGCTCGCGTCCGGGTGTGGTGATCGGCAAGAAGGGCGAGGACATCGAACTCCTCAAGGCCGAACTGCAAAAGCGCATGGGCGTTCCGGTTCACGTCAACATCGAAGAAATTCGCAAGCCGGAAACCGACGCGCAGCTGATCGCCGACTCGATCACGCAGCAGCTCGAGCGCCGCATCATGTTCCGTCGCGCAATGAAGCGCGCGATGCAGAACGCGATGCGTCTGGGTGCCCAGGGCATCAAGATCATGAGCGCCGGCCGTCTGAACGGTATCGAAATCGCGCGTACCGAATGGTACCGCGAAGGTCGAGTGCCGCTTCACACGCTGCGTGCCGACATCGACTACGCAACCTCGGAAGCGAAGACGACGTACGGCATCATCGGCGTGAAGGTTTGGGTCTACAAGGGCGACACGCTCGGCCGCAACGACGCACCGGTGGTGGAAGAAGTCGCCGAAGAAAAGCGTCCGCGCCGCAACGCGCGCCCGGGCGATCGTCGTCCGCGTCGTGATGGTGAAGGCGCACCGGGTGCCCGTCGGGGCGCACCGCGCCGTGGCGCCGCCGGCGGTGACGGCAAGAGTGGAGAATAACGATGCTGCAACCGAAACGCAGGAAGTACCGCAAAGAGCAGAAGGGTCGTAACACCGGCGTCGCCACGCGCGGCAACGCAGTTTCGTTCGGTGAATACGGTCTGAAGGCTATCGGTCGTGGTCGCCTGACCGCGCGTCAGATTGAAGCAGCGCGTCGTGCAATGACGCGTCACATCAAGCGTGGCGGCCGCATCTGGATCCGTATCTTCCCGGACAAGCCGATCTCGCAAAAGCCGGCGGAAGTGCGTATGGGTAACGGTAAGGGTAACCCGGAGTACTACGTCGCCGAGATTCAGCCGGGCAAGATGCTGTATGAAATGGATGGTGTGTCCGAAGAACTGGCCCGTGAAGCCTTCCGTCTGGCTGCAGCCAAGCTGCCGCTGAAGACGGTCTTCATGGTTCGCCAGCTCGGCGCCTAAGGAGTGATTGATGAAGGCATCCGAACTTCTTCAGAAAGACAAGGTCGCGCTCGATAAAGAGCTGTCGGACCTCTTGAAGGCGCAATTCGGCCTGCGCATGCAACTCGCGACCCAGCAGCTCACGAACACGAGCCAGCTGAAGAAGGTCCGTCGCGATATCGCGCGTGTGCGGACCGTCCTGACTCAGAAGGCGAACCAGAAATGAACGAAAGCGTGAAAACCTCGCTTAAGCGGACGCTGGTCGGCAAGGTCGTCAGCAACAAGATGGACAAGACGGTCACCGTCCTGGTCGAGCGCCGCGTCAAGCACCCGATCTACGGCAAGTACGTCGTGCAGTCGAAGAAGTACCACGCTCACGACGAGTCGAACACGTACAACGAGGGTGACCTCGTCGAAATCCAGGAAACCCGTCCCGTCTCGAAGACGAAGGCCTGGACCGTGTCGAAGCTGATCGAAGCAGCACGCGTCATCTAATCAGTGACGCAACATCCCGGGGGTAACTCCCCGGGATGCAGAAGTAATTGAAATCGCTAAAGATTTCGCTTGCGAGACCAAGATTATAGAGTTATAGTCTTGGTCTTCCCTCTTTATGGGCTTGCTGTTGGCAAAGCGGCAGGCGGAAATAGGTGGGGAAGCAGATCCGGGCGCCAGTCCGGGTTAGCAAGATTCACCGGAATGCGATGGCCGGTTTCGTTTGCCGTCGCTGCTGTTCTTACCCAAGCAGCTGAGCGGTCGTTCTAGTGGCGGCGCGGCTGACGGGACCAAGACTGACCGGATGTGCCATGGTGGTGCAACCGGATTAAGTTGGGAAAGATAAACCATGATCCAGACCGAAACTCGGCTTGAAGTAGCCGACAACACGGGTGCGCGTGAAGTCATGTGCATCAAGGTGCTCGGCGGCTCGAAGCGTCGTTATGCCAGCATTGGCGACATCATCAAGGTGAGCGTCAAGGAAGCAACGCCGCGTGGGCGCGTGAAAAAGGGCGAAATCTACAACGCTGTTGTAGTTCGCACCGCGAAGGGCGTGCGCCGTCAAGACGGCTCGCTGATCAAGTTCGATGGCAACGCCGCCGTGCTTTTGAATACCAAGCTTGAGCCGATCGGCACCCGCATTTTCGGGCCGGTTACGCGTGAGCTGCGTAGCGAACGATTCATGAAGATCGTTTCGCTGGCGCCGGAAGTGCTGTAAGGAGTCGCGATGAACAAGATTCGCAAGGGTGACGAAGTCATCATCATCACCGGCAAAGACAAGGGCAAGCGCGGCGTCGTGCTGGCCATTGGCGAAGAGCGCGTGACCGTCGAAGGCATCAACATTGCCAAGAAGCATGTGAAGCCGAACCCGATGAAGGGTACGACGGGTGGCGTGGAAGCCAAGGCAATGCCGCTGGCTATCTCGAACGTCGCACTGGTCGACGCGAACGGCAAGCCGTCACGCGTGGGCATCAAGGTCGAAGGGGACAAGAAGGTTCGTTTCCTGAAGACGACCGGTGCTGTCCTGAGCGCCTGACGCTGCGGAGTAAAAAATGGCACGTTTGCAAGAATTTTATAAAGAGAAGGTCGTTCCCGGCCTGATCGAGAAGTTCGGTTACAAGTCGGTCATGGAAGTGCCGCGCCTCACCAAGATCACCCTGAACATGGGTGTCGGTGAAGCCGTCGCTGACAAGAAGGTCCTCGAGCACGCCGTTGGCGACCTCACGAAGATCGCCGGCCAGAAGCCCGTTATCACGAAGTCGCGCAAGGCAATCGCCGGCTTCAAGATCCGCGAAGGCTACCCGATCGGCACGATGGTCACGCTGCGTGGCAATGCCATGTACGAATTCCTCGACCGTTTCGTGACGGTTGCGCTGCCCCGTGTGCGCGACTTCCGTGGCGTGTCGGGCAAGGCGTTCGACGGCCGTGGTAACTACAACATCGGTGTGAAAGAGCAGATCATTTTCCCCGAAATCGACTACGACAAGATCGACGCGCTGCGTGGGCTGAACATCAGCATCACGACGACCGCGAAGACCGACGAAGAAGCGAAGGCACTGCTCGCCAGCTTCAAGTTCCCGTTCAGAAACTGAGGTTACCGTGGCTAAACTGGCACTGATCGAACGTGAAAAGAAGCGCGCTCGTCTGGCAGCGAAATTTGCGCCGAAGCGCGCAGCGCTGAAGGCGATCATCGACGACCAAAGCAAGTCGGAAGAAGAGCGTTACGCAGCTCGCCTCGAACTGCAACAACTGCCGCGCAACTCGAACCCGACCCGCAAGCGTAACCGCTGCGCGCTCACGGGTCGTCCGCGTGGCACGTTCCGCAAATTCGGTCTCGCACGTAACAAGATTCGTGAAATCGCGTTCCGTGGTGAGATCCCTGGCATCACCAAGGCGAGCTGGTAATAGGAGAAACATAAATGAGCATGAGTGATCCTATCGCCGATATGCTGACTCGCATCCGCAATGCGCAGATGGTCGAGAAGGTTTCGGTTGCTATGCCCTCGTCGAAAGTGAAGATTGCGATTGCGCAGGTTCTGAAGGACGAAGGTTATATCGATGACTTCGCGGTGAAAACCGAAGGTGCGAAGTCGGAATTGAACATCGCGTTGAAGTACTACGCTGGCCGTCCCGTTATCGAGCGCATCGAACGCGTCTCGAAGCCGGGTCTGCGCGTGTACCGCGGCCGCAACGACATCCCGCAGGTCATGAATGGCCTGGGCGTTGCGATCGTGTCGACGCCCAAGGGTGTGATGACGGACCGCAAGGCGCGCGCTACTGGCGTCGGCGGCGAAGTTATCTGCTACGTCGCTTAAGGCCTAAGGAGAAGAAACATGTCTCGAGTAGGTAAGAGCCCGGTCGCGCTGCAAGGCGCAGAAGCGACGCTCAGCGACGAGAAGATTACCGTCAAGGGCGCGCTGGGTACGATTTCGCAAGCTGCGAACCGCCTCGTGAAGGTGGTGAACGAAAACGGCACGCTCAAGTTTGAGCCGACCGACGACAGCCGCGAAGCCAATGCGATGTCGGGCACGATGCGCGCGATCGTCGCGAACATGGTGCAAGGCGTGACGAAGGGTTTTGAGCGCAAGCTGACGCTGGTTGGCGTTGGTTATCGTGCTCAAGCGCAAGGCGACAAGCTGAACCTGTCGCTGGGTTTCTCGCACCCCGTGGTGCACCAGATGCCGGAAGGCGTCAAGGCTGAAACCCCGTCGCAAACGGAAATCGTGATCAAGGGGATCGACAAGCAAAAAGTCGGCCAAACCGCTGCAGAAGTGCGCGGTTATCGCCCGCCTGAGCCCTACAAGGGCAAGGGTGTGCGTTACGCCGACGAGGTTGTGATCCTCAAAGAAACGAAGAAGAAGTAAGGGTGCGCAATCATGGATAAGACTCAATCTCGCCTGCGCCGCGCTCGTCAGACGCGTCTCAAGATCGCTGAGCTGCAGGTCGCCCGTCTGGCCGTGCATCGCACGAACACGCACATCTATGCGCAAGTGTTCTCGCCCTGCGGCACCAAGGTGCTGGTCAGCGCGTCGACGCTTGAAGCTGAAGTGCGTGCGCAACTGGCTGACCAGTCGGGCAAGGGCGGCAACGTCGCCGCTGCCTCGCTGATCGGCAAGCGTATCGCAGAAAAGGCTAAGGCCGCCGGCATCGAATCCGTCGCCTTTGACCGCTCGGGTTTCCGCTATCACGGCCGCGTCAAGGCGCTGGCTGATGCTGCGCGCGAAGCCGGGCTCAAGTTCTAAGGAAGGAATTCGTCATGGCAAAGATGCAAGCGAAAGTTCAGGCTGACGAACGCGACGACGGCCTTCGCGAAAAAATGATTTCGGTCAATCGCGTGACCAAGGTCGTGAAGGGTGGCCGTATTCTCGGCTTCGCCGCACTGACCGTGGTTGGCGACGGTGATGGCCGCGTCGGTATGGGCAAGGGCAAGTCGAAGGAAGTGCCGGTTGCTGTCCAGAAGGCGATGGAACAAGCTCGCCGCAACATGTTCAAGGTGCCCCTGAAGAACGGCACCCTGCAACACGAAGTGCACGGCAAGCACGGCGCATCGGTCGTCCTCCTCGCTCCGGCGAAGGCAGGTACGGGCGTGATCGCCGGCGGCCCGATGCGCGCAGTGTTCGACGTGATGGGCGTGCAGAACGTCGTGGCCAAGAGCCACGGTTCGACGAACCCGTACAACCTCGTTCGTGCCACGCTGGACGGCCTGCGCAAGCAGTCGACCCCGGCTGACATCGCGGCGAAGCGCGGCAAGTCCGTCGAAGACATTCTGGGCTAAGGGTGGGCACCATGTCTGAAAAAACTGTCAAGGTTCAGCTCGTCAAGAGCCTGATTGGGACCCGCGAAACGCACCGTGCCACCGTGCGCGGTCTCGGCCTGCGCCGCCTGAACTCGGTTTCCGAGCTGCAGGACACGCCGGCTGTGCGCGGCATGATCAACAAGGTCTCGTACCTCGTCAAGGTCATCGGTTAAAGCGCACGCGGACCAAAGACTCCAGGAGTTTGAAATGGAATTGAATAACCTGAAGCCGGCAGAAGGTTCGAAGCACGCCAAGCGTCGCGTCGGCCGCGGCATCGGCTCCGGCCTCGGCAAGACCGCTGGCCGTGGTCACAAGGGTCAGAAATCGCGTTCGGGCGGCTTCCACAAGGTCGGCTTCGAAGGCGGTCAAATGCCGCTGCAGCGTCGTCTGCCGAAGCGCGGCTTCACCTCGCTGACGAAGGAATTCGTCGGTGAAGTGCGCCTCGCCGATATCGAGAAGCTGCCGGTCGACGAAGTCGATCTGCTCGCTCTCAAGCAGGCAGGCCTCGTGGGCGAACTGACCAAAAGCGCGAAGATCATCGCTACCGGCGAAATCAAGCGCAAGGTCGTCGTGAAGGGTCTGGGTGCGACGAAGAACGCGCGTGCTGCGATTGAAGCAGCAGGCGGTTCTTTTGCCGAGTGATTGTGAGTGGTGCGTGCGGGCTTGCCCGCCGTCACTAGCATCTGCATCGGAGAAGCTACTTGGCTACTAGCCCGAGTCTCGCAAAAGCCGGTCGCAGCGCTCCGAAGTTCGGCGACCTGCGCCGGCGTGCAGTGTTCCTGCTGCTGGCGCTGGTCGTTTATCGGATCGGCGCGCACATTCCGGTTCCGGGTATCGATCCGGACCAACTGGCGAAGCTCTTCCAGAGCCAGTCGGGCGGCATCCTTGGCATGTTCAACATGTTCTCGGGTGGCGCGCTGTCGCGGTTCACGATCTTCGCGCTGGGTGTGATGCCGTATATCTCGGCGTCGATCATCCTGCAGCTGATGGCGATCGTCTCGCCGCAGCTCGAGGCGCTGAAGAAGGAAGGGCAGGCTGGACAACGCAAGATCACGCAGTACACGCGGATCTTCACGGTGGTGCTGGCGACGTTTCAGGCGTTCGGCATCGCGGTCGCGCTGGAAAACCAGCCCGGCCTCGTGATCGATCCGGGCATGGTGTTCCGCTTGACGACGGTCGTGACGCTCGTAACGGGCACGATGTTCCTGATGTGGCTCGGTGAGCAGATCACGGAACGCGGGCTTGGCAACGGTATCTCGATCATCATCTTCGGCGGGATCGCGGCGGGCTTCCCGAATGCGCTCGGTGGTCTCTTCGAACTGGTTCGCACCGGCTCGATGAGCATCATCTCGGCGATCATCGTGGTCGTGCTGATCGCAGCCGTGACGTACCTGGTCGTGTTCATCGAACGCGGCCAGCGCAAGATCCTCGTGAACTATGCGAAGCGCCAGGTCGGCAACAAGATTTACGGCGGGCAGTCGTCCCACCTGCCGCTCAAGCTGAACATGTCGGGCGTGATTCCGCCGATCTTTGCGTCGTCGATCATCCTGTTCCCGGCAACTATCCTGAACTGGTTCAGTTCGGGTTCGCGATCCGGCTGGTTCGCGGACACGCTGCACAACGTGGCCGAAGCCCTCAAGCCTGGCCAACCCGTGTACGTGTTGCTGTACGCGTTGGCGATCGTGTTCTTCTGCTTCTTCTACACCGCACTGGTGTTCAACAGCAGGGAAACGGCCGACAACCTGAAGAAGAGTGGCGCGTTCGTACCTGGCATCCGCCCGGGCGATCAGACGGCACGCTATATCGACCGCATCCTCACGCGTCTGACGCTGGCCGGTGCGATCTATATCGTGTTCGTTTGCTTGCTGCCGGAGTTTCTGGTGCTGCGCTGGAATGTGCCGTTTTATTTTGGTGGAACGTCGCTGCTGATCATTGTCGTCGTCACAATGGACTTCATGGCGCAGGTGCAGTCGTACGTAATGTCGCAACAATATGAATCGCTGCTCAAGAAGGCCAACTTCAAGGGCGGCGGCGTCCCGATGCGTTGAAAGGACCTATGGCCAAAGACGATGTAATCCAGATGCAAGGCGAGGTTATCGAAAACCTCCCCAACGCAACCTTCCGGGTGAAGCTGGAAAACGGCCATGTCGTTCTGGGACATATTTCCGGAAAGATGCGGATGCACTACATCCGCATTCTCCCGGGCGACAAGGTGACGGTTGAGTTGACGCCTTACGATCTGTCGCGTGCGCGGATCGTGTTCCGGGCGAAGTGATTTAGGAAAAAGGGTAATATCATGAAAGTGATGGCATCGGTAAAGCGCATTTGCCGCAACTGCAAAATCATCAAGCGCAACGGCGTCGTTCGCGTGATCTGCAGCTCGGACCCGCGCCACAAGCAGCGCCAAGGCTGATTAGCGCGCTTGCGCTTTTTGTTTGAGGAAAAACAATGGCTCGTATTGCAGGGGTTAACATCCCGAACCACCAGCACACCGAAATCGGCCTGACGGCAATTTTTGGTGTTGGCCGCACGCGTTCGCGCAACATCTGCGTGGCCGCCGGTGTGCCGTTCAACAAGAAGGTCAAGGACCTGAACGACGCGGATCTGGAAAAGCTGCGTGAGGAAGTGGGCAAGTTTGTCGTCGAAGGCGATCTGCGCCGTGAAGTGACGATGAACATCAAGCGCCTGATGGACCTCGGCTGCTACCGCGGCGTGCGCCATCGCAAGGGCTTGCCCCTGCGTGGCCAGCGTACGCGCACCAACGCACGTACGCGCAAGGGTCCGCGCCGCGCAGCACAGTCGCTGAAGAAGTAAGCGGAACTGAAAGTTACAGGAAAACGTAATGGCTAAGGCTTCGAACAACTCCGCGGCGCAACGCGTTCGCAAGAAGGTTAAGAAGAACGTCGCCGAGGGCGTGGTTCACGTTCACGCGTCGTTCAACAACACCATCATCACGATCACCGACCGTCAAGGCAACGCGCTTGCCTGGGCAACCTCGGGTGGCCAGGGCTTCAAGGGTTCGCGCAAGTCGACCCCGTTTGCAGCTCAGGTCGCAGCCGAGTCGGCTGGCCGCGTGGCGATGGAATACGGCGTGAAGAACCTCGAAGTGCGGATCAAGGGCCCTGGTCCTGGCCGCGAATCGGCGGTGCGCGCGCTGCATGGTCTTGGCATCAAGATCACCGCGATCTCCGACGTGACGCCGGTCCCGCACAACGGCTGCCGTCCGCCGAAGCGCCGCCGTATCTAAGGCGTCGCTTTTGGCCGAACGCCTGAGCCGCCGGAAACGGCGACCCAGGCTCTCGGCGTTATTGAATTGACTAAGCCCACCGTTCGGTCCAAAGGGCCGGACTAGCGCGAACCGCGTGTTTTTCGTTTCAGGTTTCGCGTGATCAATTATCGAAGGAAAGCAACGTGGCACGTTATATCGGCCCGAAGGCCAAGCTGTCCCGCCGTGAAGGCACCGACCTCTTCCTGAAGAGCGCACGCCGCTCGCTCGCCGACAAGTGCAAGCTCGACAGCAAGCCGGGTCAGCACGGCCGCACCTCGGGCGCCCGTACGTCCGACTACGGCACGCAGCTTCGCGAAAAGCAGAAAGTGAAGCGCATCTACGGCGTGCTCGAGCGCCAGTTCCGCCGCTACTTCGCGGAAGCGGACCGTCTCAAGGGCAACACCGGCGAAAACCTGCTGCAACTGCTCGAATCGCGTCTCGACAACGTCGTGTACCGCATGGGCTTCGCATCGACCCGCGCTGAAGCGCGTCAGCTCGTGAGCCACAAGGCTCTCACGCTGAACGGCGTCGTCGCGAACATCCCGTCGATGCAAGTGAAGGCTGGCGACATCGTCGCGATTCGCGAAAAGGCGAAGAAGCAGGCGCGTATCGTCGAAGCCCTCTCGCTCGCCGAGCAAGGTGGCATGCCGGGCTGGGTCGCGGTCGACGCGAAGAAGTTCGAAGGCACGTTCAAGGGCATGCCGGAGCGCAGCGACATCGCTGGCGACATCAACGAAAGCCTGATCGTCGAATTGTATTCGCGGTAATCGGATTGACGGCCGGGGTAACCTCTGTGCTTTGCGCAGGAGGCGGCCTCGGCCGTTTTTTTCAGGTTGTTGCCATCTCAGCCTTATCGGTGTAACGAGCCGAGGGTATTGAAAAGGAAAACCTATGCAAACCAGTTTGTTGAAACCCAAGATCATCGCTGTGGAATCGCTCGGCGAGAACCACGCGAAAGTGGTCATGGAGCCGTTCGAACGCGGTTATGGCCACACCTTGGGTAACGCGCTTCGGCGCGTGCTGCTGTCGTCGATGATCGGCTATGCGCCGACCGAAGTGACGATCGCAGGCGTCGTGCACGAATACTCGACGCTCGACGGTGTGCAAGAGGACGTGGTCAACCTGCTGCTGAACCTGAAGGGCGTGGTGTTCAAGCTGCATAACCGTGACGAAGTGACGGTTACGCTGCGCAAGGAAGGCGAAGGCGTGGTCACCGCCGGTGACATCGAGCTCTCGCACGACTGCGAAGTCATCAACCCGGAACACGTGGTTGCGCACCTGACGAAGGGCGGCAAGCTCGACGTGCAGATCAAGATCGAGAAGGGCCGCGGCTATGTGCCCGGCAACGTGCGCCGTTACGGCGACGAGTCGGCGAAGATCATCGGCCGCATCGTCCTCGACGCGTCGTTCTCGCCGGTTCGCCGCGTGAGCTACGCCGTGGAAAGCGCGCGTGTCGAACAGCGTACCGACCTCGACAAGCTCGTGATGAACATCGAAACCAACGGCGTGATTTCGCCTGAGGAAGCGATCCGCCAGTCGGCGCGCATCCTCGTGGATCAGCTGTCGGTGTTCGCGGCACTGGAAGGCACGGAAGCGGCGGCGGAAGCCCCGTCGCGCGCACCGCAGATCGATCCGATCCTGCTGCGTCCGGTGGACGATCTCGAACTCACGGTTCGCTCGGCGAACTGCCTGAAGGCCGAGAACATCTACTACATCGGCGACCTGATCCAGCGCACCGAGAACGAGCTGCTCAAGACCCCGAACCTGGGTCGCAAGTCGCTCAACGAGATCAAGGAAGTGCTCGCTTCGCGCGGTCTCACGCTCGGCATGAAGCTCGAAAACTGGCCGCCGGCCGGTCTGGACAAGTAAGAAGTCTGGCACGGACGCGGATTTTCCTTTAAAATCCGCGTCTTGCCTTTTTCACGTACCGGCCCGTGCTTCGGCGAAGTGTTAAACCCGTCGAAGCGATAGAAGAGCTGGACCAAAACTTTGTTTCAAGGAAATTGAAATGCGTCACCGTCATGGTCTGCGGAAACTGAACCGCACGAGCAGCCACCGTCTGGCAATGCTCCGTAACATGTCCAACTCGCTCATCGAGCACGAAGTCATCAAGACGACGCTGCCGAAGGCGAAGGAACTCCGCAAGGTCGTCGAGCCCCTCATCACGCTCGGCAAGAAGCCCTCGCTGGCAAACCGTCGTCTGGCGTTCAACCGCCTGCGCGATCGTGACTCGGTCACGAAGCTGTTCGACGTGCTCGGTCCGCGTTTCGCGAACCGTCCGGGCGGCTACCTGCGTATCCTGAAGTTCGGTTTCCGTGTTGGCGACAACGCACCGATGGCTCTGGTCGAACTGCTCGACCGTCCGGAAGTCGCGGAAGAGAACGTCCAGGAAGCGGAATAAGCTTTCAGTCGCGCGGTCCCCGGATCGAGCGGCGTGCAAAAAAGCCAGGCCTAGCCTGGCTTTTTTGTTTTTGGGCGCGGATTAAAGCGTGTGGAATCGCGTTTACCGGTCGCAGTCCCCTTTTGCCGCACGGTGCGCGAGAGAAGCCGGTCGGCACCGATGGTACGATTACCTTCTGCCTCGAAGCCCGCGGTCGCCGTTGCGCGCGGGCGCCACGCCGGAGTTCGCCGTGACCCTCTATGTGACCCTCATGCTGACCACGGTGCCCGACGAGGGCACGGCCGAAAGGCTGACCTCAGGGGCGCTGGCGCAGCGTCTTGCCGCCTGCGCGACGCGTCTCGGCGCCGTGCACTCGCAGTACCACTGGCAGGGCAGCATCGAGTCGGGCGACGAGATCCAGCTGCTCTTCAAGACGAGCCTGGCCCGCGCGGCCGAGCTCGAACAGTTCATCCAGACCCAGCATCCATATGAGACGCCCGAGATCCTCTCGTGGCAAGCCACGGCGTCGAACGCCTACGGCCAATGGGTCAATGCCGAGACTCAGCGCCCCCTTCATGTCTAACCGCTTCGATGGGCGCTCGCGCGCCGCGCCGTTCGCCTCGCTGTCCGGCTTCCTCGTACTCGTTTGCTGTCTGCTGCCGATGCTGTTCGGCGCGTCGCTCGCGCGTGCAGCCGACGATGACTTCCTGCCGCCCGACCAGGCCTTCACCTTCAGCGCGAGCGAAGCGCCGGGCACCGTGGACGTGCACTTCAAGATCGCTGACGGGTACTACATGTACCGCGAGCGCTTCGCCTTCGCCGTGCGCAACGGCACGGCGCAGCTGGGCGACGTGCAGATACCGCCCGGCCACGTGAAGTTCGATCAGACCTTCCAGAAGAATGTCGAAACCTATCGCGGCGAGTTGACGATCCGCGTGCCGGTCAAGTCGGCGAGCGGCGCGTTCGATCTCGCGGTGACGTCGCAGGGCTGCGCCGACGCGGGCGTCTGCTATCCGCCCGCAGAGCACGTGTATCACGTGAGCGGTGCCGCTTTGCAGGCCGCTACGGGCAGCCAGAACGCCACGCCGGACGCGGCGCGTTCGACGCCCGCACCCTTGCCGCAAACGCACGCTGCACTCGCAGCAGGCGATACCGGCGAGCCCTGGTATGAGCGCGCCACGAGTGCCGACTACGCGCAATCGCTGCTGCAAGGCGGCGGCTTCTTCGCCGTCGTCGGGCTGTACTTCGTGGCCGGCATGGTGTTGAGCCTCTTGCCCTGCTCGTACCCGATGATCCCGATCCTCTCGGCGATCATCGTGGGCGAGGGTGCCCGCGTGACGCGCGCACGCGGCTTCGCGCTTTCGTTCGTCTACGTGCTCGGCATGGCGCTCGTCTACACGGTGCTGGGCATTGCCGCTGCGCTGGTCGGCCAGAGCCTTGGCGCATGGCTGCAGAATCCATGGGTGCTCGGCGTGTTCGCGGTGCTCCTCGCGGCGTTCGCCGTCATGTTGATCGCGGGTTACGACGTCGCGCTGCCGCAGCGCTGGCAGGACGGCGCTTCGCGCGCCACGCAGGGCCGATCCGGCGGCAAATTCGCCGCGGTCGCCGCCATGGGCGCGCTGTCCGCGCTCGTGGTGGGCGCTTGCATGACCGCGCCGCTCTTCGCGGTGCTGGCCTTCATCGCACACACGGGCAACGCCGTACTGGGCGGTGCGGCGCTCTTCGCGATGGGCCTCGGCCTCGGCGTTCCGCTGATGATCCTTGGCCTCGGCGCGGGTTCGCTGCTGCCTCGCGCGGGCGCGTGGATGGACGGCGTGAAGTTGTTCTTCGGCGTCGTGCTGCTGGCCGCTGCGCTATGGATCGTCTGGCCGGTGCTCGGCGCGGCCGCGCAGATGCTGCTCGCCGCGCTCTGGTTGCTGCTCGCGGCGGCCGCGCTCGGCCTCTTTACGCCGAACGCAGGCGCGTCGAACGTCTGGCGGCGCCTCGGGCGCGGCCTTGGCGCGGCGTTCGCCATCTGGGCCGCGACGCTGATCGTGGGGCTCGCGGCGGGCTCGACCGATCCGCTGCGCCCGCTTGCCGTGCTCGCCGCGCGCGTGGGTGGTGTGAGCGACGGCGCCGCGGCAGGCGCAGTGCAAGCCGCCGGCGGGAGGGACACGAGTGCGCTGGTCTTCGCGCCAGTGCGCTCCCCGGCGCAACTCGACGCGGCGCTCAGCACGGCGGGCAAGCCGTCGATGCTCGACTTCTACGCCGACTGGTGCGTGAGTTGCAAGGAGATGGAGAAGTTCACGTTCAGCGACCCGCGAGTGCAGGCGCGCCTCGCGCAACTCGGTCTATTTCGCGCGGACGTGACCGCCAACAATCCCGACGACCAGGCCCTGCTCAAACGCTTCGGACTCTTCGGACCACCAGGCATTATCTTCTTCGATACGCAGGGCCACGAAGTGCTGCGCGTCGTCGGTTACGAGAACGCTGACCGCTTCCTTGCGCGGCTCGATCGCGTGGCGGCGCACGCAGAGCAAACGCCGGCAACGCCATCGACCTGATCACCGGTGCCCAGCGCGCGATAGATCGCATGGCCAGCGAAAAAACAAAAGGCACGTCCGGAGACGTGCCTTTTGTTCATGCGACCGATGCCCTGGTGAGCGAGCCCCCTTACTTCTGCGCGCGCAGCAAGCGCGCAGCGTCGAGCGCGAAGTACGTGAGGATGCCATCGGCGCCGGCGCGCTTGAATGCGAGCAGCGATTCCATCATCACCTTGTCGTGGTCGAGCCAGCCGTTCTGCGCGGCTGCCTTGAGCATGGCGTACTCGCCGCTCACCTGGTACACGTAGGTCGGGAAGCGGAATTCGTCCTTCACGCGGCGCACGATGTCGAGGTAGGGCATGCCCGGCTTCACCATGACCATGTCGGCGCCTTCCTCGATATCGAGGCGCACTTCGCGCAGTGCTTCGTCGGAGTTCGACGGGTCCATCTGGTAGGTCATCTTGTTGCCCTTGCCCAGATTCGACGCGGAGCCCACGGCGTCGCGGAACGGTCCGTAGAACGCCGAAGCATATTTGGCCGAGTAGGCCATGATGCGCGTATGGATGTGGTTCTCGCTTTCGAGCATTTCGCGGATCGCGCCGATCCGCCCGTCCATCATGTCCGAAGGCGCGACGATATCGACGCCCGCCTCGGCCTGCGCCCGCGCCTGCGCCACGAGGATCTCGATGGTCTCGTCGTTGATGACGTAGCCGTTTTCGTCGAGCACGCCATCCTGGCCGTGGCTCGTGTACGGGTCGAGCGCGACGTCGCAAAGCACGCCGAGGTCGGGGAAGCGCTTCTTCAGTTCACGCACGGCGCGCGGAATGACGCCATCGGGGTTCGTCGCCTCGACGCCATCGGGCGTCTTGAGCGCCGGATCGACAGCGGGGAAGAGCGAGAGCACGGGAATGCCGAGTTCGACGCACTGCTCGGCGACGCCCATCAGCAAGTCGATCGACACGCGCTCGACGCCTGGCATCGACGGCACGGCTTCGCGCATGTTTTCGCCTGCGATGACGAATACGGGGTAGATCAGGTCGTTCGTGGTGAGGAGGTTTTCGCGCATCAGACGGCGCGAGAAATCGTCACGTCGCATGCGGCGCGGACGATGATGCGGGTAGAAGCTCATGTCGTCGGATATCTTGAACGGGAGGGGGCGTCCGGAGGTGCAGAAGACTTTTCAGGACAATGGTATATCATACCGATCGAGTGAAGCGCCTGGCGCCGAGCTCCCCGCTTCTCCTCCCTGAGCGGGTGCCTGTCGTTTTTCGATAAGGCTGTTTAACCCGCCGGAAATTACGGCGGGTTTTTTTATGTGGGCCTGAACAGCCGTTGCGGGGCACCGCTTCTGATACGGGAAAGCGCGCTGGCGGTTCCAGTCCGAGCGGCCCCTGAGCGAGAGGCACACACTGCGCGTCGAAGGTCAGGCGGCCGTCCCGAAATATCAGACGAAAGCGAGTGAAAAGGCCAGCAGAAAGGCGTGTAGACGGCGCCGATGGCCTGGGTGAAACGACAGCGCCGCGCGGCGTTATTCCGCCGCCGGGGTAACCTCGCCGGCCGATGCCTGCGGCACGATCCAGCTCTCGATTACCGCGTGTGCTTCGTCCAGTCCGACCCGCTTGAGTGCCGAAAAGAGCTGGGCGCTCAGCTTCCCTTCATAGCCTTGCTTGCGGTATTCGTCGAACGCCTTGTTCGTCGTGCGCAGCGCGACCACGCTTTCCTGACGCGTCAATTTGTCGCACTTCGTCAGGAGTGCGTGGATCGGTTTGCCAGTCGGCGCAAACCATTCGACCATGCGACGGTCGAGTTCGGTGAGCGGACGGCGCGCGTCCATCATCAGCACGAGCCCCGAAAGCTGCGCGCGCGTTTGCAGATAGAGCGAGAGCAGTTGCTCCCAGTGTGCCTTGGCGGCCGCCGGCACTTCGGCATAGCCGTAGCCGGGGAGATCGACGAGATAGCCTGCCGGCTCATCGGCGGGGCCCACCGCGAAGTAGTTGATGTGCTGGGTGCGGCCCGGCGTCTTCGAGGCGAAGGCGAGCCGCTTCTGGTTACACATCAGATTGATGGCGGTGGATTTGCCGGCATTCGAACGGCCGGCGAACGCCACCTCGGGGCGCGCCGTGGCGGGCAGATCGCGCAGGTGGTTCACGGTCGTGAAGAAGCGGGCTTGATGCAGCAGGAAGGCCATCGGAAAAGGACCACAATGTGAGACAACGCGGCGGGCGGCCCGCCGGGCCCGGAAGCGCCCGGGAGGAATCTGGCATATCGGGGGCGGGCCCGACTGGCGCGGTGGCGCCTTGCGCGCTATTGTACAATGCGATGGTTTACTGAATACCAGTGAGGCCAGCGCGGGCCTTTCGAGGTAGATCGGTCGCTGTCGTCCATTGCAGAACCTGATTCCCACAAGACGAAACAAGGTGCGCGAATGAATCGACTGGGCAAGTCCTTGAAGGTGTTCGAGAGTGCGATAGCGGCAGGTCTTACAGCAGGTCTATTCATCATGTCGGGGCAGGCTAACGCGGCGGACCAGGCAACGCCGGCCAAGCCCGACATCGCGCGGGGGCAAGCCATCGCCGCGCAGGTGTGCGCGGCCTGCCACGCGGCAGACGGCAACAGCGCCGGCGGCGCGTACCCCAAGCTTGCCGGCCAGCACGCCGAGTATCTCGTCAAGCAACTCAAGGACTTCAAGGCCCAGCCCGGCGGCAAGCCGGCCGCGCGCGCGAATCCCATCATGGCCGGCTTCGCGGCTGCGCTGTCAGACCAGGATATGATCAACGTTGCAGCCTGGTTCGCTTCCCAGACACCCAAGCCCGGCTACGCGCATGACGCGAAGACCGTGCCGTTCGGCCAGGCGATCTGGCGCGGCGGCATCGCCGACAAGGGTGTGCCCGCCTGCGCGGCGTGCCACGGACCCACGGGGCAGGGTATTCCGATCCAGTATCCGCGCCTGTCTGGCCAGTGGTCGGAATATGTCGTGGCGCAACTCAACGCTTTCCAGCAGGGCACGCGCAACAACAACGATCCGATGCGTGCGATCGCGCACCGGCTCTCGGATGACGAGATCAAGGCCGTCGCCGACTACGCTGCTGGTCTGCACTGAAGTTCTGTATTGAGGTAATGAGCTTGCCGCGCGGTTGATTGTGCTTGACTGTGCAGCCGGCCGAAAAACAAGAAAAGGGTGAGGGCGTCGTCACACTGGCGGCGCGCCTGCACCCTTTTTTGCTGTAGCGCCGATTGCGCGCGTAGCAAAGCGGAGATTGAATGAGCGTCACCACGCAGGGTTTGGAGTTGAAGGTTCGCCAGCAGGCCGTGAAGAGCGCCGTCGAGCTGCTCAGTTCGATGCGCTTCGCGATTTCACTGCTCGTCGTTCTCGCCATTGCAAGCATCGTCGGCACGGTGCTCACGCAGGACGACCCCTACCCGAACTACGTCAACCAGTTCGGTCCCTTCTGGGCCGATATCTTCCGCTCGCTGAGCCTCTATACGGTCTATAGCGCGTGGTGGTTCATGACGATCCTCGGCTTTCTCGTCGTGTCGGTCTCGCTGTGCGTGATCCGCAACGCGCCGAAGATGCTCGCGGACATGCGCAGCTGGAAGGACAAGGTCCGCGAAGGCAGCCTGCGCGCGTTCCATCACAAGGGCGAATTCGCGCTGGAACGCGGCACGCGCGAGCAAACGGCGGCCACACTCGGCAAAGTGGCAAGCCGCATGGGCTACCGCTTCGTTAAGCGGGAAACGGAAGGCGCCACCCTCATCGCCGCCAAGCGCGGCGCGCTCACGAAGATCGGCTACATCTTCGCGCATCTCGCGATCGTGATCATCTGCATCGGCGGCCTGCTCGACAGCAATCTGCCGATCAAATTCCAGATGTGGCTCTTCGACAAGACGCCTATCCGTAGCAACACCGTCATCAACGACATCCCGCCCGAGCACCGGCTTTCGGTATCGAACCCGACTTTTCGCGGCTACGCCTGGGTTCCGGAGGGCCAGTATGTCTCCACGGCCATCCTCAACCAGCCCGACGGTTCGCTGATCCAGGACCTGCCGTTCTCGATCCAGCTCAACAAGTTCATCGTCGATTACTACTCGACCGGCATGCCCAAGCTCTTCGCGAGCGACATCGTCGTGATCGACCACAAGACGGGCCAGCGCATTCCGGCGCGCATCGAGGTGAACGAACCGTTCGAGTACGACGGCGTGTCGATCTACCAGTCGAGCTTCCAGGATGGCGGCTCGCAGATGTCGATGACGGCGTGGCCCATGTCGGGCGCGAGCGCGAAAAGCTTCCCGTTTGGCGGCACGATCGGCAATTCGGCGCCGCTTGCTGTGCCCGCTGGCCAGACAGTGCCGGGCGTGGATGGGCAAACCATCGAGTTCGCGGATTTCCGTGCGATCAACGTCGAAAACATCTCGACCGGCAGCGGGGCGACAGACGCGCGCGGCGTGGCTCACCGGTCGCTCAAGGAAGCCTTCGACGAGCGCCTCGGCTCGGGCGCGAAAAGTTCGAGGCCGCTCGACCTGCATAACGTCGGGCCGTCGGTCCAGTACAAGGTGCGCGACAAGGATGGTCAGGCGCGTGAGTACAACAACTACATGCTGCCCGTGGACGTGGGCGGCGGCGACCGCATGTTCCTCGCGGGCATGCGCGAGAAACCCGACGATCCGTTCCGCTATCTGCGTATTCCCGCCGATGCCGCGGGTACGCCAAAAGAGTGGATGATGCTGCGCGCGGCTTTCGAGGATTCCGCCTTGCGCGCCGAGGCGGCGAAGCGCTTTGCGGCGCGCTCCGTCCCCGTTTCGAACCGCGAGCTGGAACAACATCTGGAGGACAGCGCCGGGCGCGTGCTGATGCTCTTCGCCGGCCTGAATGCGCCGCAGACAGGCGCTGGGCGTCCATCGGGCGGCTTCGAGGCGGTGGCGGCGTTCATCGACAAGTCGGTGCCGAAGGACCAGCAGGAAAAGGCAGCAAGCCTCCTGCTACGCATGCTCGAAGGGGCGACGTGGGACCTGTGGCAACTCGCGCGCGAGCAGGCCGGCGAGCCGGACGTGAAGCCGGATGCCAACGCCGCGCGCTTCGTGCAGGATTCGATCAACGCGATATCTGACAGCTTCCTGTACGGATCTCCCGTCTATCTACAGCTCGATTCATTCAAGCAGGTGCAAGCTTCGGTATTTCAGTTGACGCGCGCGCCGGGCAAGAAAGTCGTGTATCTTGGCAGCCTGCTCCTCGTGCTCGGCATCTTCTCGATGTTCTACGTCCGTGAGCGGCGTCTGTGGTTCTGGTTGAAGGACCGGAAAGGTCCCAATGGCGAGAGCCGTGGCGTCGACGTCATCATGGCGATGTCGACCGCCCGCCGTACCCTCGACTTCGAGAAGGAGTTCGTCCGTACCCGCGACGCGATCGGCCGTGCGCTAGGCGCGGCGCCGCAGACTGGCGCAACGGACCCAACAAGCGATGCTGGCGGCACGAACGGTTGCGGCACGGACCGCACGCGTTGATCCAAGCGCCTCGATAGAGGCGCGTGATGGCAGCCATTCATGATCGACATCGGTGAGCCCATGGACTTGTCTCAGGTTTCTCCTTCCGCGAAAGCGCGCCGTGTGGCCAACGCCGCTGCGTCGCGCGATGCCTCGGGTGCCCGCGATCCGCTCGCGGACGTCCTGTTCGACGAACGCCCCTTCCTGCGCCGCCTCTCGGTGTTCGACTGGCTGTTTGCGCTGGCGCTAGTGGCGGGCGCGGGCTTCGCGCTCTCGCGCTATCACGCGCACATGAACTACTACGACAAGCTGGTGCTGTGCGGCACGACGCCGGCGCTCGTCGTGCTGGGCTGGCGCTGGAAGCCGGCGCGGCTGCTCATGGCCGGCATCGCGGTGCTCTCGCTTCTTGCGCTGCAGGTCTATCAAGGCGAACTCGCGCGCGCTGATCAGGCCTTCTTCCTCAAGTATTTCCTGTCGAGCCAGTCGGCGATTCTGTGGATGAGCGCGCTCTTCGTCCTCGCCACGCTGTTCTACTGGATCGGCCTCGTCTCGCGCTCGGCCACGGGCGGCGCGATCGGCACGAAGCTCACGTGGGCGGCGGTGCTCATGGGCTTCGTCGGCATGATGGTGCGCTGGTACGAGTCCTACCTGATCGGCGCGGACATCGGCCACATTCCGATCTCGAACCTCTACGAAGTTTTTGTGCTGTTCAGCCTCATCACGGCGCTCTTCTATCTGTATTACGAAAAGCACTACAACACGCGCGCGCTCGGCGCATTCGTGCTGCTGGTCATCAGCGCGGCAGTAGGCTTCCTGATGTGGTACTCGATTTCGCGCGACGCGCAGCAGATCCAGCCGCTCGTGCCCGCGCTGCAGAGCTGGTGGATGAAGATCCACGTGCCGGCGAACTTCATCGGCTATGGCAGCTTCGCGCTTTCGGCCATGGTGGGCGTCGCGTACATCATGAAGGAGCGCGGCGTACTGGCGGACAGGCTGCCCACGCTCGAGGTGCTCGACGACGTCATGTACAAGTCGATCGCCGTCGGATTCGCGTTCTTCACCATCGCGACCATTCTCGGCGCGCTGTGGGCCGCAGAGGCATGGGGCGGCTACTGGAGCTGGGATCCGAAGGAAACCTGGGCGCTGATCGTCTGGCTCAACTACGCAGCCTGGCTGCATATGCGCCTCATGAAGGGCCTGCGCGGCGGCGTGGCGGCCTGGTGGGCGCTCACGGGCCTGCTCGTCACGACCTTCGCTTTCCTTGGCGTCAACATGTTCCTTTCGGGGCTGCACAGCTACGGCAAGCTGTAACCGGATTAGCCCGCACGACGAACTAACCGTCGGATGCCTCGCGCTCCGACGGTTTTTTTTCGTCGGCCGGGAAGCTTTGCGCGAATTGCGCGTTTGCCCGCTTGAGGCCATCCAGTCCATCCATCTCGTGCGCTGCACGGCGGGACGGGTAGAGATACGATCAAATGTGCTGGCGAGCACGCCAGGCAAGAAGCAGGAGCAGCGACATGTGGATCAAGCGGAGCAGCAGGATCTTGCTCAATGGCGACGACATCCCAGCGAGCGAAATCACGCCGCAAAAGGTGTTCGAACAACGCCGGCGCATTCTTCAGGCGGCGGGCGCGCTCGCGCTCGGCGGTATGGCGGGGCCGTTCGGCGCAACGCAGGCGCTGGCGGAATACGCGCCCGGCGACCCGAAGGCGCAGAAGCTCGGCGCGCAAACCAACGCGAAGTTCGTCGCACTCGACAAGGTCACGCCTTACAAGGACATCACGACCTATAACAACTTCTACGAGTTCGGCACCGACAAGGGCGACCCGGCCCAGAATGCTCACACGCTGCGGCCGCGCCCGTGGAAGCTGAGCGTGGAAGGCGAGGTGAAGAACCCCAAGGTCTATGACATCGACGAGATCCTCAAGCTCGCGCCGCTCGAGGAGCGCGTATACCGCCACCGCTGCGTGGAGGGTTGGTCGATCGTCGTTCCGTGGATCGGTATTTCGCTCTCCGAACTGATCCGCCGGGCGCAGCCGACGGGCAACGCGCGCTACGTGCAGTTCATCACGCTGGCCGACCCCTCGCAGATGCCGGGCCTCGCCGAGCCGATTCTCGACTGGCCGTATTCCGAAGGCCTGCGCATGGACGAAGCGATGAATCCGCTCACGCTGCTCACGGTGGGCCTCTACGGCCAGGTGCTGCCCAACCAGAACGGCGCACCCGTGCGCGTGATCGTGCCGTGGAAGTACGGCTTCAAGAGCGCGAAGTCGCTCGTCAAGATCCGCTTCGTGGCGAACCAGCCGCCTACGAGCTGGAACAAGTACGCGCCGAACGAGTACGGTTTTTACTCGAACGTCAATCCGAACGTCGATCACCCGCGCTGGAGCCAGGCCACCGAGCGGCGCATCGGAGAGGACGGCTTCTTTCAACCCAAGCGCAAGACGCTCATGTACAACGGCTACGGCGATCTTGTCGCGTCGATGTATCAGGGCATGGATTTGCGCAAGAACTTTTGATGCCCGACGCAGAAATGGAGCAGGAGATGGAATCCACGACGACACCACAGGCTGGTGCCATGCCGCGCGCGAGGGCGGCGCAGGCCGCCACGCGCGCGGCGAGCGCCACCGGCCCGCGATGGCTGCCATGGGCGAAGGCGGGGGTGTTCGTCGCGGCGTGGTATCCGCTCGCGCGCATCGTGCTGTTCGGCTTCACGGACCAGCTTGGTGCGAATCCGATCGAGTTCATCACGCGTTCCACGGGCCTCTGGACGCTCGTGTTCCTCTGCATCACGCTCGCCGTCACGCCGCTGCGCCGGCTCACGGGCTGGAACGTCCTGATCCGCTTCCGGCGCATGCTGGGCCTTTACGCGTTCTTCTACGCGACGCTGCACTTCACGACTTACATCTGGTTCGACAAGTGGTTCGACGTTGCCGCGATGCTCAAGGACGTCGGCAAGCGGCCGTTCATCACGGTGGGCTTCGCGGCGTTCGTGCTGCTCATTCCGCTCGCCGTGACCTCCACGCGGGCGATGGCGCGCCGGCTCGGCCGCCGCTGGCAGACGTTGCATCGGCTCGTCTATGTGATCGGCGTGCTGGCGATCCTGCACTTCTGGTGGATGAAGGCAGGCAAGCACGATCTCGTGCTGCCGAAGCTGTACGGCGCGATCATGCTCGTCCTGCTGGGCTGGCGCTTGGGCGTGTGGCTCCTCGCGCGGTGGCGGGCCTCGCGGGCGGCCGCGGGTGCCGCGTAGGCGCACGGCTCGCAAGCCAGGCAACAAAAAAGCGACGCCTCGGCGTCGCTTTTTTATCATGCAAGCAGACGAAATACTCAGTCCGGCAGCACGCGCTCGCCCGCGAACAATTGCGCCACGCTTTCGCGCTCGCGCGCGAGATGGACGCGCGTGCCGTCGACGATGACCTCGGCCGCACGCGCACGCGTGTTGTAGTTCGAGCTCATCACGAAGCCGTAGGCGCCCGCCGAGCGGATCGCGAGCACATCGCCCGGCTCGATCGCGAGCGAGCGTGCGCGGCCCAGCCAGTCTCCGCTTTCGCACACCGGGCCGACCACGTCGTAGGTGTGCGCCGGCGCATTGCGCTCCACGACCGGCTCGATCGCGTGCCAGGCGTCGTACATGGCGGGGCGGGCGAGGTCGTTCATCGCGGCGTCGACGATCGCGAAGTTCTTCTCCGAGCCCGGCTTCAGGAACTCGACCGTGGTGAGCAGAATGCCCGCGTTGCCCACCAGCGAACGGCCCGGCTCGAAATACACCTCGCGGGTCTTGCCCGTTTTGGCGCCATAGGCCTCGATGCGGTCGAGCACCGTACGCACGAACTCGCCGATGTCGGGCGGCGTTTCGTCGTCGTAGCGAATGCCGAGGCCGCCGCCCACGTCGATGTGGCGGATGCTCACGCCATCGGCCTCGATCTGGTCGACGAGTTCGAGCAGCTTGTCGATCGCATCGAGATACGGCGCGATTTCGGTGATCTGCGAGCCGATGTGACAGTCGATGCCGACCACTTCCAGGTGCGCCATGGCAGCGGCGGCGCGATAGGTCGCGCGCGCGTCCTCGAACGCCACGCCGAACTTGTTCGCCTTCAGGCCCGTGGAAATGTACGGATGCGTTTTCGGATCGACGTCCGGGTTCACGCGCAGCGAAACGGGCGCCTTCTTGCCGAGCTTGCCGGCCACGGCGTCGAGGCGGTCGAGTTCGGGAATCGATTCGACGTTGAAGCACTTCACGCCCGCTTCGAGCGCTTCGCGCATTTCGGCGGCGGTCTTGCCGACGCCCGAGAACACGACGTCCTGCGCTTTACCGCCTGCCGCGAGCACGCGCGCCAGTTCGCCTGCCGAAACGATGTCGAAGCCCGCGCCTTCGCGCGCGAACACGTTGAGCACGGCCAGGTTGCTGTTCGCCTTGACCGCGACGTGCACTTTGGCGCGGCGGCCGGCGCACGCGTCGGCGTAGGCGTGCCAGGCGGCGGAGAGCGCCGCGCGCGAGTACACGTAGAGCGGTGTGCCGTACTGTGCGGCGAGGTCGGCGGCGGATACGCCTTCTACGAAGAGCGTGCCATTGTCACGGTGAAAAGCGGACTGGGTCATGCGGGAATCTTACTGGGTTGGCGTGGCCCCGGAAGCCGGTTGCTGGCTGCCGGTGGTCGCTGGCGTGGTGCTGAGTTCCGTGTCCGGGGACAACGACAGCGGCGTGCCCGTGGTGTCCGGAATCGTGCCGACCGGAGCCGATGCAGAGTCGGGAACGCTCGCGGGTGCGGCGCCGGTTTCCGGTGACGTGGTTTGGAAATCGGGCTTGGGCGGAAGCGGCGGCACGTTCGGCATGTAGAGCGCCCCGCGCTGGCCGCAGCCCGCGAGCGCGACAGCGCCGATCGCAAAAGCCGCTAGAATCGCGCGGGGCGTGGATACGCGGGGCGTCCTTACGCGGGGCGTGCATGCGCGAGGCGTCGAAACGCGGGATGCCGCTGCGCGCATCTGTGAAATGACACGCATAATTGTCCCTGAATGAATAACCGGTGGAGTTTAGCATGCCAGACAGTGACTACCTGAGCCGCGCGGAGGCCGTGCTGGCGGCCGTGGAGCGGGCCGTGGACGAGGCCGACGCCGATATCGAACTCGAGCGCAGCGGCAATGTGCTGACGCTCGAATTCGAGAATCGCACGAAGATCATCGTGAATCTGCAGCCGCCGATGCGCGAGATCTGGATCGCGGCGAAAGCGGGTGGTTTCCACTATCGTTTCATCGATGGTGAATGGCGCGACACGCGCACGGGCACCGAGTTCTTCTCGGCGCTCACGGCCTATGCGACGGAGCAGGCGGGCGAGCCGGTGCGGTTCGAACCTTGAGCGCGAAAGCGTGAGTCCATAAAAAACGGGCGCCAGTTGAAAAGCTGGCGCCCGTTTTGCATGGTGTCGGCTCCGGCGGCCCCTTCAGTGTCCGCGGAACAGATTCATGATGTCTTCCTTCTCCTTCGCATTCACGTGCTCGGGCGCGGGCGCGTCCGCAGTATCGGCGCCGGCCTCGCCCGACGCGCCGCTCGACGATGCCTCGAGCGCCGCCTGGCTGATGCCCACGGTCGAGACGAAGCCGTGGCCCGGCGTCGCATCGGCGTAGTAGAGCTCGTCGCCGAGCGTGACGATGCCGTCGGGCATCGCCATCTTGTACTCGGGCACGCCGTTGAGCGCCTTCTGCATGTAGTCGATCCAGACGGGAAGCGCGAGACCGCCGCCCGTTTCCTTGTCGCCGAGGCTGCGCGGGTTGTCGTAGCCGATCCACGCGATGGCGGCGAGCGTGTGCTGGTAGCCCGCGAACCACGCGTCGCGCGAGTCGTTGGTCGTGCCGGTCTTGCCGGACAGGTCGGTGCGCTTGAGGACGTTCGACTTCGCACCTGTGCCGCGCTGAGCCACGCTCTGCAACAGGCTGTTCATGATGTACGCGTTGCGCGCGTCGATGGCGCGCGGCGCGTTCTGTTCGGCCACGATCGGCTGCGCCTGCGCGACCACCATGCCTCGCTGGTCGGTGACTTCGGCAATCACATACGGATTCACGCGATAGCCGCCGTTCGCGAACACCGAGTAGCCGGCGGCCATCTGCAGCGGCGTGACGAGACCCGCGCCGAGCGCCATCGGCAGGTAGGCGGGATGCCGCTCGGCGTCGAAGCCGAAGTGCGTGATGTACTGCTGCGCGTACTTCGTGCCGATGTGGTTGAGGATGCGGATCGAGACGAGGTTCTTCGACTTCATGAGCGCGGTGCGCATCGACATCGGCCCGTCGAAGCCGCCGCCGTAGTTCTTCGGCTCCCACGCCTGGCCGCCCGTTTCGGCCGCGCTGAAGAAGAGCGGCGCGTCGTTGATGACGGTGGCCGGCCCGAGCCCCTTGTCGAGCGACGCCGAGTAGATGAACGGCTTGAAGCTCGAACCGGGCTGGCGCCACGCCTGGGTGACGTGGTTGAACTTGTTCTTGTTGAAGTCGAAGCCGCCCACGAGCGCGCGGATCGCGCCGTCTTGCGGCACGATCGAGATAAACGCGCCTTCGATCTGCGGCAACTGCGTGATCGACCACTCGCCCGCGTTGTTGCGCGCCAGGCGAATGATCGCGCCCTGCCGGATCTTCTGCGAAGGCTGTGCGCGCGGGCTCAACGCGAACTGCGCGAAGCGCAGGCCGTCGCCGGTGATGCTCGCGGTGTTGCCGTCCATGAACGTCGCCCGCACTTCCTTCGGGTTCGCCGCCGTGACCACCGCCGCCACGAGCTCGCCGTTGTCGGGATGCTCGGCGAGGGCGTCGTCGATGGCTTGCTCACGCTCGTCAGCGTCGGCCGGCAGGTCGATGAACGCCTCCGGGCCGCGATAGCCATGGCGGCGCTCGTAGTCCATGAGTCCCCTGCGCAGCGCGTGATAGGCGAGCGCCTGATCGGCCGAGTCGATGGTCGTGACGACGTTCAGCCCACGCGTATAGGCTTCTTCGCGGTACTGCGTGTACATCATCTGTCGCACCATTTCGGCGACGTACTCGGCGTGGACGCTGAACTCCTTGCCCGCGCCCTTGACGACGAGCGGCTGAGCCGCCGCTTCGTCGTACTGCTGCTGCGTGATGTAGCGCAGTTCCAGCATGCGCTCGAGGATGTACTCCTGGCGCACCTTTGCGCGCTTCGGATTCACGACCGGGTTGTACGCCGAGGGCGCCTTGGGCAGTCCGGCCAGCATCGCGCATTCGGCGAGCGTGAGATCTTTCAGATCCTTTCCGAAATACACGCGCGCGGCGCTTGCGAAGCCATACGCACGTTGCCCCAGATAGATCTGATTCATATACACCTCGAGAATCTGATCCTTCGAGAGCCGGGACTCGATCTTGTAGGCGAGCAGCATCTCGTAAATCTTGCGCGTGTAGGTCTTCTCGCTCGAAAGGAAGAAGTTGCGCGCCACCTGCATGGTGATCGTGCTGGCGCCCTGGGTGGCATGGCCGTTGGTGAGGGCGACGATGCCCGCACGCGCGATGCCGGCGAGGTCGACGCCGCCGTGATCGTAGAAGCGGGCGTCTTCGATGGCGAGGATGGCGTTCTTGAGGTTGGCGGGCACGTCCCGAAAATGGACGACGTCGCGCCGTTCCTCGCCGAATTCCCCGATCAGCACGTGGTCGCGCGTATAGATGCGCAGCGGCACCTTCGGACGATAGTCGGTGAGCGCGTCGAGCGACGGCAGGTTCGGCGTGGCCACGACGAGCGCGTAGCCGATCACCAGCGCCACGCTCACCACGCCGGCGAACATGAGACCGAAAAAGGCGATCAGCAACGTTGCCCACCACGGGCGCTTGCGCCGCCTGGGCGGTTCGGGCGGCGTGGAAGGCGGTACGGAAGGAGGGAGCTGATCGTGCATACGAACACCAGAAAAACGGTCTCGCGATTATAGCCGCCGCCCGTTTCCGGGCTTTCGGGATGCTTACGTCGGCGCTTCCGTGTGAGCGCGCAAACGCGACGCTACTGCCGGCGATGTTGTCGAGGCATCAGTCGATATTGTCACTGTAGACGCGCACCCCACACATGAATAGCGCCCGTGCCGAACGTTGGCCGGAAAGCCGAGTATTCGCACGCGGCGCACGTCCGCACAATTTCCCCATCGACGCGCTGCGAACGGTTCGCGGCGCGCGGACGTCCGGGAGGAATGCAATGGGGTTCGGGAATCCGGTGTTGTTGGGCACGCGCCGCTATGCGGCCGGCGTGGATCTGGGCGCGCGTCACGTCTCGCTCGCGGTCGTGAGCCAGCGCATTGTCGGAGTGGGGCCGGTCCGCCTCGAATGGCTGGCCAGCACGCAGATCGCGCGCGAGGCGATGGCGGGTCTAGAGATCATCGATCGTGCGGCGGTTGTCGAAGCGTTGCGCAGCGTGTTCGGCGAGTTGCCGCGTGCGAGCGCCGCAGCGTCGATGCGTTGCGCGATGGCGCTCCCCACGAGCGCGACGCTGGTCGCGACGATGCCGCTCGCGCGCCTCGCGCCGGCCGCCACGATCGACGACTCCGGCATCCACGCCGGACTCGAGCCCTTCGTGCTGGCGGAGGCGGAGCGCGTGGCGGGCGTCGAGCGCGGCGAGCTGGCAGTCGACTGGAACGTGCTGCCGGCAACGCCACGCAGCCCGCAGGTGCAGGTGAGCATCGCGGCGACGGCGCGGCAGCATGTGGAGTCGCGCATCGAATGCGCGGCGATGGCGGGCATCACGTTGTGCGCCGTGGACGACGAGGCGCACGCCGCGTTGCGCGCCATGCGCTTCGCGGCGGCATACGAACTGCCGCCGCTGGAGCCTTGGGTGGCGCTGTGGGTCGGCCGGGAAGGCGTGCATGGCTGGTATCTCTTCGACGATGCCGTCATGCGGCACATGCGCTTTCCCGCGCTCGAACATGACTCTTTCGCAGAGGCGTTGCGCGACCTGGTCGGCGGCGAGCAGGCCGGCTGCGTGCAGGTCTCGGGCGAGCTCGCCATGCTGCGCGGCGCGAACTTCTCGCTGGCCGACATCGGCGACACATTGGGTGCACCGGTCCTGCCATTCGAATGCGGGCCGCTTGCCGATACCGGCTGGCCGCTCCCCTCAACGCTCCTGCATGACCCGGCGTGTGCGGTGGCGTTCGGGCTCGCGCTTCGCGGGGTGGGGGAATGACGCTCGCGCGCGCCACACGGGGCACACCGCGACGAGCCATCGGCGGATTCAATCTGCTGCCCTGGCGCCAACGCGCCATCCGCAGAATCCGTTGCCGCCGGCTGCTCGAATGGTTCGCTGCGGCGCTCGGCGGGTGTGTATGCGCGCTCGGTCTCCTGCTTTGGCAACACATTGAACGCAGCGGGCTCGAGGCGCGCCGCGAGGCACTCGTGCGATCGTTCGCGCATTGGCAGGCACCGCTTGCCGAGGCGCAGCGGCTCACGCGCGAAAGCGAAGCGCAGCATGCCGCCGGGCAGTTGGCACGAAGGCACGCGGGGGCGACGGTCCGCTTCTTCGCACTCGCCGATGCACTGGCGAGCAATGTGCCGCCCGGCGTGAGCCTGCAGCAGCTCTCGCAGTTCGCAGACGAAACCGACCTGCAGGCGAGCGCGGCCGACGAATCGGCGGCTGCGGCCTGGCTTGGCCGGCTGCGAACGCTTCCCGATGTAAAGGCTGTGAGCGTGCGCGAACTCAAGCGCGCGACTCCCGGTGGTACGTCACGTGAAAGTGCGCACAACGGCGGGCCCATTCGCATCGCCGCGCATCTGGTCTGGCAGGGCGCGAGCGTGGTGGCAAAGTCGGGCGCACCACCGGCGCCCGACTTTGCGCGGGGATCTGCCGTGAAGGAGGCGAAATGAGCAGGATGGCCGCGGCGGCCGGAGAGCAGCGGGAACCTGGATCGGCTCGGGGCCGCCCAGGGGGCGCGTTGCGCGTGTGGTCAATGCTTTATGCATGGAGCCCGCGCCGCCGTCTCGTAGCCGCGCTGGTGATCGCCGTGCTCGCGGGTGCATCGATGAGCGGCGCCTGCATCGTTTGGGATCCGCTTGGCGTGCATGGAGCCCGCGCCGCGCTGGCCGACGCGCAGAAGCGTCTTGACGACGCCCGGCTAAAGGTGGCGCGTCTGCCCGCGCTGCGGGGGGCAGCAGCTCGAACAGCGCCACGTGCGCCGTATAAGGGCAACTCCGCCGACGACATTCGCCGCGTCTCTCAACTTGCCGCGCAAGCGGCCCTCGTGTTGCATGCGCTCGAGCCGGGTGCGGGCGGCGGCGCGCGAGCCGAGGCCTTCCGTTCGATCAAACTGGTCGCCCAAGGCAGCTTCGCGCAGTTGCGCGCGTTGCTCGAAGCATTGGCGCGCGAGCCCGTGCTCACGGTGCCAACCGAGCTGGCGCTCTGGAGCTGGACTGTCGATCTCTGCCATTTTGCACGTCTACGATGCGCTTCCCGCTGTGCCGCTTGCTCTGGCATCCGCTGACGAGAAGGTGCCGGGAGTTGCGTCTCTCGATCCGTTCGCCGCCGCCGCCGCGGATGGCGCCGGGAAAGATGGGTGGCGTCTCGCCGGCATCATCCAGGATCGGCAGCACATCGTCGCGCTGGTGGAAACGCCCAAGGGCGTCTTGACCGCGCAAGCGGGGCGGCCGATCGGCGACGGGCGCGTCGTGCAAGTCGGGCCGGCGCGCGTCGTCGTTTCTGCGGGTGGCGCGACGCACGTGCTCGGCTGGGCGGCGGCGGCGAAATGAAGGCGATCCGGTGTGGAGCGACTCTGCTCGGCGCGCCACTTTTCAGCGTTGCAGCATGCGCCATGGTGCCGTTGCCGCAGCCGGCGTGGGTGCGTGCTTCGGCGGCGGTGGCGCAGCACGAAGCGACACCGTTGCCCGAAGAGGCGCAGGCGACCCGCCCGGCCCAATGGATCGATAATCCCTTCACGGGAGGCAGCGATGCCGCTCCGTCTGAAGAGGGGGCGCCAGGAAACGCGGATCGCGCCGCGGGTGCGACGTCGCCTGCCGCTCAGCGCTCGAAGGAAACCGGCGGCGAAGCATCGGCAGCCGGGCAACTCGAAGGGCCGTCGGTCCCCCTGCGTGCGCCGCTGCGCCTTGGCGACCCGTCTGCCGCAAACGACGGCTTGCCGCCCGACCGGCCGATCACCCTCAATTTCCAGCGCGCGGAGCTCACTGCCGTTCTGCATGCGTTCGCCCAGTTCACGAAGCTCAATATCGTCGCAAGCGAACGTGCTCGCGGGCAGGTCACATTGCGCCTCGATCGCGTGCCGTGGCGCACCGCGTTCGACCTGCTGCTGGAGGCCAATGGGCTCGCGATGTCGCGCATTGGCGACGTGATCTGGGTCGCGCCCGCCGCGGAACTTGCGGCGCGCGAGCGGCAGCGTTTCGAGGCGCATGCGCGGGCTGCGGAGCTGGAGCCGCTCGCAAGCCGCTCGTTCGAGCTGCACTACGCGCGCGCCGAGGATCTGCGCCGCTTGCTGACCGGCTCGGGAGCGCAGCGCGCCCTCTCCAGGCGGGGCGCGGCCGTGGCGGACGCGCGCACGAACCTCCTCTTCGTCACCGACCTGCCGGCGCGGCTGGACCAGATCGGCGAGCTGGTGCGGCGGCTCGACGCGCCGGCGCGTCAGGTGCTCATCGAGGCGCGAATCGTCGAGGGAGACGAGGGGCTGTCGCGCGAGCTGGGCGTACGCCTCGGCGTCACGCCAGTGAACACGGATGGAGCCCCGGCCCGCGGGCTCACCACTGGGGCGGGCGGCACGGTCTATGACCTGGCGGCGGGGCCGATTGCGGGCTTCGAAGCCGCCGGGCTCGGCCTGACGCTCCTGGCTGCGCGTGCCACGCGCCTGCTCGACATCCAGTTGAGCGCGCTCGAGGCCGAGGGGCGCGGGCGGGTCGTATCGAGTCCGCGCGTCGTCACCGCGGACCGCACGAAGGCAGTCGTCGAGCAGGGCACGGAACTGCCTTATCAGGCCAAGGTCGGGCAAGGCGTTTCGGGCGTGCAGTTCCGGCGCGCGAGTCTGAAACTCGAAGTCGAGCCGCAGATCACACCCGATGGCCGCGTGATTCTCGACCTCGACGTCGCCAAGGACAGTGTCGGCGAGCAAACGGCCGCGGGGCCCGCGATCAATACCAAGCATGTCCAGACCCGCGTGGAGATCGAGGACGGCGGCACGGTCTCGATCGGCGGCATCGACGCCAGTGATGACCGCGATGATGTGACGCGTGTGCCACTCCTGGGCAAAATACCGGTATTGGGCGCGCTTTTTTCGCATCGCGCGCATCGCGATAAGCGCAGCGAGCTGGTGGTGTTCATCACACCGCGTGTCGTGGAGTCGGATTGACCTGATTCGTCGAGAGAGCAGGTCGCGAGTGCGTACTCGCGACTTTGCGGGGCCGGAACGAGGGAGCCGCAGGCTCGACAACGCCGCCGCTTTGCCAGTAAGCTGCGGCACCAACCTTTAGTAGGAAACGCTGCAAGTGCGGGACGCAAACGCCAATGTATTTTTCGTAGGGCTCATGGGCGCCGGCAAGACGACCGTGGGCCGGGCGGTCGCGCGCCGGCTGGAGCGTCCGTTCTTCGACTCCGACCACGAAATCGAAGCGCGCACGGGCGCGCGCATCCCCGTGATCTTCGAACTCGAAGGCGAAGCAGGCTTTCGCGACCGCGAGGCCCAGATGATCGAAGAGCTCACGGGGCGCGAAGGGATCGTTCTCGCGACCGGCGGCGGCGCCGTGCTGCGACCCGAGAACCGCGCGGCGCTCAAGGCGCGCGGCTTCGTCGTATACCTGCGCGCGCACCCGCACGACCTGTGGCTGCGCACCCGGCGCGACAAGAACCGTCCGCTCCTGCAGACCGAAGACCCCAAGGCGCGGCTCGAAGCGCTCTACGAAGTGCGCGACCCGCTCTATCGCGAGGTCGCCGACTTCGTGATCGAAACGGGCCGGCCGTCGGTCAACGGACTCGTCAATATGGTGCTGATGCAGCTCGACATGGCCGGCGTCGCGCGGGCCACGGCGCGCGAGTAGGTACGGTTCGGGAGGCTTGGCGCGGGAGCGCGCAAATCCCATGAAGGTCGGCGGTCAAAGCCGCGGGTCAAAACGTCAGGTAGTGCACCAGGAACTCTCAAGATTCAGAGCATGATTACCGTCAACGTCGAACTGGGCGACCGCGCCTATCCCATCCATATCGGCTCCGGCCTCATTGGCCAGACGGCGCTCTTCGCGCCCCATATCGCCGGCAAGTCGGTGACGATCGTGACGAACACCGTCGTCGACCCGCTCTACGGCGATACGCTGCGCGCTGCGCTGGCACCGCTCGGCAAGGACGTCAGCACCGTCGTGCTGCCGGACGGCGAGGCGCACAAGAACTGGGAAACGCTCAACCAGATCTTCGGCGCGCTCCTCACCGCGCGCGCCGACCGCAAGACCACGCTCATTGCGCTGGGCGGCGGCGTGACGGGCGACATGACGGGCTTCGCGGCCGCCTGTTACATGCGCGGCGTGCCGTTCATCCAGGTGCCGACCACGCTGCTCTCGCAGGTCGATTCGTCGGTGGGCGGCAAGACGGGCATCAATCATCCCCTCGGCAAGAACATGATCGGCGCGTTCTATCAGCCGCAGGCCGTGATCGCCGATATCGGCGCGCTCTCCACGCTGCCGCCGCGTGAACTGGCGGCCGGCATTGCCGAAGTCATCAAGACCGGCGCGATCGCCGACGCAGAATTCTTTGACTGGATCGAAGCGAACCTCGAGTCGCTCAACCGCTGCGAGCCCGAAGCGCTCGCACATGCAGTCAAGCGCTCGTGCGAGATCAAGGCATCGGTCGTGGCTGCCGACGAGCGCGAAGGCGGCCTGCGCGCCATCCTCAACTTCGGCCACACGTTCGGTCATGCGATCGAAGCCGGGCTCGGCTACGGCGAATGGCTGCACGGCGAGGCGGTGGGCTGCGGCATGGTGATGGCGGCGGATCTCTCGGTGCGCATGGGCATGCTGGACGAGGCCTCGCGCACGCGGCTCGTGCGTGTTGTGGAGGCCGCGAAGCTGCCGGTACGCGCACCGGCACTCGGCGCGGACCGGTACATCGAGCTGATGCAGGTCGACAAGAAAGCCGAGGGCGGCGCGATCAAGTTCATCCTGCTCAAGCGCTTTGGCGAGACGCATATCGGCCGCGCGCCCGACGAAGCCGTGCAGGCCACGCTCGCCGCGGCGACGCAGAGCTGACGCCCCGCCGACGATAACCCTCGCGGAGGAACGGTGAGCGATTCCCGCAGCGACAACCGTATTGATCCCCGTAGTTCGATGGGCGACGATGTGTCGGGCGGCGCTCCGTCGGGCGGCGCTGCGTCGGGCGGTGAACCGTCCGCATCGGGCGACGCAAATGCGGTGCTCGTCGCGTCGTTCGAATCGGGCCTCGCGCCTTACGCCGCCCACGCCTCGCGCTCGCGCGGCAGGCGCCACCCGGAGCCGCCGCCCGCCGCCCGCAGCGAGTTCCAGCGCGATCGCGACCGCATCGTCCATTCCACGGCTTTTCGCCGGCTCGAGTACAAGACCCAGGTGTTCGTGAACCACGAGGGCGATCTCTTTCGCACGCGGCTCACGCACAGCCTCGAAGTTGCGCAGATCGCGCGTTCGGTCGCGCGCAACCTGCGCGTGAACGAGGATCTCGTCGAGGCGATCTCGCTCGCGCACGACCTCGGCCATACGCCGTTCGGCCACGCAGGGCAGGATGCGCTCAACGAGTGCATGCGCGAGCACGGCGGCTTCGAACACAATCTGCAGAGTCTGGCCGTAGTCGACGAACTGGAAGAGCACTACGGCGCGTTCGACGGCCTGAACCTCTGCTTCGAGACGCGCGAGGGCATCCTCAAGCACTGTTCGCGAGAGCACGCGCGTCGGCTCGGCGATCTGGGCGAGCGTTTCCTGCTCGGCCGGCAGCCGTCGCTCGAGGCGCAGATCGCCAATATCGCCGACGAGATCGCGTACAACAACCACGACGTCGACGACGGCCTGCGCTCGGGCCTGCTCACGATCGAGCAACTCGCCGAGGTCGAACTCTGGCAGACCCACTACGACGCCGCGCGCGCCGAGTATCCGCAGATCGAAGGCCGCCGGCTGATTCACGAGACGGTGCGGCGCATCATCAACACGCTGATCGTCGATCTGATCGGCCAGACCCAGCGCAATCTCGCCGAATGCGCGCCGCAGTCCCTCGACGACGTCCGCGCCGCGCCGCCTCTCGTCGCGCACAGTGAACGCGTGGCCGCGCAGGCGGCCGCACTCAAGCGCTTTCTCTACCGCAACCTGTACCGCCACTATCGCGTGATGCGCATGGCCAACAAGGCGCGGCGCGTGGTGAAGGGGCTGTTCGAGGCATTTAGCGAGGACTCGCGCCTGTTGCCGCCGCCGTACCAGACGCAGGACGCCGCCTCGCAGCCGCGCCTGATCGCGCATTACATCGCGGGCATGACCGACCGGTATGCCCTGAAGGAATACCGCCGCCTGTTCGTCGTCGCGGACGATGTTTGATCGCGCCATTCGCACGACGCCATTCGCCTCGTCGATTTCGGGAGTCCGCTTGATGAAGTCCTGGCCGTATCCACGCGTCGCCGCACACAGGGGAGGGGGCACGCTCGCGCCCGAGAACACGCTGGCGGGTCTGCGCACCGGCGCCAGCCTCGGCCACACGATGGTCGAGTTCGACGCCAAGCTGTCTCTCGACAATGTCGCATTCCTGCTGCACGACGACATGGTCGACCGCACGTCGAACGGGCACGGCGCGGCAGCGCGCATGCGCTACGCGGAACTCGCCGCGCTGGACGCCGGCGGCTGGCGGGATGCCCGCTTTGCCGGAGAGCCGATGCCGACGCTCGCCCAGGCCGCCGCGTATTGCCGCGAGTCAGCGCTGGCTGCCAACGTGGAGATCAAGCCTTGCAACGGCCGCGACGTGGAAACAGGCCGCATTGTCGCCGCCGAAACCGCTCGCTTGTGGGCGCAAGAGGGGCAAGCAGACGGGCGATCGGCGCAGGAGGCGCCGGCTGGCCCACCGCCTTTGCTCTCGTCGTTCTCCTGGTCGGCTTTGGAGGCAGCGCGCGAGGTCGCGCCGGGTCTGCCTCGCGGCCGGCTCTTCGAGCGCGTGCCTGGCGACTGGCGAGAGCAGACCGCCGCGCTAGGCTGTGTTTCGCTTCATGCGAGCCATCGCCATCTGGACGAGGCGCTGGTCGAGCGCATCAAGTCGGCGGGACTCTTCATCCTCGCCTATACCGTGAACGACCTCGACCGTGCTCGCCAGCTCGTCCGCTGGGGTGTCGATACGGTCTGCACGGACCGTATCGACCTGATCGGGCCGCACGCGCTCGACGTCTGAACGCAAGCGGACGGTCAGCGCCTCTATTGTCGTTCAGCGGGGGCGGGCGAGCAGCGCACCCAGGATCAGCGCCACGCCGCCGACGATCGCGACGGCCTGCCAGGGATTGCGGTGGACGTACTCGTCGGCGCCGGCGATGGCTGCCTCGGCCTGATCGCGTGCAGCCGCACGCGCCACTTCGAGCCGCTCGCGGGCGGCGTCGAGGCGCTTGCGAATATCGGCGCGCAGGGCGGTCGCATCGGCCTGCGTTCCCTCACCCAACGTGGTTTCCAGCTCGGCTAGCAGATCACGCAATTCGTCGGTGATATCGGCGGCGGCGCTGCGGCCGCGGCGCGCGATGCGCCGCGCGTGGCGGCTCGTGCGCGTCCAGGAATCGCCGAGGGCTTCTCGCGTGTTCGGAAAGGCGCTCATGTATGGCTCCGTCGTTGCAAAGGAAAGAGGCTCGCCACGGCGCGCACGAAAAAGGGCGCGGCAGGGGAGGACCGGAGTGCAAGTATTGCGCAATTTCAGTGCCCGAGCGTCGAAAGCGCGCCGCCGAACGGGCGACAACGTCCGCCGGCCGGGGCTTGGCCGCCTGGCGACAAACCAGATGATTACGGGGACAGCACGCTTTTTCCCAGAGGCATAGAATCAGGGGAAGCCCATGCGACAAGCGGGGAAATCAGATGGAGACGCCAACGCGGAAACGATTCGGCGGGGAGGGGAAGCGCAGCCCCACGCCCCTTGCCGCTGGGGCGAGGCAAAGGGCTTGCGCAAGGTCATGCGCGCGCCGCAGCGCGTTAGAACGCGTAGCCGACCTTCAGGTACGTCACGAGCGGGTTGAGGTGAATCTTCGATTCAGCAACACGCTGCGTGCCGAACTGGTTGTTCAGGGTCGTGTGATAAGTCGCGGTCACGTTGACCGGGATATACGAGAGCGAGAAGCCGGCGAACCAGTGCTTCGTGAAGTTGTAGTTGAAGCCCAGGTTAAACACGGGGGCCCAGGAACGATCCGTCGAAACACTGGTCGGACCCCCAAGCACGCCCTGTTCAAAGGTGCCATTGGTGATATGGGCGTCAGTGAACCAGACGTAGGTCGCGCCAACGCCGACGTAAGGACGGAATTTTGCTTCCGCGCTGTTGAAGTAGTACTTGAACAGCAGCGCTGGGCTCCACAGTTTTGCCGTGCCCACCTTGCCGAAGCTGCTCAGTGTGCCGCCGCCGGAAATATCGAACTTCGGCGGAATGCCTATTTCGGCTTCGGTGGCGAAGTGGTCGGTAATGAAGTAGCCAAAGGACAAACCCACCGTGTCGGCCGTGCCGACACTGGCGCCGGTGCCCGGAATGGCGATGTTGACGGGCGTGCCGCCGACGGAATCGATCTTGAGTGGATCGCTGGTGTCCTGCGGCATGAAGCGGAACCAGCCAGTGGTGACGTAGAACGTGTTTGCGGATTGTGCGTGTGCTGCCGTGAGACTGGCGAGCGCGGCGACCCCTGCCAGCGCCTGTTTTAATTTCATATTAATGCTCCTCCATGAAAGGCCCGCTCATTATGAACACAACGTTTGCAACAAACCATACGCGACCGTTAGAGCTTTTTTACTAGGCGCCGCGAGCTTTCCGCCGAAGCCGCATGCCAGCGAGAACCAGCGCTGGTGCGGCCTGGCGGGTCTCCGGGTATTCACCAACGGAACCAGGAAAATCGAGCATGGCACGGCTTGCACGTCTTTATGTTCCCGATCAGCCGCAGCATGTGATCCTGCGCGGACTCGATCAGCAGCCCGCGTTCGTCGATGACCAGGACTACGAACTGTTCATCGACTGCCTGAAGGCCGCGGCGCGCGATCATCATCTGGCGGTTCATGCGTGGGTGTTGATGCCCGGCGCGGTCCAACTGCTCGTCACGCCTTCCGACGAATCCAGTCTGCCCAAGGCGATGCAGGCGGTCGGCCGGCGCTACGTGGCGCATTTCAACCGGCGCTATGCGCGTCGCGGCACGCTCTGGGAGGGGCGCTACCGCGCGACGGTTATCGAAGGCGAGCGCTTTTTCCTCCTGGCGAGCCGAGTCGTCGAGCTCGCGCCGGTGCGCAGCCATCTCGTGACAGCGCCCGAGGACTACCGGTGGTCGAGCTACCGCCATCACATCGGCCTCACCGTCGACAGCCTCATCACCGACCATCCGCTCTACTGGGCGCTCGGCAACACGCCGTTCGAGCGTCAGCGCGCGTACCGCGAGCTATGTGAGCAGGCGCTCGACGAACGCGAGACCACCCAGCTCATGCAGGCGACGCTCAAGGGCTGGGTGCTGGGCAGCGACACGTACCGCGACTGGGCGTCGCGCACCGCTAACCGGCGCGTGTCGCCGCTGCCGCGCGGGCGGCCGCGCAAGGTCCGCGAGGCACCGGGCACACCGGCCGTCGGCGCGGGCGTCAGTGGCGCGGCTTCCATGCCTGCGGCCGGAGGATCAGGAGGAGGCGGTGCCGCAAGCGGGCAGCCGGCCGGTGCGGGTCCCGGTCAGTCCGCCACCCATTCCGGGTCGCACACTGGCGCAAACCTGGGCGGTGCGGCTTCGACGACCGGAAGCGCCCACCCGGGCAGTGGTTCGGCTACAACATCGGGGGGGAATCAAGGAGGACCGACGGGCCATTCGGGCGGCTCGCAGGGTGCCAGCGGCGGCAGTTCGCCTGGCTCGACTTCGGGGCACGACGAGCGCAAGCCGGGCACCGGCACCCATTGATTGCCTTTAGGATCAAATGCTTAAGAGATAAACGGCATCTCCGGGTGCCGTTTTTTATTCTGCGATTTTGATATGGCCCCGTTAAAAAAATGTGCGACTGCACCAACACGATAATTGGGGTTCGACCATGACGTTTTATTTGCATCCCCTTGATTCGTCGCGTATATTCGCCTTTCGGCTCTCCTGGGCGCACAACGCGGGAAGCACGTAACACCCCGCGCAACGCCGTACAGCGGTCACGCAAGCGGCGGGAAACAAAGAACACGGAATCAACGGCCGGCAACGGCCCCCCACTCTGACGGTGTCCCCATGAACGATCACCAGCAGCGCGCCGCGGTGCCCGCCGCGCAAGGTCTCTATGACCCGCAAAACGAACACGACGCCTGTGGTGTCGGCTTCGTCGCCCACATCAAGGGCAAGAAGAGCCACGAAATCATTCAGCAAGGCCTGAAGATTCTCGAGAACCTCGACCACCGGGGCGCCGTGGGCGCCGATCCGCTGATGGGCGACGGCGCGGGCATCCTGATCCAGATTCCGGACGCCTTCTACCGCGAAGAGATGGCCAAGCAAGGCGTGACACTGCCGCCGTTCGGCGAGTACGGCGTCGGCATGATCTTCCTGCCGAAGGAGCACGCCTCGCGTCTCGCATGCGAACAGGAACTGGAGCGCACCGTGCGCGCCGAAGGCCAGGTCGTGCTGGGCTGGCGCGACGTGCCGGTCGATCACACCATGCCGATCTCGCCCACGGTGAAGGCGAGCGAGCCGCTGATCCGCCAGATCTTCATCGGCCGCGGCAAGGACGTGATGGTCACGGACGCGCTCGAACGCAAGCTGTACATCATCCGCAAGACCGCGAGCCACCGCATCCAGGCGCTCAAGCTCAAGCACGGCAAGGAATACTTCGTGCCGTCGTGCTCGGCGCGCACGGTCGTCTACAAGGGCCTGCTGCTCGCGGGTCAGGTCGGCGTGTACTACCGCGACCTGCAGGACGAGCGCGTCGTCTCGGCGCTCGCGCTCGTGCACCAGCGCTTCTCCACGAACACGTTCCCGGCGTGGGAGCTGGCTCACCCGTACCGCATGATCGCCCACAACGGTGAAATCAACACCGTGAAGGGCAACGTCAACTGGCTCAACGCCCGCACCGGCGCGATTGCCTCCCACATGCTCGGCGACGACCTGCCCAAGCTCTGGCCGCTGATCTACCCGGGCCAGTCCGATACCGCGTCGTTCGACAACTGTCTCGAACTGCTGGTGATGGCGGGCTACCCGCTCGTCCACGCGATGATGATGATGATCCCGGAAGCCTGGGAGCAGCACACGCTGATGGACGAGAACCGCAAGGCGTTCTACGAATACCACGCTGCGATGATGGAGCCGTGGGACGGTCCCGCCGCGATCGCGTTCACCGACGGCCGCCAGATCGGCGCGACGCTCGACCGTAATGGCCTGCGTCCGGCGCGCTACATCGTCACCGACGACGACCTGGTCATCATGGCGTCGGAAGCGGGCACGCTGCCGATCCCCGAGTCGAAGATCGTCAAGAAGTGGCGTCTGCAGCCGGGCAAGATGTTCCTGATCGACATGGAGCACGGCCGCATCATCGACGACAAGGAACTCAAGGACAACCTCGCCAACGCCAAGCCCTACAAGAGCTGGATCGACGCCGTGCGCATCAAGCTCGACGAGATCGAGCCGAAGGCGGAAGACGTCGCGACCGCGCGCACCGAAGCGGCCGCGTTGCTCGACCGTCAGCAGGCGTTCGGCTACACGCAGGAGGACCTCAAGTTCCTGATGGCGCCGATGGCGATGTCGGGAGAAGAGGCCGTCGGCTCGATGGGCAACGACTCGCCGCTGGCGGTCATGTCCAACAAGAACAAGACGCTCTACAACTACTTCAAGCAGCTGTTCGCGCAGGTCACGAACCCGCCGATCGACCCGATCCGCGAGAACCTGGTGATGTCGCTCGTGTCGTTCATCGGCCCGAAGCCGAACCTGCTCGACACCAACAACATCAACCCGCCGATGCGTCTCGAAGTCTCGCAGCCCGTGCTCGACTTCAAGGACATCGCGAAGATCCGCGCCATCGAGCAATACACGGGCGGCAAGTTCAGCAGCTACGAGCTGAACATCTGCTACCCGGTGGCCTGGGGCAAGGAAGGCATCGAAGCGCGCCTCGCGTCGCTGTGCGCGGAAGCCGTGGACGCCGTCAAGTCGGGCTACAACATCCTGATCGTGTCGGACCGCCGCGCCGATCGCGACAACGTCGCGATTCCCGCGCTGCTCGCCACCTCGGCCATTCACTCGCACCTCGTACAGCACGGTCTGCGCACGAGCACGGGTCTCGTCGTGGAAACGGGTTCGGCGCGTGAAACGCACCACTTCGCGCTGCTCGCCGGCTTCGGCGCGGAAGCCGTGCACCCGTACCTCGCGATGGAAACGCTCGCGCAAATGGCGCAGGGCCTGAAGGGCGATCTGTCGGCAGAGAAGGCCGTCTACAACTTCACCAAGGCCGTGGGCAAGGGCCTGCTCAAGGTGATGTCGAAGATGGGCATCTCGACGTACATGTCGTACACGGGCGCGCAGATTTTCGAAGCCGTCGGCCTCGCCGACGACCTCATCGCCAAGTACTTCAAGGGCACGGCCTCGAAGGTGGGCGGCATTGGCCTCTTCGAAGTGGCCGAGGAAGCGATCCGTCTGCACCGCGACGCGTTCGGCGACAACCCCGTTCTCGCCAACATGCTCGACGCGGGCGGCGAATACGCCTACCGCGTGCGCGGCGAAGACCACATGTGGACGCCGGACGCGATCGCCAAGCTCCAGCACTCGGCGCGCAGCAACTCGTACCAGACGTACAAGGAATACGCGCACCTGATCAACGATCAGACGAAGCGCCACATGACGTTCCGCGGTCTGTTCGAATTCCGCCTCGACCCGGCGCGCGCGATCTCGATCGACGACGTCGAGCCGGCCAAGGAAATCGTCAAGCGCTTCGCCACGGGTGCGATGTCGCTGGGCTCCATCAGCACCGAGGCGCATGCCACGCTGGCCGTCGCGATGAACCGTATCGGCGGCAAGTCGAACACGGGCGAAGGCGGCGAAGACGATAAGCGCTACCGCAATGAACTGCGCGGTATTCCGATCAAGAACGGCGACACGATGCAGTCGATCATCGGTCCGGAAGTCGTCAAGGACATCCCGCTGAAGGATGGCGACTCGCTGCGCTCGAAGATCAAGCAGGTCGCGTCGGGCCGCTTCGGCGTGTCGGCCGAGTACCTGTCGTCGGCGGACCAGATCCAGATCAAGATGGCGCAGGGCGCGAAGCCGGGCGAAGGCGGTCAGCTGCCGGGCCACAAGGTTTCGGAGTACATCGGCAAGCTGCGTTACTCGGTGCCGGGCGTGGGCCTCATTTCGCCGCCGCCGCACCACGACATCTACTCGATCGAAGACCTCGCGCAACTGATTCACGATCTGAAGAACGTGAATCCGTCGTCGTCGATCTCGGTGAAGCTGGTGTCGGAAGTGGGCGTGGGCACGGTGGCGGCCGGCGTGGCGAAGGCCAAGGCCGACCACGTCGTGATCGCTGGTCACGACGGCGGCACGGGCGCGTCGCCGCTCTCGTCGCTCAAGCACGCCGGCACGCCGTGGGAACTCGGCCTCGCCGAAACCCAGCAAACTCTGGTGCTGAACCAGCTGCGCGGCCGCATTCGCGTGCAGGCCGACGGCCAGATGAAGACGGGCCGCGACGTGGTGATCGGCGCGCTGCTCGGCGCCGATGAATTCGGCTTCGCGACGGCGCCGCTCGTCGTCGAGGGCTGCATCATGATGCGCAAGTGCCACCTGAACACCTGCCCGGTTGGCGTCGCGACGCAGGATCCGGTGCTGCGCGCGAAGTTCTCGGGCCAACCCGAGCACGTCGTCAACTTCTTCTTCTTCATCGCCGAGGAAGTGCGCGAAATCATGGCGCAACTGGGCATCCGCAAGTTCGACGACCTCGTCGGCCGCTCGGATCTGCTCGACACCCGCCGCGGCGTGGAACACTGGAAGGCGAAGGGTCTCGACTTCTCGCGCGTGTTCTACCAGCCGCAAGTCGGCGCCGAAGTCGCGCGCCTGCACGTGGAGTCGCAAGACCACGGTCTCGACCGCGCGCTCGATCACACGCTGATCGAGAAGGCGAAGGCCGCGATCGAAACGGGCGAGCACGTCTCATTCATCCAGCCGGTGCGCAACGTGAACCGCACGGTCGGCGCGATGCTCTCGGGCGTCGTCGCGAAGAAGTACGGCCACGACGGCCTGCCGGAAGACACGATCCACATCCAGCTCAAGGGTACGGCGGGTCAGAGCTTCGGCGCGTTCCTCGCACGCGGCATCACGCTGGATCTCGTGGGCGACGGCAACGACTACGTCGGCAAGGGCCTTTCGGGCGGCCGCATCATCATCCGTCCGACCAACGACTTCCGCGGCAAGTCCGAAGAAAACATCATCTGCGGCAACACGGTGTTGTACGGCGCGCTCGAAGGCGAAGCCTTCTTGCGTGGCGTGGCGGGCGAGCGTTTCGCGGTGCGTAACTCGGGCGCGACGGCGGTCGTCGAAGGCACGGGCGACCACGGCTGCGAATACATGACGGGCGGCACGGTGGTCGTGCTCGGCGAGACGGGCCGCAACTTCGCGGCCGGCATGTCGGGCGGCATCGCCTACGTGTACGACCCGGACGGCACGTTTGCCGGCAAGTGCAACAAGTCGATGGTCGCGCTCGAACCGGTCCTGCAACAGGCCGAGCAGGAGCGCACCGTGGACCGCGCGCTGTGGCATACGGGCCAGACCGACGAAGCGCTGCTCAAGGGACTCGTCGAGCGTCACTTCCAGTTCACGGGCTCGCCGCGTGCGAAGGCGCTGCTCGAAAACTGGGATGCGGCGCGCCGCCAGTTCGTGAAGGTGTTCCCGACGGAATACAAGCGCGCACTGGGCGAACTCGGCGCGAAGAAGGCGAACCAGGAAGAACTGGCCGCCTGATCTGGCAACCGGGTCGCGAGACGACTGAACGAAGACGAAGCGCCCGCCGCGCGAAAAGTTGCGCGGCGGCGGGCGCGGTCCCCTCACCGCGAATTTTCGCGAATAGATAGAGACAGACGAGAACCAAATATGGGTAAGGCAACCGGTTTTCTCGAGTTCGAGCGCCAGCATGAGGCGTACGAAGCACCGCTCACGCGCGTGAAGCACTACAAGGAATTCGTCGCGGCGCTCTCCGACGCCGACGCGAAGATCCAGGGCGCGCGCTGCATGGACTGCGGCATCCCGTTCTGCAACAACGGCTGCCCGGTCAACAACATCATTCCGGACTTCAACGACCTCGTGTTCCGCCAGGACTGGAAGAGTGCGATCGACGTCCTGCATTCCACGAACAACTTTCCCGAGTTCACGGGCCGCATCTGCCCGGCGCCCTGCGAAGCGGCGTGCACGCTCGGCATCAACGACGATCCCGTAGGCATCAAGTCGATCGAGCACGCGATCATCGACAAGGCCTGGGCCGAAGGCTGGGTCGCGCCGCAAGTGGCGAAGCACAAGACCGGCAAGAAGGTCGCTGTCGTCGGTTCGGGCCCCGCGGGCCTCGCCGCCGCGCAGCAGCTCGCGCGCGCTGGCCACGAGGTGACGGTGTTCGAGAAGAACGACCGCATCGGCGGTCTGCTGCGTTACGGCATCCCCGACTTCAAGCTGGAAAAGTGGCTGATCGACCGCCGCATGCGCCAGATGGAAGCCGAAGGCGTGACGTTCCGCACCAATGTCTTCATCGGCAAGGGCGAGCTGCCCGCGTTCATCGGCAACACGGCGAAGGAAACCCTCTCGCCGGACGAGCTGAAAGAACAGTTCGATGCCGTGGTGATCGCCGGCGGTTCGGAAACGCCGCGTGATCTGCCGGTGCCGGGCCGCGAGCTCGAAGGCATCTACTACGCGATGGAATTCCTGCCGCAGCAGAACAAGGTCAACGCCGGCGACAAGCTGCCGAACCAGCTGCTCGCCAAGGGCAAGCACGTGGTGGTGATCGGCGGCGGCGATACGGGCTCCGACTGCGTGGGCACCTCGAACCGTCACGGCGCGAAGAGCGTCACGCAGTTCGAACTGCTGCCGCAGCCGCCCGAGGAAGAGAACAAGCCGCTCGTGTGGCCGTACTGGCCGATCAAGCTGCGCACGTCGTCGTCGCACGAGGAAGGCTGCTCGCGTGACTGGGCAGTCGCCACGAAGCGTCTCGAAGGCAAGAACGGCAAGGTCGAGAAGCTGATCGCCGCGCGTGTGGAGTGGAAGGACGGCAAGATGGTCGAAGTACCGGGCTCGGAATTCGAAATGAAGGCCGACCTCGTGCTGCTCGCCATGGGCTTCACGCAGCCGCTTTCGCCGGTGCTCGAAGCGTTCGGCGTCGACAAGGATGCGCGCGGCAACGTGCGTGCCTCGACCGAGGGCGAGAAGGCTTACTACACGTCGGTCGACAAGGTCTTCACCGCCGGCGACATGCGCCGCGGCCAGTCGCTCGTCGTCTGGGCGATCCGTGAGGGCCGCCAGTGCGCACGTTCCGTCGATGCGTTCCTGATGGGCAGTTCGGAGCTGCCGCGTTAAGGCCGGATCTGGGACCAGAGTAAGCGCTAAAGCGCTAACTCTGGTCGACACGTGAGGGCCGCCAGTGCGCACGTTCCGTCGATGCGTTCCTGATGGGCAGCTCGGAGCTGCCGCGTTGAATCCAGTGCGCCCGTCGGTAAGACCGGGCGCGCGGGAGACGGCAGGAGACACGAAGCGAGAAAACCGGGCACCCGCAAGGGTGACCCGGTTTTTTTGTCCTTGTTGCCGAAGCGCCAACTCTGGCCGTCAGGGTTACCATGACGCGATTGCCCGACCGAACCCAAGGCCCGCCGATCATGTCCGAAGCCCCCGAGATCGATCGCGATACGCAAGAATGGCGGCGCTGCTTCGTCGCGCTCGCGCCCGATGCCGCATCGCGCGACGCGCTGGCCACAATCGACGTGCCGCCCAACGCGCGGCGCGTGCCCTACGCCCAATTGCATCTGACGGTGGCATTCATCGGCGCGATGTCGTTCGGCCAGGGGGAAATGCTCTCGCGGCGGCTCGCGGAGCACGTGCCGAGCATTCCGCCCGCACAGGTCACGAACATCGAAAGCTGGCCCGGGCGGGCACATCCGCGGCTTATGGTGGCCGTGCTGGCGATGTCCGATGCGTTCACGGCGCTCGACTGGCGCGTGCGTTCGCTGATGGGGGAGGTGGGATTGCCGCTCGACGCACGGGCGTTTCGCCCACATGTAACGCTTGCCAGATTCTCGCGCGACGCGGTGGGCGCGCCGGCCGCGAGAGGCGGCGAAGCATTGCCGCCGCTGCAGTTCGAGTCGCTGGTGCTGTATTCGAGCACGCTTGCAAAGCAGGGCGCGCGCTACGAGGCGCTGGCGAGCGTCGCGCTGGGTTGAGGCATCGCCCCGCATAGCATTAGCGCCGCTTTAGCGTCGATAGGGGCGAGCGTCAAACCATCGAGGTCGATTTCCGGCAAGCTCGCCGCACACGTGCGGCGTCAGCGCGACGCAACGCCATGCAATGCGGCGCGCGAGCGCTGCGCCGATCCCCGAGCCCGGCCCGTGATCAGCACGACGCGCTCGCAGCGCTCGCCCCCGCTCACGCGGCGACGCGCTCTTCAGGCATGCGCTCGATCTCGAGCGTTTCGTGGTGGTACGCCTCGAGCGATTCGCGGTGCGCGACGCTCACGATCGCCGCCTTCGGCAGGCGCTCCACGAAGAGCTTGTAGAGGCGGCCTTCGTTGTCGGGATCGAGCGCGCTCGTCGCTTCGTCGAGGAACAGGTAGTCGGGCTTGTGCAGCAGCACGCGCGCGCCGGCGAGACGTTGCTGCTCGCCCGGCGAGAGCACACGCGTCCAGTGCGCCGACTCGCCCAGGCGGTCCACGTAATCCTCGAGACGGCAGGCACGCAGCGCTTCGCGGCAGTCTTCGTCGCTGTAGTCGTCGGCGGGCGAGGGGTAGGTGAGCGCGGCCTTGAGCGTGCCGATCGGCAGATAGCTCTGCTGCGGGATGAACATCATGCGCGCGTCCACGGGCGCGTCGATCGAGCCTTCGCCGAACGGCCAGAGGCCCGCGAGCGCGCGCATCAGCGTGCTCTTGCCGGCGCCCGACGGTCCGCGCACGAGCCAGCGCGAGCCCGGCTTGATGGCGATGTCACGCACCTCGGAAAGCGGCGTGCCGTTGGGCAGCGAGAGCTTGAGGTGCTCGGTGGCGAGCTCGTTGCTGTCGACGAAGTGCAGGTTGATGCCGCCGTGCTCGGTGGCGGGCGAGACCGATTCCTTCAGGCGCGGCGAGTGGACCACGCGCACGAATTCGCGCAGACGGTTCACCGTAGCGCGCCATTCGACCAGCGTCGAGTAACTGTTGATGAACCACGAAAACGAGTCGCTCACGGTGCCGAAGGCCTGCGAGATCTGCATCAGCACGCCGAACGTGAACGCGCCGGCGAAGTAGCGCGGCGCCGCCACCACGAGCGGGAAGATGATGGCGATCTGGCCGTAGAAGCTCAGCACGAAGGTGAGGCGCTTCGTGTACTTCATCACGCGCCACCAGTTTTCGCGGATGTGCTGGAAGAGGCCTTGGGCGTTGCTGCGCTCGGTGTCCATGCCGTCGTAGAGCGCGATTTGCTCGGCGTTTTCGCGCAGGCGGATCAGGCCGAAGCGGAAATCCGCTTCCACCTTTTGCTGCTGGTAGTTGATCGACACGAGCGGGTGGCCGACCTTCTGGATCACGAACGAGCCGAACACGGCGTAGAGTGCGGCGGCCCAGACCATGTAGCCCGGAATCGCGAGAGGGTGGCCCCCCAGCGTGACGGTGAGCGCGCCGGCGAGGGTCCACAGGATCGTGATGAACGAGACGAGCGTGACGACCGTAGAGAGCAGGTCGAGCGTGAGCGAGAGCGTGCTCGTGGCGAACGACTGGAGGTCGTCGCTGATCCGCTGGTCGGGGTTGTCGGCGAGGCGGTCGCGCTCGATGCGATAGAACGCGCCCTTGCCGAGCCACTCGTTCAGGAAGCGGTTGGTGAGCCACTGGCGCCAGCGAAATCCGAGCATCTGGCGCAGATAGCGGCCGTACACCGCGAGGATGATGAAGCCGAAGGCCAGTTCCGTGAAAGTGACGAGCAAAGGCGGGAAGCGCTTGACGTCCTTGGCCTGCAGCGCGTTGTAGAACTCCGCGCTCCAGCCGTTGAGCCGCACGTTGATCCACACGACGAGCAGGTTCATCACGATGATCGCGACGAGCAGGCCCCAGGCGACCCAGCGTTCCTCGGAGACCCAGTAAGGCTTGATCAGACTCCATGCGGTGATCTTCTGATGCTCGTTCTGATCTGGCGTGGCGCTGGCAGGTTGGTTGGTCATGTGCATCCTGATGTTGTGCTGGGCCGCGTGGCCCGCTTAGGCCGTTGGCCGCGCCCCGCGCGGCGGCCGCTTCGCAGCGACGGCGCGCAGCAATATTCGCAGCGATTCTGTCGGCAGCCGCTTAAGTGAGACTTAATGAACCCATACGGAGACGAAAGCAGTGACAAAAGCGCGCGCCGGCGCTGCCGTCGCGTGGCGCTCATTGTCTCACCGCCCGGGCTTGCGGGGCGAAATTGGCGGGCCGAGGGCATTGTGCCAGAGCGGAAGCCCCGTTCCGCCGAGGTTTGCGGGCCGCGCGCGTTTTGTGGTCTAATCGGCGTTGACGAAACAGGGGTGCTTCACCGGTATGCGGGGCATGCTGTACTGAGGCTGAGAGAGACCCTTCGCACCCGATCCGGGTAATACCGGCGCGGGAAGTTTCCAGAAAGTCTTACCGGAGCGTCCAGCGTTTGCACGGGCGCCAGGATTCCCGCCGGGCTGCGCTACCGGCGCACGGTTCCGTACGATTTCCGTATCGGCCGTCTGCGCCGCATAGCCTCCACGGTCGGCCTTGCCAGCCGGTTTCGTCCTTGGGTACGTCTGCTTGCCGTACGGAAAGGATACGATGACCGCTTATTCTGTTGCTTGTTCCCCGATATTCGCCGCTTTCGCCTTGCGCGACGGAGCGTCGTCATGAGTCGCGCCCATCAACGCAGCGCGGGCGGCGTGCCCGACTTCGCCGTGCTCGGCGGCGGCCTGTGCGGCCGGCTCGTCGCCTGGCGTCTCGCAGGCGAGGGGCATCGCGTCGCGCTCTACGAGCGTGGCGGGCCGGAGGGCGGCGAAGCCGCCGCCTGGGTCGCGGCCGCCATGCTCGCACCACTCGCCGAGGCCGCCGTTGCGGAGTTGCTGATCACCGAGCTGGGTGTCGCCTCGCTCGAATCCTGGCCGCGCATCCTGGCCGAGCTGCCCGAGCCCGTGTTCTTCCAGCGCAACGGAACGCTCGTGGTCTGGCATAGCGCCGATCGCACCGAAGCGCCGCTCTTCGAGCGCCGCGTGCGCGCCAACGCGCCACGCTCGCTCGCCGACGCGAACTTCGTCGCGCTCGCCGGCGCGCAGCTGGACGCGGCCGAGCCCGCGCTCGCAGGTCGCTTCGCGCGCGGCTGGCTGCTCGCGGGCGAAGGCCAGCTCGACAATCGTCAGGCGTTGGCCGCGCTCGCGGCCGGTCTCGCTGCGCGTGGCGTCGAGACGCACTGGCACACGACGGTCGACGAGGCGAACCCGCCGTCCGCGCGCGTGACGATCGACTGCCGCGGGCTGGGTGCCAAGGCAGCGCTGCCGGGTCTGCGAGGCATTCGCGGCGAAGTCGCGCGCGTGCACGCGCCGGGCATCACGCTCACGCGCCCCGTGCGGCTCCTGCATCCGCGCTACCCGCTCTATATCGCGCCCAAGGAGAACGATGTCTTCGTGATCGGCGCGACCGAGATCGAAGGCGAGGACCGCTCGCCCGTGAGCGTGCGCTCGGCGCTCGAATTGCTGAGCGCGGCCTTCGCGGTGCATCCGGCGTTCGGCGAGGCGCGCATCCTGGAGCTCAATACGCAATGCCGCCCGACGCTGCCCGACCACCGCCCGGCGCTCATCTGGGACAGCAAGGCGACGCTGCGCGTGAACGGCCTCTACCGGCACGGTTTCATGATCGCGCCGGAAGTCGCCGACGAAGCCGTGCGTGTCGCTCAAGCGCTGCTCGACGCACGCGTGACCGACGCCGATTCGTTCGAATCGCTGCGGCGCGCGTCGCGCTGGGGCGAGATGTTGCACGCGCAGGGCGCGCACGAGCCGGCCTGACATGCAGCCAGGCCGCGCCGCGAGAAACACACTGCAGTTCGAGAACGTATTTGCCATGGACATTCATATCAACCAGAAGCCGATCACGCTGCCCGAGGGCGCGACCGTCGCCGATGCGCTCGCCGCGTTCGGCGCGCGTCCGCCGTTCGCCGTTGCGCTGAACGGCGATTTCGTGGCGCGTGCCCAGCATGGCGCGCGCGCGCTCCAGGCGGGCGACCGCCTCGACGTCGTGAGCCCCGTGGCGGGCGGTTGAGCCGCCCTCCGCCCGGCCGCCTGTCGCGCGCAGCGCCGCCTGTCGCATAGGTCGCCAGCGCGCTTTCACGACCCCGCCAAGGACATCTACCCATGACCACCCCTTCCACCGCCGACGCATTCACGCTCTACGGCGAAACCTTCGCGAGCCGCGTGCTGCTCGGCACGTCGCGTTATCCGTCACTGCAGTCGCTCGCCGACTCGATGGCTGCCGCGCGCCCCGGCATGATCACCGTCGCGCTGCGCCGCCAGATGAACGAGGGCACCGCCGAGGCGGGCTTCTTCGACCTGCTCAAGCGCCAAGGCGTGCCGCTCCTGCCGAACACGGCGGGCTGTCTCACTGTCAACGAGGCGGTCACGACCGCGCACATGGCGCGCGAAGTCTTCGAAACCGACTGGATCAAGCTCGAGCTGATCGGCGACGACTACACGCTGCAGCCCGATCCGGTCGGCCTGATCGAAGCCGCGTCGCGGCTCGTGAAGGACGGCTTCAAGGTGTTGCCGTACTGCACCGAGGACCTCGTGATCGGCCGCCGTCTGCTCGATGCGGGCTGCGAGGCGCTCATGCCGTGGGGCGCGCCGATCGGCACCGGCAAGGGCGTGATCAATCCATACGGCCTGCGCGTGCTGCGCGAACGCCTGCCCGATGTGCCGCTGATCGTCGATGCGGGACTCGGCGTGCCTTCGCATGCCTGTCAGGTGATGGAGTGGGGCTTCGACGGCGTGCTGCTCAACACGGCGGTTTCGCAGGCCACGCACCCCGCGGCGATGGCACGCGCATTCGCGCTCGGCGTCGAGGCGGGTCGCACTGCGTATCTCGCCGGGCCGATGGCCGAGCGCGAGGCCGCAGTGGCGAGCACGCCCGTGGTCGGCATGCCGTTCTGGCACCAGGATGGAGACAAGCGATGACCGATACGCTGCGACTGAAGGACCGAGAGCTGTTCTGGCCGCCCGCGGACGAACTCACGGAAACGGCGGAGCGCATTCGCGCGCGCCTCGGCGACTGGCCGCCCACGCATGCGCCGTGGCGCATTTGCTTAACGCCGCCCGATGCGCCCAATGGCGGCGATCTGATCATCGTGACCGACGCGGCGCCGCATCTCGCCAGCATCGCCCGCTGGATGACCGACGGCGCCGGCGTGATCGAAGCCGCGGGCGAGAGCCCGAAGGCGGCGCGCGCCACGCTGCATCTGGGCGGCGAGCGCTACGCGCTCGAAGGGGAGCTCGCCGAGGACTGGATCCCGGCGCTGGCGGCATTCCTCGACTGCGGATTCGATCCGCATGACGCGCTCGTGCTCGCGATGGCCTGGCGCGACGGCGACGAGCGGCAGCACGACGCCTGGCCCGTCGACATCCAGCGTTTTCCGCGCGTGCTGGGCCTGCCGGCCGCGCCCGCGCAGGCCTTCGCGCCGTGCCCGGCGAAGCTTGGCCTGTACCCGGTGCTGCCCACGGCGGACTGGGTCGAGCGCGTGCTCGACTACGGCGTGAAGACAGTGCAGCTGCGCAGCAAGCAGCCCAGGTCACCGGCGCTCACGAACGAAATCGGGCGCTGCGTCGCGGCGGGCCGCAAGCACGACGCGCAGCTTTTCATCAACGACCACTGGCAGGAGGCGGTCGCCGCCGGAGCCTATGGCGTGCACCTGGGCCAGGAAGACCTGCGCGAAGCCGACCTCGGCGCGATCGCGGCGGCAGGCGTGCGCCTCGGTCTTTCCACGCACGGCTACTTCGAGATGCTGACGGCGCTGCATTTCGGCCCGAGCTACCTCGCGTGCGGCGCGGTGTTCGCCACGACGACGAAGACGATGCCCACCGCGCCCCAGGGGCTCGCGCGGCTCGCCCGCTACGTGAAGCTGCTGGACGGCGTCGTGCCGATGGTGGCGATCGGCGGTATCGACGGCAATGTGCTGCCCGAGGTGCTCGCAACGGGCGCGGGCAGTGCCGCGGTGGTGCGCGCCGTGACCGAGGCGGCCGACCCGGCCGCTGCAGTTGCTGCATTGCGCAACGCGTTTACGCAATAATGGTCCGCCCTGGCTTGGGGCTGCGCGCCGCGCGCGACTCCAGGCCTCGGGGTGGCCGCAACCGCGACAGCGGGGATGTGGCCTGGATCAACGGCCCCGGGTGCGTCACGGCAGGTTTTCCACGATGACCCTATAATCCGGCCTTCGTGTAAATGGACTGTCTGCCACGTGCCCTTAACCTCTGAGACCCTGCTGGAGCTGCGCGACGTCGACTTCGGCTACGGCGACCGGCTCGTCCTGTCCGGCCTGAACATGCGCTTTCCGCGCGGTCGGGTGGTGGCGGTCATGGGCGCTTCCGGTGGCGGAAAAACAACAGTTCTGCGCCTGATCGGCGGCCTCGTTCGCGCGCAGCGCGGCCAGGTTCTGTTCGGTGGCCAGGACATCGGCGCCCAATCGCGCGAAGGCCTGTACGCGCTGCGCCGCAAGATGGGCATGCTGTTCCAGTTTGGCGCGCTGTTTACCGACATGTCGGTGTTCGAGAACGTCGCATTCGCCCTGCGCGAGCACACCGATTTGCCCGAAGAGCTGATCCGCGACCTCGTGTTGATGAAGCTCAATGCCGTGGGCCTGCGTGGCGCGCGCGACCTCGCTCCGTCGGAAATCTCGGGCGGCATGGCGCGCCGCGTGGCGCTTGCCCGCGCCATCGCCCTCGACCCCGAGCTGATGATGTACGACGAGCCGTTCGCCGGCCTCGATCCCATTTCGCTCGGCATCACCGCGAACCTCATCCGCACGCTCAACGACGCGCTCGGCGCGACCTCGATCCTCGTCACGCACGACGTGCCCGAGTCGTTCGCGATCGCCGACTACGTCTATTTCATGTCGAACGGCCGCGTGCAGGCGCAAGGCACGCCCGCCGAGCTGCGCGCCTCGACGGACCCGACCGTGCGCCAGTTCATCGACGGCGCGCCGGACGGCCCGTTCCGCTTTCACTACCCGTCGAACCTGCCGCTCGAAGCGGACTTCGGCATTGGCGGAGGACGCTCATGATCGGCGCCATCAGCTCGATCGGGCGCAACGTGCTCGACACCATCGCGCGCGCGGGGCACGCCACGCGCTTCTTCGTGCGCCTCGTCCTCGAATTCTTCCCGCTGCTGCGCCGCCCGCGGCTCGTCACGAAGCAGATCCACTTCGTCGGTAACTATTCGTTGTTGATCATCGCCGTGTCGGGCCTCTTCGTGGGCTTCGTGCTCGGCCTGCAGGGCTACTACACGCTCAACCGCTACGGCTCCGAACAGGCGCTCGGGTTGCTCGTGGCGCTTTCGCTCGTGCGCGAGCTGGGGCCCGTCGTCACGGCGCTGCTGTTCGCGGGCCGCGCGGGCACATCGCTCACGGCCGAGATCGGCCTCATGAAGGCGGGCGAGCAGCTCACCGCCATGGAGATGATGGCGGTGGACCCCGTGCGCATCGTAATCGCGCCGCGCATGTGGGCGGGCGTGGTCGCCATGCCGGTTCTCGCGGCGATCTTCAGCGCGGTCGGCATTCTGGGCGGCTACGTGGTGGGCGTCGTGCTCATCGGCGTGGACGCCGGTGCGTTCTGGTCGCAAATGCAGGGCGGCGTGGACGTCTGGGCAGACGTGGGCAACGGCGTGATCAAGAGCATCGTGTTCGGCTTCGCTGTCACGTTCACCGCGCTTTATCAGGGTTATGAGGCCAAGCCCACGCCGGAGGGCGTGTCGCGCGCGACCACGAAGACGGTCGTGTACGCATCGCTCGCGGTGCTCGGCCTCGACTTCCTGCTCACCGCGCTGATGTTCAGCTAATGGCGCCGGGCAGTGTCCCGGCCGCGCGGCGCTCGCGTGAGCGCCGCCGCAACGGATTCTCATTGGGATGACGATGAAAAAGAATGCTCTCGACTTCTGGGTCGGCCTGTTCGTGGTGCTGGGTTTTATCGCGCTGCTGTTTCTCGCGCTGAAGGCGGGCAACATGAGTTCGCTGTCGTTCCAGCGCACCTACGCGGTGAAGCTCAAGTTCGACAACATCGGCGGGCTCAAGCCGCGCGCGCCAGTCAAGAGCGCGGGCGTGACGGTGGGCCGGGTGGCGTCGATCGGCTTCGACTCCAACACCTATCAGGCGTTGGTGACGATCAACCTCGACCAGCAGTATCAGTTTCCGAAGGACACCTCGGCGAAGATCCTGACGTCCGGCTTGCTCGGCGAGCAGTACATCGGCCTCGAGCCGGGCGGCGACTCTGAAATGCTCAAGGACGGCGACACGATTTCGATGACGCAGTCGGCCATCGTGCTCGAAAACCTGATCGGCCAGTTCCTGTATAGCAAGGCGGCCGATTCGGGCGCCGCCAAGGCGTCCAACGGCGCGCCCAACAGCGCACCGAACGGCGCGAGCACGGATGCAGCGTCTGCCGCGGCGCCCGCGCCGGCACCTGCGCAGGCGCCGGCTGCTTCGGCGGCCCAATAAGGAGAAAAGAATGACGACCATGCGCATGCGCGCCATTACGCTCGGCGTTGCCGCGCTTGCACTCGGGGGGTGTTCGACGGTGCAGACACCGTCGAAGGAAGACCCATGGGAAGGCTTCAACCGCACGGTGTACACGTTCAACGACAAGGTTGACCAGTACGCGCTCAAGCCGGTGGCGCAGGGCTACGTAAAGGTGACGCCGCAGCCGGTGCGCGACAGCGTGACGAACTTCTTCGCGAACATCGGTGATGTCTACAACGCAGCGAACAACCTCCTGCAGTTGAAGATCGCCGATGGCGTTTCGGACATCATGCGGATCGTGATCAACACGGTGTTCGGTGTCGGCGGTCTTTTCGACGTCGCGACGCTCGCGAAGCTGCCCAAGCACAACCAGGACTTCGGCCTCACGCTCGGCCACTACGGGGTGCCGCCCGGCCCGTTCCTCGTGCTGCCGCTCTTCGGCCCGAGCACGGTGCGCGACGGCGTCGGCCTCGTGCCCAACTACTTCATCAATCCGCTCACGTATGTCGAGCCGGCCGGGCTGTCGTGGGGCCTCTATGGCCTGAACGTGGTGAGCACGCGCGCGAATCTGCTGGGGGCGAGCGACCTGCTCGAAGGTGCGGCGATCGACCGCTATTCGTTCATCCGCAATGCCTATCTGCAGCGCCGCCGCTATCTGCTCTCGGACGGACGCTCGACGGACAACAACCTGCCGGACTACGGCGACGGCGCACCGCCGCCGAAGTACGAAGATGTCGACGAAGGCGCGGCGCCAGGCGCAGCGGCTACGGGCGCGGCGGGTGGCGCGGCTCCCGCACCTGCATCGGCGGCTCCCGCAGCGGCGGTTCCGGCCTCGGGTAGCGCGCGTGCCGCCGCACCGAACGCGGCCAGCATGCCGCCGGCGTCCCCGGGCGGCGCAACGACCGCTCCGGCCACGCTAGAAGGGCCGGCTGGCGCAGCCGCGCCGGAAGGCGCGTCGCAGACGACGGTCCCCGGCGACCAGATGGTCCCGCCGGCCCGCATCGGCATCCCGGGCATGTTGCGTCTGCGTTGAGCGCTGCACCCGGCGAGGCTACGCGCCTCGTCGGGCGATTCGTCCGACGTAAATGTCTGACGTAACAAGCAGAAACGCTTGTCGCAGATTGCTCTCAGTTTTTGACACAGCGAGATAGAACTCGCGTGATATCGTTGGCTTCACCGGGGCGCATGTCCCCAAACCAGCAGGACTCGATATGAAAAAATTCTTTCTGTACCCGATCTTTGCGATGTTTCTTTCGTTTGCCGGCGGCGCGTTCGCGCAGACGGTGGACACCAGCAATCCCGACGCGATGATGAAGACGATCACGCAGCAGGTCATGGACCAGATCAAGGGTGACAAGTCGATCCAGGGTGGCGACCTCAGCAAGATCACGCAGCTCGTGAACGAGAAGATCCTGCCATACACCGACTTCCGCCGCACCACGCAGCTGGCGATGGGCCGCAACTGGCGTACGGCCACGCCGGAACAGCAGCAGCAGGTCATCGAGCAGTTCAAGACGCTGCTCATCCGCACGTACTCGGGCGCGCTGGCCCAGGTGCGCGATCAGCAGATCCAGTACAAACCGTTCCGCGCGAACCCTGACGACACCGACGTCGTGGTCCGTTCGACGGTGCTGAACAACGGCCAGCCGATCGAGCTCGACTATCGCCTGTACAAGACGGCCCAGGGCTGGCGCGTGTATGACATCAACGTGCTCGGCGCATGGCTGATCCAGGCGTACCAGCAGCAGTTCCAGGAAAAGATCCAGCAGGGCGGCGTGGACGGTCTCATCCAGTTCCTCACGCAGCGCAACCAGCAGCTCGCATCGGGCAAGGCGACCTCGTGAGCGAGCGCTTCGCCACCGGCGCCAACCTCACCCACGCGAGCGCGAATGCCGCGCTCGCGGCCGGGATCGAGCAGATCGCGGCGGGCGCAACCGCAGTGGACTGCACGGCGCTCACGCAGTTCGACTCGTCGGCGCTCGCCGTGCTGATCGCGTGGCAGCGCGCCGCGCGCGAACGCGGCGCCGCCCTCGCCGTGCTCAATCTGCCTCCCGCGCTCGCGTCCCTCGCGCGCGCCTATGGCGTCGATACGCTCCTGCACGAGCGACATTGACGCGAGTCGCCTGGCCGGACGCGAAGCGCCCGGGCGGCAAGCCGCCGCGCAACCAGACCGACGCTTCCTCATTCCAGGGCCAGGCCGGGGTTTCCGACTTGGCCTATAATCAACCGTTTTTTGGGCGCTGCCTCGGCGCAATAGCACCGGTGTAAAGCCGTGCGCGGAGACGGCAAAGCCGGCCTCATAAGCCGTCCCCAATTCCGGTCTTCCCCGCAGCATCGATGCACTCTTGAGCCGCGCCGTTCGCAAACGGGCGGCGTATTTGTCATGCCAGCCATAGAAATCCGCAACGTCAAGAAGCGCTACAAGGCGCTTCAGGCGCTCAAGGGCGTCAGCTTCACGGTCGAAGACGGCGAGTTCTTCGGGCTGCTCGGCCCGAACGGCGCGGGCAAGACGACGCTCATCAGCATTCTGGCCGGGCTCGCCCGCGCGGACGAGGGCTCGATCGCCGTGCGCGGCCACGACGTCGTCTCCGACTACCGCAACGCGCGCCGCAATCTGGGCGTCGTGCCACAGGAACTGGTGTTCGATCCGTTCTTCACCGTGCGCGAGACGCTGCGCATCCAGTCCGGCTACTTCGGTCTGCGCAACAACGACGCGTGGATCGACGAGGTCATGGCCAATCTCGATCTCACCGAGAAGGCCGATGTGAACATGCGCGCACTCTCGGGCGGCATGAAGCGGCGCGTGCTCGTTGCGCAGGCGCTGGTGCACCGTCCGCCCGTGATCGTGCTTGACGAGCCCACCGCCGGCGTGGACGTGGAACTGCGTCAAACGCTCTGGAAATTCATCTCGCGCCTGAATCGCGAAGGGCACACCATCGTGCTCACCACGCACTATCTGGAAGAAGCCGAGCAATTGTGCGATCGCATCGCCATGCTGCGGCGCGGCGAGATGGTCGCGCTGGAGCGCACGAGCACGCTGCTGCAGCGCTTCGCTGGCACGCAGCTCTATTTGCGCTTCTCGGAAGGCGTGCTGCCCGCCGAGTTGCGCGCGCTCGAAGTCGATCCGTCGAATGTCAACGCGCGCCAGCACCTCTTGCGCCTCGCGAGCTACGACGACGTGGAGCGCATTCTCGCGACGTGCCGCGCAAATGGCTGCAAGCTCGAAGAAGTGGAAGTGCGCAAGGCCGATCTGGAGGATGTCTTCGTGCAGGTGATGAACGGTCCTGAAATGGTCGAGGGTCTCGCATGAGCGCCTGGCGTGGTGGATTCGGCACGCTGTTCTACAAGGAAGTGCTGCGCTTCTGGAAGGTCGCCTTCCAGACCGTTCTCGCGCCCGTCATCACCGCGCTGCTCTATCTCACGATCTTCGGGCACGCGCTGCGCGGCCACGTCGAGGTTTATCCCGGCGTGGAGTACACGAGCTTCCTGGTTCCCGGCCTCGTGATGATGAGCGTGTTGCAGAACGCCTTCGCGAACAGTTCGTCGTCCTTGATCCAGTCGAAGATCACGGGCAATCTCGTATTCGTTCTGCTGCCGCCGCTCGCAGCCTGGGAAATGTTCGGCGCCTACGTGCTCGCCTCGATCGTGCGCGGCCTCGCTGTCGGCGCGGGCGTGTTCGTCGTGACGATCTGGTTCATTCCGATGAGCTTCGCCGCGCCGTTGTACATCATCGGCTTCGCGGTGCTCGGCTCGGCAATCCTCGGTACGCTCGGCCTGATCGCCGGGATCTGGGCGGAGAAGTTCGACCAGCTCGCGGCGTTTCAAAACTTTCTCATCATGCCGCTCACGTTTCTTTCGGGCGTGTTTTATTCGACGCATACGCTGCCGCCCGTGTGGCGCGAGGTGTCGCGACTCAACCCGTTCTTCTACATGATCGATGGTTTTCGCTTTGGGTTCTTCGGCCTGTCCGACATCAACCCGCTCGTGAGCCTTTCGATCGTTTTCGTGTTTTTCGTGGCGCTGGCCGCGTTCGCGATGCGTCTGCTCGCGAGCGGGTACAAGCTGCGCCACTAGCGCACTATCAGGCAGGAGCCATACTCATGTTGCCGACACCGGAACAGGTCAAGCAGTACATCTCGGCAGGGCTCGCGTGCGAGCACCTCGAAGTCGAAGGCGATGGCCAGCACTTCTTCGCGACGATCGTTTCCTCAGCATTCGACGGCAAGCGCTTGATCCAGCGCCATCAGCTCGTCTACGCGGCGCTCGGCGAGCGCATGCGCGAGGAAATCCACGCGCTCAGCATGAAGACGCTCACGCCCGCCGAATGGCAGAACGCATAATCTGGAATCTCAGTGCGAATCACCCAGGATAAAAGCGCCGCAGCAAGCGGCGCTGCTCAACACCAAGCGACCCACGAAGCGAACCCGCAAGCCGGGCGCACCGATCAGGAAATCTCAGGCATGGATAAACTCGTCATCGTCGGCGGGCAGAGGCTCGCAGGGGAAGTGGCTGTTTCGGGTGCGAAGAACGCCGCGTTGCCCATTCTCTGCGCAGGCCTTCTGAGCGCCGAACCCGTTCATCTCGACAACGTGCCCGACCTCCAGGACGTGCGCACCACGCTCAAGCTGCTCAACCAGATGGGCGTGCGCACGGAGCAGGACGGCGCGCGCGTGCAGCTCGACGCCTCGAACGTCGACAACCTCGTCGCGCCGTATGAGCTCGTGAAGACCATGCGCGCCTCGATCCTCGTGCTCGGGCCGCTCGTCGCGCGCTTCGGCGAGGCGAAGGTGTCGCTGCCCGGCGGCTGCGCGATCGGCGCGCGGCCCGTGGATCAGCACATCAAGGGCCTGCAGGCGATGGGCGCCGAGATCAACATCGAGCACGGCTTCATCGAGGCGCGCGCGAAGCGCCTGAAGGGCGCGCGCATCGTCACCGACATGATCACCGTCACCGGCACGGAGAACCTGCTGATGGCCGCCGTGCTCGCGGAGGGCGAGACCGTGATCGAGAACGCCGCGCGCGAGCCCGAAGTGGGCGACCTCGCGCATCTGCTCGTCGCGATGGGCGCGAAGATCGAGGGCATCGGCACCGACCGCCTCGTCATCCAGGGCGTGGACAAGCTGCACGGCGCGCGCCACACCGTCATTCCCGACCGCATCGAAGCGGGCACGTTCCTGTGCGCGGTTGCGGCCGCGGGCGGCGACGTCACGTTGCGCCACGTGCGTCCGCACATCCTTGACGCCGTCACGGACAAGCTGCGCGAAGCCGGGGTGACGATCGAGGAGGGCGAAGACTGGATGCGCGTGCGCATGGACGAGCGCGCGCGCGCCGTGAACGTGCGCACCTCCGAATATCCGGCGTTCCCGACCGACATGCAGGCGCAGTTCATGGCGCTCAACGCGATCGCGGACGGCACCTCGCAGGTCGTCGAGACGATCTTCGAGAACCGCTTCATGCACGTGCAGGAACTGAACCGCCTCGGCGCGCACATCACGATCGACGGCAAGACGGCACTCGTGACGGGCGTGGAAAAGCTCTCGGGCGCGAAGGTCATGGCAACCGATCTGCGTGCTTCGGCAAGCCTCGTGATCGCGGGCCTGTGCGCCGATGGCGAAACGCTGATCGACCGCATCTATCACCTCGACCGCGGCTACGACCGCATGGAAGCGAAGCTCACGAAGATCGGCGCCAACGTGAAGCGCATCAAAGGGAGCGCGGTATGAGCACGGTCGAGTCCAAGCCGACGCCGGCGGCCGCGGCCAGCGCGCCGCTCACACTCGCGCTCTCGAAGGGCCGCATTTTCGAAGAGACGATGCCGCTTCTCGCCGCCGCGGGCGTGCAGGTGACCGAAGACCCGGAAACCTCGCGCAAGCTGATCCTGCCGACCACCGATCCGAATCTGCGCGTGATCATCGTGCGCGCGACCGACGTCCCCACCTATGTGGAGTACGGCGCGGCCGACTTCGGCGTGGCGGGCAAGGACGTGCTGCTCGAGCACGGCGGCGGCGGCCTCTATCAGCCGATCGATCTCGACATCGCGCGCTGCCGTCTTTCGGTGGCCGTGAAGGCGGGCTTCGACTACGCGAGCGCGGTGCGCCAGGGCGCGCGCCTGCGCGTGGCGACCAAGTACACGCAAGCCGCGCGCGAGCACTTCGCGGCCAAGGGCGTGCACGTCGACCTCATCAAGCTGTACGGCTCGATGGAACTCGCGCCGCTGGTCGGCCTCGCCGATGCCATCGTCGACCTCGTCAGCACGGGCGGCACGCTGCGCGCGAACAACCTGGTCGAGGTCGAGGAGATCATGGAGATCTCGTCGCGCCTCGTCGTGAATCAGGCGGCGCTCAAGCTCAAGCGCGCGGCGCTGCGGCCCATCATCGACGCGTTCGAACGCGCGTCGCGCCGCGAGCAGGCTGCTTAAGCAGGCGGGCGTCGAGCACCGCCTGCACAACCGATACGGATGGATACCAGCATGGCTATCACGATGCGCAAACTCGATTCCAGCGCCTCAGGCTTCAAAAAGGCGCTGCACGCGGTGCTCGCCTTCGAGGCGAGCGAGGACGAGGCGATCGAGCGCTCCGTCGCCCAGATTCTCGCCGACGTGAAGGCGCGCGGCGACGCCGCCGTGCTCGACTTCACGAACCGCTTCGACCGCCTTGACGCCACCAGCGTCGCGGCGCTCGAGCTGCCGTTCGCCGAACTCGAAGCGGCGCTGGAGAGCCTCGAACCCAAGCAGCGCGCGGCGCTCGAAGCGGCGGCGGCGCGCGTGCGCGGCTACCACGAGAAGCAGCGCATCGAGTGCGGCTCGCATAGCTGGCAATACACCGAAGCCGACGGCACGGTGCTCGGCCAGAAGGTCACGCCGCTCGACCGCGTGGGCCTTTACGTGCCCGGCGGCAAGGCCGCGTATCCGTCGTCCGTGCTGATGAACGCCATTCCCGCGCGGGTGGCGGGCGTGCGCGAAATCGTCATGGTCGTGCCCACGCCGGACGGCGTGAAGAATCCGCTCGTGCTGGCGGCAGCGCTGCTGGGCGGCGTCGATCGCGTGTTCACGATCGGCGGCGCGCAGGCCGTGGCCGCACTCGCCTACGGCACGGACACGATTCCGGCCGTCGACAAGATCTGCGGGCCGGGCAACGCCTACGTGGCCTCGGCCAAGCGCCGCGTGTTCGGCACGGTCGGCATCGACATGATCGCGGGCCCCTCGGAAATCCTCGTGCTGTGCGACGGCACGACCGACCCGCGCTGGGTCGCCATGGACCTGTTCTCGCAGGCCGAGCACGACGAGCTCGCCCAGTCGATCCTGCTGTGCCCGGACGAAGGCTTCATCAGGCGCGTCGAGGAAGCCATCCAGGAACTGCTGCCCAGCATGCCGCGCGCCGAAGTCATCGCCACGTCGCTGACCAACCGCGGTGCGCTCGTGAAGGTGCGCGACATGGCCGAGGCTTGCGCCATCGCCAACGAGATCGCTCCCGAGCACCTCGAAATCTCGGCGCTGGAGCCGCAGAAGTGGGGCGCCGAGATCCGCCACGCGGGCGCGATCTTCCTCGGCCGCTACACGAGCGAGAGCCTGGGCGACTACTGCGCGGGACCCAATCACGTGCTGCCTACGTCTCGTACCGCACGCTTTTCGTCGCCGCTCGGCGTCTATGATTTCATCAAGCGTTCGAGCCTCATCGAGGTCAGTGCCGAAGGCGCACAGACGCTCGGCGAGATCGCAGCCGAGCTTGCCTACGGCGAAGGCCTGCAGGCCCACGCGCGCAGCGCCGAATTCCGGATGAGGCAGGGCTAAAGCCAGATCCCGCGCCTCCTGGCGCGGTGGGCCTGCCTTGCCGGCAGGCAGCATCGCCCGTGCGAAGCGTAGTCGAGTGACGCCGCCGTGCAGCATGGAGACGCTGCGCCGCGGCAAGCCCCGCGAAAAGGCGGGGCGTAACCGCAGGAACGGCAGGAACTACGGGAACTGCAGGCATGAGCCGCACTGTGCCCGGCAGATTGCCCCACACGCAGCAGAGACCACGACGATAACCAGGGCAGCCGGCCTTCCGAGCTGCCCGTGCTGGCGGAGCCGCTTGCGCGAGCCGCCTTTGAACATGACGACACCACAAGACATCATCCGTCGCGATGTGCTCGCGATGACGAGTTACCCCGTGCCCGACGCTGCCGGATTCGTGAAGCTCGACGCCATGGAAAACCCGTTTCCCCTGCCCGCCGATCTTGCGGCGCAACTAGGCGAACGCCTCGCGGCCGTCGCGCTCAATCGCTATCCCGCGCCGCGCCCCGAGGCGCTGATCGCGAAGCTCAAGCGCGCGATGCGCGTGCCGGCCGACTGCGACGTGCTGCTCGGCAATGGCTCGGACGAGATCATCAGCATGATCACCGTCGCGTGCGCGAAGCCGGGAGCAAAGGTGCTCGCGCCGGTGCCGGGCTTCGTCATGTATGCGATGTCGGCGAAGTTCGCGCAGGTCGAATTCGTCGGCGTGCCGCTCAGGGCCGATTTCACGCTCGACCTCGAGGCGATGCTCACGGCGATCGCGGAGCACACGCCCGCCGTGATCTGGCTTGCGTATCCCAACAACCCCACGGGCACGTTGTTCGCCGAGGCGGACATCGAGCGCGTGATCGCGGCCGCGGCGGCGGCGAAGGGCCTCGTGGTGATCGACGAGGCCTACCAGCCGTTCGCGATGCGAAGCTGGATGCCGCGCGCGGGCGAGTTCGACAACGTGGTCGTGATGCGCACGATGTCGAAGCTCGGACTCGCGGGCATCCGCCTCGGCTATCTCGCCGGGCGGCCGTCGTGGCTCAACGAATTCGACAAGGTGCGGCCGCCCTACAACGTGAACGTCCTCACGCAGGCGGCGGCAGACCTGCTGCTCGACCACCTCGACGTGCTCGACGCGCAGGCAGCGCAACTGCGTGCCGAACGTGCGGCGCTGGCGGCCGAAGTGGCGAAGCTGCCCGGTGCTCAGGTGTTCGAAAGCGCGGGCAACTTCCTGCTCGTGCGCGTGCCCGACGCGGCCGCGGTTTTCGACACGCTGCTGTCCGCCCGGATCCTGATCAAAAACGTGGGTAAAATGCACCCATTGCTGGCGAACTGCGTGCGCCTGACCGTTGGGACCCCCGACGAAAACGCCAAACTGCTCGCTGCCCTGAAGCTCGTGCTCCGTTAAGCCGATGCTTCGTTCTCCCATTCTCCTGTTACGGGCTGTTTGAAGGAAATTCCCATGCGCGTCGCGCAAGTCGTTCGCAACACCAGCGAAACGCAAATCCGCGTGAAACTCAATCTGGACGGCACCGGCGAGCAAAAGCTCGCGACCGGCGTGCCGTTTCTCGACCACATGCTCGACCAGATCGCACGACACGGTCTGATCGATCTGGACATCGAGGCGCATGGCGACACGCATATCGACGACCACCATACGGTGGAAGACGTCGGCATCACGCTCGGGCAGGCCGTGGCGCAGGCCATCGGCGACAAGAAGGGCATTCGCCGCTACGGCCACGCCTATGTGCCGCTCGACGAGGCGCTCTCGCGCGTGGTGATCGACTTCTCGGGACGTCCGGGCCTCGAATTCCACGTGCCGTTCACGCGCGCGCGCATCGGCACGTTCGACGTCGACCTGTCGATCGAATTCTTCCGCGGCTTCGTGAACCATGCCGGCGTGACGCTGCACATCGACAACCTGCGCGGTCTCAACGCGCACCATCAGATGGAAACCGTGTTCAAGGCGTTTGGCCGCGCGCTGCGCCAGGCCGCCGAACTGGACGAACGTCAGGCGGGCAAGGTTCCGTCGACGAAGGGCAGCCTCTAAGCGTCCAAGCGGGCCTTTCAGCGACCAGCAGGCGAGCCGCGTCGGGCGGACCGGGCACATGAGCGCTTTGCCGCACGCGCGCCGCATCGGGTTGTCGCGCACACGTGGCAAGCGCAATGTTGGCCGTTCGGCTAATGGTTTGCGCGCGCCGACTGGCGTACATTGACGGCTTTGAAGGCAGATCAGGGCACATCGCGGCGCGCGCGCCCGCACAGCCGAGGGCAGGGCCTCACGAGCAGGCCGGAATCGAGATGAAAACTTCAATTGCGATTGTGGATTATGGGATGGGCAACCTGCGTTCGGTGGCCCAGGCGCTGAGGCAGGCCGCGCCGGAAGCCGACGTGGCCATCGTCGAGCGTCCCGAGGCGATCCGTGCGGCCGACCGCGTGGTGCTGCCGGGACAGGGCGCGATGCCCGACTGCATGCGCAGCCTCGCCGAGTCGGGCCTGCAGGATGCCGTGCTCGAAGCGTCGCGCACCAAGCCGCTCATGGGCGTGTGCGTGGGCGAGCAGATGTTGTTCGACTGGAGCGCGGAAGGCGATACGAAGGGCCTCGGTCTTCTGCCAGGCAAGGTCGTGCGCTTCGATCTGGAGGGCAAGCTGCAGGACGACGGTTCGCGCTTCAAGGTTCCGCAGATGGGCTGGAACCGCGTGCGCCAGGCGCGCGCCCACGCGCTGTGGGAAGGCGTGCCCGACGAAAGCTTCTTTTACTTCGTGCACAGCTACTACGTGGTGCCGGCGGACCCGGCGCACACCGTGGGCGAAACGCCGTACGGCGCGGCCTTTACCTCGGCGGTGGCGCGGGATAACATCTTCGCCACCCAATTCCACCCGGAAAAGAGCGCCGCTGCGGGCTTGCGCGTCTATCGCAACTTCGTCCACTGGAACCCCTGATTCCCTGCGGCGCTGGCTTTCGCGGCCGTCTTCGCGCGCGAGCGCCGCGGCCTTCGATGTACATCAGCAAGGCCGCCGAAAGAGTTGTACTAAACTAGCGAATCGGCGTCGGATCGGGCCTCTTTTCCGCCGGCGCCGCAGATTTCAACCTCATTCCCAGACACACCCGAAGCTATGCTGCTGATTCCGGCCATCGATCTCAAAGACGGTCACTGCGTTCGCCTCAAGCAAGGCGATATGGACCAGGCGACGATTTTCTCCGAGGAACCGGCGGCCATGGCCCGACACTGGGTCGAGCGCGGCGCGCGCCGTCTGCACCTCGTCGACCTGAACGGTGCGTTCGCAGGCAAGCCGAAGAACGAAGACGCGATCCGCGAAATCATCGCGGAGGTGGGCGACGAGATCCCCGTGCAGCTCGGCGGCGGCATCCGCGACCTCGACACCATCGAGCGCTATCTCGACGATGGCCTTTCCTACGTGATCATCGGCACTGCCGCCGTCAAGAATCCGGGCTTCCTCCAGGAAGCATGCACGGCATTCGGGGGGCATATCATCGTCGGCCTCGATGCGAAGGACGGCAAGGTCGCCACCGATGGCTGGAGCAAGCTCACGGGCCACGAAGTCGTGGATCTCGCGCGCAAGTTCGAGGATTACGGCGTCGAGTCGATCATCTACACCGACATTGGCCGCGACGGCATGCTCCAGGGCATCAACATCGAAGCCACGGTGCGCCTCGCGCGCGCGGTGAAGATTCCGATCATCGCGAGCGGCGGCCTCTCGAATCTCGCCGACATCGACGCACTTTGCGAGGTCGAGGACGAAGGCGTGGAAGGGGTGATCTGCGGGCGCGCGATTTATTCGGGCGACCTCGATTTCGCCGCCGCGCAAACGCGCGCAGACAGCCTGCGCGAATCGGACGACGCGTAAAGCGCAGAACGTCGGCCTCCGTTACGCGGAGGCCTTTTGTTTTTGGCGCGGCGCCATCATCTTCGGATGGCGCTCGCGCAGGATATTTTCGCGACACGGCGCAAAAGCGCGCGACAATGGGCAGTTCGACACGCCAAAGGCCGGCAGATGCCGGGCTCTCGCGTGGTGAAAGCGCGCTACGCCCGAACCGGGTGCGGCAGCCTGCTCAGGCAGGGCGCTCACCGGACGCAAACCGACTGGCAACTTCGGCAAGATCATGGCTCTACCCAAACGCATTATTCCCTGCCTCGACGTGACCGCCGGGCGCGTCGTGAAAGGCGTCAATTTCGTCGAGCTGCGCGACGCGGGCGACCCCGTCGAAATCGCGCGCCGCTACGACGACCAGGGCGCCGACGAACTCACCTTCCTCGACATCACCGCGACGTCCGACCAGCGCGACCTGATCCTGCCGATCATCGAGGCAGTGGCTTCCCAGGTCTTCATTCCGCTCACCGTCGGCGGCGGCGTGCGCGCCGTGGCGGATGTGCGGCGCCTGCTCAACGCCGGTGCCGACAAGGTCAGCATGAACTCGTCGGCCGTCGCGAATCCCCAGCTCGTGCGCGATTCCGCCGACAAATACGGCTCGCAGTGCATCGTCGTCGCCATCGACGCGAAGCGTACCTCGGCGCCGGGCGAAACTTCGCGCTGGGAAGTGTTCACACACGGCGGCCGCAAGGCCACCGGCATCGACGCCGTGGAATGGGCGCGCAAAATGGCCGAACTGGGCGCGGGCGAAATCCTGCTCACGAGCATGGACCGCGACGGCACGAAGAGCGGCTTCGACCTCGACCTCACGCGCGCGGTTTCCGACGCGGTGCCCATTCCCGTGATCGCATCGGGCGGCGTGGGCGGCTTGCAGGATCTGGCGGACGGCATCGTAAAAGGCCATGCCGACGCCGTGCTGGCGGCGAGCATCTTCCACTACGGCGAGCACACGGTTGGCGAGGCCAAACGCTTCATGGCCGACCAGGGCATTTCGGTGAGGATTTGACGCGATGAGCAATACGCAAACCGGCAACTCCGCGAGCGACCTCGCCAACGCGAACTGGCTCGACAAGGTCAACTGGGACGCCAACGGCCTCGTGCCCGTGATCGCGCAGGAAGCCACCACCGGCGACGTCCTGATGTTCGCGTGGATGAACCGTGAGGCGCTCGCGAAAACGGTCGAGTTGCGTCGCGCCGTGTACTTCTCGCGCTCGCGTCAGCGCCTGTGGTTCAAGGGCGAGGAGTCGGGGCACGTGCAGCACGTGAGCGACATCCGCCTCGACTGCGACGAAGATGTCGTGCTGCTCAAGATCGAGCAGGTCTCGGGCATCGCGTGCCACACGGGCCGCCACTCGTGCTTTTTCCAGCAATTCGAAGGCACCGTCGACGAAGGCCGCTGGGTCGCCGTCGATCCGGTGCTGAAAGACCCCGAACACATCTACAAATGACGCAACTGAACACCAACGACACGCTGCTGCGCCTCGCGGCGGTGATCGACAGCCGCAAGGGCGGCAACCCGGACGCTTCCTATGTCGCGCGCCTCTTCCACAAGGGCGACGACGCGGTGCTCAAGAAAGTGGGCGAGGAGGCGACCGAAGTCGTGCTGGCCGCCAAGGACGTGCGTCAGGGCGGCGCGCCGAAAGCGCTTGTGGGCGAGATGGCCGACCTGTGGTTTCATTGTCTCGTGACGCTCTCGCATTTCGATTTGAGCCCCGCCGATGTCCTGGCGGAACTGGAACGCCGCGAGGGCCTTTCGGGGCTCGAGGAAAAGGCGCTGCGCAAGACCCGTGAGCGCGAGGCGAACGGCGACTGAGGTTGGCGGCGACAGGAGACGAATTCGATGTCCACTTCCGGCGATTACCCACCCCCTTCGTACCGCAATGGCGTAGACGCGGACCGGCTGCGCAGCCTGCGCACGCTCACCCATGTGCTGTACGCACTCTATGCGGTGTACTGGCTCACCGGCGGCATTTCCGTGCTGATCGCCATCATCCTCAATTACCTGAAACGCGACGAAGCGCTCGGTACGCCCTATGAGCAGCACTTCACGTGGCAAATCCGCACTTTCTGGCTCGGACTGGCCGGCCATCTGATCGGCGGCCTTCTCATCCTCGTGCTGATCGGCATTCCAATTCTGTGGGCTGTCGCAATCTGGACGTTGTACCGTATCATCAAAGGCTGGCTGTACTTGTACGACAATAAGCCGTTGCACAACCCGCGCGCCTGGTTCTGAGCGGCAGCAGCGTCCGGTGGTGCGGCTCGTCTAACCCGGCCTGTCTTGTCGCCCACCAGGAGCACCATGAATCACGACCGCAGCACCTGTCTCTTCTGCAAGATCGCCGATGGCCACATTCCCAGCACGCGGGTGTACGAGGACGACGAGTTCGTCGCTTTCCGCGACATCCGGCCCGCGGCAGAAACCCACGTACTCGTGATTCCGCGCCAGCATATTCCCACCCTTGCCGATTGCGGTGAAAACGACGCTCCGCTGCTTGGTAGAATGTTTGTACTGGTCGCGCGGCTCGCGAAGGATCTGGGCGTCTCGTACACGGGCGGCGAAACCGGGTATCGCACGGTCGTGAATACGGGGCCGGGAGGCGGGCAGGAGGTCTATCATCTGCACGCACATCTGCTGGCAGGGCCGCGTCCGTGGCACCGCATGGGCTGAGCGCTGCTAGCGCAGGTGGCAGAGAGCGGTGGCGGCGCAAGAGGTCGCACGCCACGTCGATGCAACATCACACAGGCACAATTTTTCGCGTCGCGCAGCAAGCGCGGCGGCGGGGTTAAGGAGAGAGTCAATCATGGGTTCATTGAGCATCTGGCACTGGCTGATCGTCTTGTTGATCGTGGCGCTCGTCTTCGGCACGAAGAAGCTGCGCAATATCGGTAGCGATCTGGGCGGTGCGGTGAAGGGATTCAAGGAAGGCATGCGCGAGAGCGAAGGCGCCCCCGACGCGCAAAAGCGCGAGCTGCCGCCCAATGGCGGTGCAGTCGACGTCGAAGCCAAGGACAAGACGCAGCGCTCGAACGACTTGCGCTGAACGCGTGGCAACCGTCCTTTTCCGCCGTTTCTTCTTCTAAGGCAGCAGCCAAGGCTGACGGAATTCTCCATTCATGCTCGATCTCGGTTTAACGAAGATGGCGCTGATCGGCGTCGTCGCGCTGGTCGTTCTCGGGCCGGAGCGACTGCCGCGCGTCGCACGCACGGCGGGCGCGCTGTTCGGGCGCGCGCAGCGCTATATCAACGACGTCAAGGCCGAAGTTACGCGTGAGATCGAACTGGACGAGTTGCGCCGCATGAAAACCGAGTTCGAGTCGGCGGCCCAGAACGTCGAGAAAACCGTTCAGGACAACCTGCGCAAGCATGAAACCGAGTTGAACGACGCGTGGAACGCGGGCACGTCGGTCTCGCCGAGCATTGCCGGCGGCGCCGATCCGGCCAGCGTCGAGGCCGCCGCCAATGCGGCGGACGGCGCCTCGATGCGATCGGGATGGCGCTCCGGCAGCGCGGGATCGAGCGCCGTGAAGCGCAAGAACTGGCGCGTGAAGCAGAGCGCCGCACCCGTCTGGTACAAGCGCGCCACGCTGCGGCGCACGCGCGTGCAATCGGGCGCCGCGCGGGTGGCGCAGCACACGCCGGCCAGCCTGCGCCGGCCCACGCGGTTCTTCTGACGCGGATCCGCCTTTGCGCATGTCCATTTCCAATAGAGGGCCGGTGTGAGCGACCCCCAGCAAAACCTGGAAGAAGGCTCCGAAGAGACCTTCATTTCCCATCTCGTCGAACTGCGTGACCGCATCATCCGCGCGGGCATCGCCGTGATCGTCGTTTTCGTGGGGCTCGTGTACTGGGCACCCGACATATTCCGGCTGCTTGCGCGACCGCTCATGCAGAACCTGCCGCGCGACGGCAAGATGATCGTCACCGACGTGACCGGCTCGTTTTTCGTGCCAATGAAGGTCACGATGCTCGTCGCCTTCGTGATTGCGCTGCCTGTCGTGCTCTACCAGATCTGGGCGTTCGTGGCCCCTGGCCTGTACCAGCACGAAAAGAAGCTCGTCGCGCCGCTGGTGGCGAGCAGTTACACGCTCTTTCTGTGCGGCATGGCATTCGCGTACTTCGTGGTGTTCCCAACCATCTTCCGCGTGATGGCGCATTACAACGCGCCACTAGGCGCGGAGATGACGACGGATATCGACAATTACCTGAGCTTCGTGCTCACGATGTTCATTGCGTTCGGCGTGACGTTCGAGGTGCCCATCGTCGTCGTGCTGCTCGTGCGCATGGGCGTGCTGAGCGTGAGGAAGCTCAGGGAGATCAGGCCGTATGTGATCGTCGGCGCGTTCATCGTCGCTGCCGTCGTGACGCCGCCCGATGTCTTCTCGCAACTCATTCTCGCGTTGCCGCTCATCATCCTGTACGAGGCGGGCATCATCGCGGCGCGAATTTTCGTCGGCACCGGCGAGAAGAAGGCGGCGGACGAGAGTCAGGCGGCAAGCTAGGCTCGCTGGCCCAGCGCAGGAAAGCCAGCAGGAAGCCCGGCCCCAGACAACGAAAAGGCCGCGAACCCAGGTTCGCGGCCTTTTTGTTTGGGCTCGGCTTTTCGGATAGCGCGCGCGCCATGGCGGCTCGGCCGCCACCGCGTCATCAGCCTCCGTCGTCGCCTTCGCCATCCTCCTGAGCCGGTTGTTTCGGCGGGGGCGGGCGCTTGCCGATCAGCACGTCGAGATCCATGTCCCTGTTCTTGCGCACGAGGTGGACCCTCGCGTCGGTGCCTGGCTTGATCTGCGCGATCACGTTCAGGAGGCGCGTGGTGTCGGTAATGGCCTCGCCGTTCACCGATGTGAGGACGTCGCCTGGCTTGATGCCGGCCTTGTCGGCGGGGCCGCCCTGCAACACGCCCGCGACGATCGCGCCGGACTTCTCCTTCAGGCCGAACGAATCGGCGATCTCCGGCGTCACGTCCTGTGGTTCAACGCCGATCCAGCCGCGCGTGACCGTGCCCGTGGTGATGATGCTCTCCAGCACGCTGCGCGCCGTGGAGACGGGAATCGCGAAGCCGATGCCGAGCGAGCCGCCCGAGCGCGAGTAGATGGCCGTGTTGATGCCGAGCAGGTTGCCGTTGACGTCGACGAGCGCGCCGCCCGAGTTGCCCGGATTGATCGGCGCGTCGGTCTGAATGAAGTTCTCGAACGTGTTGATGCCGAGGTGATTGCGGCCGAGCGCGCTGATGATGCCCATCGTGACCGTTTGCCCCACGCCGAACGGGTTGCCGATGGCGAGCACGACGTCGCCCACGCGCGTCTGGTCCATACGGCCGAGCGTGATCGTGGGGAGGTTCGGCAGGTTGATCTTGAGTACGGCGAGATCGGTTTCCGGGTCGATGCCGATGACCTTCGCGTTGGTGGTGCGGCCGTCGGAAAGCGCGATTTCGATCTGGTCCGCGCCGTCGATGACGTGCTGGTTCGTTAGAATGTAACCGTCCGGACTGACAATGACACCCGAACCGAGGTTGGCGGCAGGCTGCTCCTGCTGTTTCTGGTTTTTGTTGCGATCGCCGAAGAAGTAGCGAAATAGCGGATCGTTCTGGCGGGGATCGGGCGGCAGCGACCCATCCTTGCTCGAGAACACGTTGACGACCGCGGGCATGGCCTTTTGGGCGGCGTCCGCATAGGAGCCCTGGGCACTACCTGACCCGATGCCTGGCGCCACTTCCCGCAGTGCGACGATCGGCTCGGCGAGCTGCTTGCCGAACTGCCCCTGGTGCTGCAGCCACTGCGGCTTGAGCGTGGCGATGATGAACATCAACGCCAGCAGGACCGTCACCGCCTGGGCGAAGAACAGCCAAAAGCGTCTAAGCATCTGAAGATGAGAGGATTATATGGATCGGATCGAACTGGAATTGTATCTGAACAATCTTCTGGAATCCGCGCGGTTCAAGGACTATTGCCCGAACGGCCTGCAGGTCGAAGGTCGGAGGCGCGTGGAGAAAATCGCCACCGGCGTGACCGCGTCGCTTGCCTTCCTCGAAGCGGCGCACGAGTGGGGCGCGGACGCCGTGCTCGTCCATCATGGCTACTTCTGGAAAAACGAAGCAGCGCAGATCACGGGCCGCAAGTACCGGCGCCTGAAGACGCTGCTGGCGAACGATATCAACCTGTTCGCCTACCATCTGCCGCTCGACAGCCATCCAGAACTGGGTAATAACGCGCAGTTGGGCGCCAGATTCGGCTGGATCGGCGAACAACGCTTCGGTGAGCAGGATCTGGGCTGGATGGCTACGCTACCCATGCCGATCACGCTCGCGCACTTTACCGCCGAGGTCGAGCAGACACTCGGCCGCACACCGCTCGTGCTCGGCGACCCGGACTGGCAGCTGCGTCGCGTGGCGTGGTGCACGGGGGCGGCACAAAGCCTCTTCGACGCCGCGATCGACGCCGGTGCCGACGTTTTCCTCACCGGAGAAATCTCCGAGCCGACCACGCACACCTCGGCGGAAAGCGGTGTCGCGTTCCTCGCTGCGGGCCACCATGCGACGGAGCGCTTCGGCGTTCAGGCGCTTGGCGCGCACCTCTCGGAAGCCTTCGACATCGAGCATCTCTTCATCGATATCGATAATCCCGTTTAGGCGCCAGTCCCGGGCCTCCGCGCATCCGGCATCGCGCATCACGCACGGCGAAATGCGCGAATTGTCGTGACGCAGCACCGTTTTATTCATGGGGCATTTACAAACCAAAAGGAAAATGTCCCTTTTTTCTGCGGGAAAACCCCGACTTATCAAGGACTTCCGAAGCTTTTTGGAGAGCGCCCCTTGTAAATGCCAACTCCATTCGCGCAAACTAGCGTTCGGCAGCACCGCGGGTAAGCTGGCGTGACGGAAAAATCCAACTCAGAAGTGGGGCGATGTGATGCGAGACAACGAGAATGACCGCGTCGATGGCAGCCGCCGAACCTGGCTGATTGCGACGTCCGTAGCAGGTGGCATTGGAGGCGTGGCCACCGTCGTACCCTTCGTAGGCTCCTTTGCACCATCGGAAAAAGCGCGCGCCGCCGGCGCGCCCATCGAGGTCGACATCACGAATCTGCAGCCCGGCTCGATGATGACCGTGGCCTGGCGCGGCAAGCCCGTGTGGATCCTGAACCGCACGGATCGCATGATGGCCGACGTGAAGAAGGCCGATCCCGATCTGGCCGATCCGGACTCCGAGCATCCGTTTTCCCTGCCCACGCCGGAGTACTGCAAGAACGAGTTTCGTTCCCGCGCCGAGCATCAGAACATCCTCGTGGCCGTGGCCGTCTGCACCCATCTGGGCTGCACGCCCACGCCGCGCTTCCAGGAAGGCCCGCAGCCGAACCTCCCCGACAGCTGGCCGGGCGGCTTCCTGTGCCCGTGCCACGGCTCCACCTACGATCTCTCCGGCCGCGTGTTCAAGAACAAGCCGGCGCCGCAGAACCTCGACATTCCCCGGTACATGTTCGTGTCCCCGACGCAACTCGTGATCGGCAAGGACGAAAAAGGAGAAGCGTGATGGCGACGGGAACCGAAAAGGACGTGGTGGAAACAACCGGCGCATCTTCCGGCCTGCAAGGCTGGATCGACAAGCGCTTTCCGATGACTTCGACCTGGCGCGCGCACCTTTCCGAGTACTACGCGCCGAAGAACTTCAACTTCTGGTACTTCTTCGGCTCGCTGGCGCTGCTCGTGCTGGTGAACCAGATCGTCACCGGCATCTTCCTCACCATGAACTACAAGCCCGATGCGACGCTCGCATTCGCATCGGTCGAGTACATCATGCGCGAGGTGCCATGGGGCTGGCTCATCCGCTACATGCACTCCACGGGCGCTTCGATGTTCTTCGTGGTCGTGTATCTGCACATGTTCCGCGGGCTTTTGTACGGCTCATACCGCAAGCCGCGCGAGCTCGTGTGGATCTTCGGCTGCGCGATTTTTCTCTGCCTGATGGCCGAGGCGTTCTTCGGTTACCTGCTGCCATGGGGCCAGATGTCGTTCTGGGGCGCGCAGGTGATCGTGAATCTGTTCTCGGCGATCCCCTTCATCGGCCCGGACCTCTCGCTGTGGATTCGCGGCGACTACGTGGTGTCCGACGTCACGCTGAACCGCTTTTTCGCGTTCCACGTGGTCGCCATACCGCTCGTGCTGATCGGGCTCGTGATCTGCCACATCATCGCGCTGCACGAAGTGGGCTCGAACAACCCGGACGGCATCGAGATCAAGGAGAAAAAGGACGCGAACGGCGTGCCGCTCGACGGCATTCCGTTCCATCCGTACTACTCTGTGCACGACTTCATGGGCGTGTGCATCTTCCTGTTGATCTTCGCGGCGATCGTGTTCTTCGCGCCGGAAATGGGCGGGTACTTCCTGGAATCGAATAACTTCGTGCCCGCCAATCCGCTGCAGACGCCGCCCGAGATCGCGCCGGTCTGGTACTTCACGGCGTTCTACGCGATGCTGCGCGCCACCACCGACCCGTTCAAGATCGTGCTGATGGTCGTGATCGCGCTGCTCGGCCTGCTTGCGCTCGTGCGCGCGCGCGGCAAATGGCGCGCAGGGCTGCCGGTGCTGGCGGTGCTCGTGATTCTCGCGATGTACTTCACCGAGTCGAAGTTCTGGGGCGTGGTGGTGATGGGCACAGCGGTGATCTCGCTCTTCTTCCTGCCGTGGCTCGACCGCTCGCCGGTGAAGTCGATCCGCTACCGGCCGCTCTTCCACAAGGTGTTCCTCGGGATCTTCGTGCTCGCGTTCCTGACGCTCGCCTTCCTGGGCACGAAGCCGCCATCGCCGGCGGCCACGCTGATTGCCCAGATTTGCGCGCTCGTCTATCTCGCGTTCTTCCTCGGCATGCCGTTCTGGACGCCGCTTGGCACCTTCAAGCAGCCACCCGAGCGCGTGCGGTTCAAGCCCCATTAATTGACGAGCGAGGAAAACATGACGGGAAAAACTCTCTTTTCGACACTCGCGAAGATGAGCGTACGGGCCGCCGGCATGCGGGCCGCCCTGGCTGCTCTGGCGCTGTCATGCGCCGTCGGGGCGGGATCCGTGGCGGCACAGGAAAACATTCCGCTCGACCGCGCACCCGATAACGGCGAAAATCTTGCTTCGCTGCAACACGGCGCCCAATTGTTTGTAAACTATTGCCTGAATTGCCATAGTGCGAACTTGATGCGCTACAGCCGTTTGCAGGATCTCGGCATTCCGCAGAAGCAAATCGAAGATAATCTGTTGTTTACGACCGACAAGGTCGGCAACACGATGTCCATCGCGATGCGCCCGGACGACGCCAAGGCGTGGTTCGGCGTGCCGCCGCCGGACCTCTCCGTGGAAGCGCGGGCGAAAGGGCGTGACTGGCTGTACACGTACCTGCGCAGTTTCTACCGCGACGACACGCGGCCGACCGGCTGGAACAATCTGGTGTTCGAAAACGTGAGCATGCCGCACGTGCTGTGGCAGTTGCAAGGCATCCGCACGGCGAAGTACGAGAATACGACGGACGAGGAAACCGGGGAAAAGGTCCGCCGCTTCACGGGGTTCCAGCAGGTCAAGCCCGGAACGCTCTCGCCGGTGGATTATGATGCCGACGTGGCCGACCTGGTGGCATACCTTGGCTGGATGGCCGAGCCGGAGCAGAAAACCCGCAGGCAGCTTGGCGTGTGGGTGCTCCTGTTCCTTGGCGTCCTGAGCTTTTTCGCGTGGCGATTGAACGCCGCGTACTGGAAAGATATCAAATAGGCACGTCCTGACCGACGTGGGGCCGGTGCGACGAGAAGCCGTCTGACGGTTCAGCGACCGTCTGGCGGTTTTTTCGCCCGCTGGCCTTTTGGGTTTATTGAGGAAATGTAAATCATGATGGTTCTGTACTCCGGCACTACCTGCCCGTTCTCCCAGCGTTGCCGGCTGGTGTTGTTCGAAAAGGGCATGGACTTCGAAATCCGCGACGTCGACCTGTTCAACAAACCGGAAGACATCGCCGTGATGAATCCGTACGGTCAGGTGCCGATTCTCGTCGAGCGCGATCTGATCCTGTACGAGTCGAACATCATCAACGAGTACATCGACGAGCGCTTCCCGCACCCGCAGCTCATGCCGGCCGATCCGGTCCAGCGCGCCCGCGCGCGCCTGTTCCTGCTCAACTTCGAGAAGGAACTGTTCGTGCACGTGAGCACGCTCGAAAACGAGAAGGGCAAGGCCGCCGAGAAGAACCACGAGAAGGCGCGCCTCGCGATTCGCGACCGCCTCACGCAGCTCGCGCCGATCTTCCTGAAGAACAAGTACATGCTGGGCGAAGAGTTCTCGATGCTCGACGTCGCGATCGCCCCGCTGCTGTGGCGCCTCGACCATTACGGCATCGAACTCTCGAAGAACGCCGCGCCGCTCATGAAGTACGCCGAGCGTATCTTCAGCCGTCCGGCGTACATCGAAGCGCTGACGCCGTCCGAAAAGGTCATGCGTCGTTAAGCAGTATCCCGGCGGTTTGCGGGTAACAGAGGTGGCGTGCACGGCGTGGGCGTGACGCCGCCTCGCGAAAGGATTGTTGATGCAAGAGATTTCCACCAAGCCTTATCTGCTGCGCGCGCTGTACGAGTGGTGCACCGACAACGGCTTTACGCCGCATATCGCGGTGCGGGTCGACAACCGCACGCGCGTGCCGCGCCAGTTCGTGCGCGACGGCGAGATTGTGCTGAACATCAGCTTCGAGGCGACGAGCCAGCTGCAGATGGGCAACGAGATGATCGAGTTCCACGCGCGCTTCTCGGGCAAATCGCACAAGATCGAGGTGCCTGTGCCGAACGTGCTCGCCATCTACGCGCGCGAGAACGGGCAAGGCATGGCGTTCCCGGTCGAGTCGCCGCCGGGCGACGCCGCCGATGTGCTGTCCTCCGAGGATCACGAAGAGGCAGAGGCGCACGAAGTGCGCGACGAGGCCGCCGGGCAGCCTTCGGCACCCGCCGCGCCGGTCGCGCCGGTCGCCTCCCCCGCTGTCGACAAAGATGACGACGGCGGCAACAAGGGCGGCAAAGGGCACCTCAAGATCGTGAAATGAAGTAGAATAGCGGGCTACGCCGGCTTAGCTCATCTGGTAGAGCAGTTGATTTGTAATCATCAGGTGGCGGGTTCGAGTCCTGCAGCCGGCACCAAACTCAACAAAGGGTTACGTGAAGTTCACGTAACCCTTTGTGCTTTCTTGCCCCCACTTTCTTCATCGCTCCCGCTATGGACCTCACTCGGCCCATGCCGGGTCGCTCGTGAACATGATCGTGAGCCAACGGTGCGACTCGTCCCCGCCTATCGCGCGGCCGATTTCATCGCGGATCGCATCCCACTCGGCAATGCGCTTGGGCGGCATGTCGGGCGGGACGACGAAGTACAGCTCGATTTCGCGCGAGCGGCCCACTTTCGCGACATACGCGCGGTAATACTCGAAGGCGTAGCGCTCGACGAAGTGTTTCGCGACGATGTCGACATGCTGCTTGAGGTCCGCCGGCGCGACGAGCAGCACGTCCAGCAGCGCCTGGCGGATTTCCGCGAGCGGAATTGGAATGATCGCGACGCATACCAGCACGAGCGCCGCCGGATCGACGTAGGGTGTGAGCGGTTCCCAAGCGGTTCCCTGGATCGCGTAGCCGATGCTGAACGCAATCAGCAGCGCTGCCGTGATGCCCGCCGACATGATCCATGACTTGATGTCGAGGCGCAGGAAATCCGAGTGGATCCGGCGATTCGCGCGTGATTCGACCACGACCATTGTCACGCAGGCGCTCACCGTGAGCGCGGCGTACACCAGCGCGGCGCCGAAGTGCAATTCGTGCCCTCCGGACAGCAGGTTCGTGACGCCGTTGATCAGCGCATAGACGGCCACGCCCACCAGCAGTGTGCTGTTGAGTCCGAGCACCATGGGTTCGAGATGCCAGAAACCCATGGTGAATCGGTCGCGCCATTTGCGCGGCAGGTCGACGTTGACCGCATAGGACGTGATCAGGCGCACGACCGCGAGCGCGACGGCGCTCATGCTCGCATCGACGAGCGAGTACACGCCGTCGAACACAATGGAAAACGACCCGGAAACGAGTCCGAACACGATGCCGATGGAGGCGATCAGTAACGTCGTGACAATCGAAAGCCTCAGAACACTGCTCTCGTCGGAAGTGATCAGGAATCGGGGCCATTCCATGATGTCTGCTCAGCGCGAAGATGAGCAAGACTAGCCGACTCGCCGCGACGTTGCCGCCCGACTGCGCGGTCATCTCGTCCCGCGCGCGAGAGAGACGGCCTGGCTTTCCACGAGTTCGATTTCCTGCGCTGACAAGCCAAATGCCGCGTACAGAATGTGATCGATCTCGCGCGCGATCTCGATCACGGCCGGCTCGCCACCGTCCGACTGCGCAGCCGCCAGCAGCCGGCTCACGCGCGCCGCGACCTCTGCGCGCACCCGTGCGTCTCCCGGCACGGGCAATGCGTCGATCATCGCCCGTGTGAACACCACGCCGCCGTTGTAGCTCGACGCGCCGTGTTTCGCGCGGATCAGAAAGACCGAGAGCGGGCAGTTCAACAGCGCTGCCGCGAACTTCAGCAGGTTCTCGTCGTGCGAGCGGAGGATCAGCGTGGTCTTGCCGGGAATCGTGTCGCCCGCGAGATCGAGCGTCGCGTCGAGCCGCGTGAGCCCCTTCACGATCAGCTTTTTCGCATTGGATTTCGCGCCGTATCCGTTTGCGAACGTCGAGGCGAAACGCACACGGTCGACCACCGGTTCGTCGTAGCGTCGTCCGAGATAGGTCATCGGCTTGCTGCCCCACCGCGAGATATAACGTCCGAGCGTGCCCGTATTTACCACCCGATAGCGACCTTCCGCCAGAAAGCGGCCGTTAGCCTCTTCGATGAGCGGCGCGAGCCGGTAGGCGTCTGAAGTCGCGCATGCGTTCTCGCACGGCAGCAAGGCGCCGAGCGTGGCGTGCGAACCGGCGAGCCGTTGCACGAACGCGAAATGCGGCGAAAGCAGCGCGTCGAGCGGCCATGGCGCTTCAAGCGTGCGTTTGTCGGTCTGCGCAAGCTCGGTGAGCGTTTCGCCCTCGATCTGTGCCGTCGTGATGGCCGTCGTGCCCGATTCGCGAAACAGCGTGATGATCGAATCGACCCGCGCCTGTTCGAACACGTCGCGTCCAAGCGCGACGATGCGCTCGATCTTGCCGATATGCCGTGCGCGCAAGGCATTGCCGAAGGGCTTCGACAGCCATTTGTCGGGCGTGAGAAAGGCCATCGCGCCCCCCGGCCGCAGCAGTGCGAGACCCAGCTCCATGAATACGATGTAAAGATCCCAGTTGCCCTTCGCACTCGGCCAGCGTAGCGCGAGCCGTTCGCGCAGCGCGCGCTGGCCTTCGTTGATCATGCGTTCGGAATCGATATAGGGCGGGTTCGCGATGACGGCGTCGAAGCGTTCGAAGTCGCCGTTGTCGTTGAGGAGGTCCGCGAAGGCGATGCGCCATTCGAATGCCATGGCATCGTGGGCCGTTGCTTCGCCATCCTCATCGAGGCGCTTGCGCAATGCGTCGCGCAGTTGCGCGAGCCGCGCCGCTTCGGCGGTCCTTGCCGCCTGCGTGGCCGTCGCCCGAAGTCTTGCCGTGCTCGCGCGATAGTCCGCGACCTGTTGCGCGGCCTCGCGAAGCGGGGCGTCGAAGGCGAACCGGCTGATTGTCGCGTTGCCGTGCTTGAGGTTGGTTTCGAGATTCGGCAGCAGGACGGTCGGGGCGCCCGCTGTGAAATCCGCGTGTTCGAGCAGTTCGATCCACAGCCGCAAACGCGCCATGCCGACCGAATCCGCGCTGATATCGACGCCGAACAGCGAGCGCTCGATGATGTCCCGCTTCACGCGAAAGAGCGTGGCTTCGATTGCACGGATCGCTTCGTCGTCGCACCCGCGCGTGAGCGGTTCGCCATTCGCGTGTGTGACACAAAGGCGATCCGCGGTGATGCCGACACGGCACTCGCCGAGCGCTGCGCGCTCGCGTGCGTCCAGCAAGCCAAGCCGCACCTTTAGCACGAGCAATTCGTTGAGCGCGGAGACGAGCAGATGCCCCGAGCCCACGGCCGGGTCGCAGACGCGCAGCGAGTCCAGCAAGGCGCGGGCTTCGTCGCGGTCTTCGATCGATTTGGATAACTGGTCGATGCTCGTGCAGCGCCAGCCCTTCGCGCGGTTGAAGCGGTTGAGTGCCGCCTGCGTGACGGCGGGCCGGGCGAGCTGCATCGCGACGCTGCCCGGCGTGTACCACGCGCCGTCGCGGTAGCCATTGAGCTTCTCGAAGACGAGGCCGAGTGCCGAGGCGTCGAGGCAGCGTCGGCTGGCGCCCCCCGCCAGCCCGGTGGAGAACTCGAAGGCGGCGAGGAAATCGAGCAGATACGCAAGCACGTGGCGCTCGCCGCTCGCCTCGCTGAGCACTGTGGCGGAGTAAAGCGGCAACGTGGCGCGCTCGTCGAGGGCGCCCATGGCGTGCAGGCCTGGCTCGATATCGTGCGGTTCGAAGAGCGATCCGTCGAAGCGCGGAAGATGAGCGAAGCGCTTCGCGTGCGTGACGTCGCAGGGCCCGAGTATGGCGTTGCACAGCGCGTCGAGATCGCTGAACGAGCGAATATGTCGCGCGTTCAGGAAGGCATAGGTCGAATCGTCGTCGTGCAGCGTCAACAGACGCGTCTCGAGCACCTTGAGAAAGACGAGCCGGCTGATCCAGACGATACAAATCCGCAACGCGAGCGCGAAGTGGTCTTCTTGCGCAAGCTGGCATTCATCGGCAGCGAGACGCGACAGCGCGAGTTCGATGAGCGAGCCATGCAAGCGCTCGTGAGGCGCGCGTCGTGAGACGGTGCGCCTCGCGCCGTGAACGCTCTCCTGCAGACCCACGATGTGCAGCAATTCGGCGTAAAACCCTTCGTCGAGCCGCACGGCACCGGCGTTGGCGCGGCGCGTGCGCGGTTTGCGCGCGCGGCGGGTCTGCTGGGTGGTTCGTGGCATGGTCTCTTGCTGTCGGACAGGGCGCGGTCGGCGCACATTTTACTGCCGCAGGTCCGGCCTTCCGCATGTCCATGCGTCCTATGCCGTTCGGCCGGGTCGACGCGCCCGAGCGGCTGAGCGATGATGGCTGCAAAGAGGAGGGGGCGGAACGCGCCGCATCGCTCTGCTATATGATGGCGCCGCTCAAGGCGCGCCGCGGCGTCAACCCGCGGGCCACTGTACGGCCGGACAATTCGTCCCCACCGTGCAAACCGGTCCGCCGCATCGAATACCCGACTTATGACCGAACATCCCACTCTCACCTGGCCCGATACAGATGGCCCGCGTACCGTGCGCTGGCGCTCCGAGGCTGGCGTGCCAGCGCCGAAACGCGTGGTCGTCGCCGACGACCGCACGACCGCGGACGCGGCGTACCGTCTCGCCTGCGAAGGCACGGCGCTCCTGTGGTGCGGCGACTATCAGAATGCGCGTCAGCTGCTGCAGGCGATGGCGCGCCGCGCGGAGCGCAAGCCGCGCAAGGCCGCGCCACCCGGGGCGCCCGCTTCGCCGCTCGAAGCCTTTCATCTGCACCGGCAGGCGCAGGCGCAGCGTGCCCGTACGCTAGGCATGGTGCTGATTCCGCTCGAAGGCGATTACGGCATCAACCTGCGCCGCGCGCCCGACGTGCGGCTAGCGTGCGAGGAGGCGTGGGGCGCGCCCGATGGCGAGCCTTCCGCAGTGTCGCTGCGCGAGATCCTCGGTCTGATCGGCGCGCATGAGTGGCGCAAGAAGGGCGTCGCGGTCGCGTCGCTGAACGGGGCGCGTATTCATCCGTACTACGGCGTGTTCTCGCCCGTGCGCGGCGAATATGTCGATCTCGTCGCGCGCACGGCGCTGCCAACGCTGGAGAAGGCCTTCGATATCGGCACGGGCACTGGCGTTCTGGCCGCCGTGCTCGCATCGCGTGGCATGAAGCGCGTGGTCGCCACCGATCAGGACGCCCGCGCGCTGGCCTGCGCAAAGGAGAACCTCACGCGCCTTGGCTATGCGGAGCAGGTCGAAGTCGTCGAGGCGGATCTGTTCCCGCCGGGCCGCGCGCCGCTCGTCGTTTGCAATCCCCCATGGGTGCCGGCGCGCCCCGCTTCGCCCATCGAATACGCCGTGTTCGATCCGGAAAGTCGCATGCTGCGCGGCTTTCTCGGCGGCCTCAAGGATCATCTCGAACCGGGCGGCGAGGGCTGGCTGATCCTGTCCGACTTCGCGGAGCACCTCGGGTTGCGCACGCGCGATTCGCTCGTGGAGATGATCGAGCAGGCCGGACTCGAAGTGGTGGGGCGCGAGGACATCCGTCCGAGGCATCCGAAAGCCACGGATTCCAGCGATCCGCTCTACCATGCGCGGGCGGCTGAAGTGACATCGCTTTGGCGCCTGAAAGTTCGCGCGGAGTGAGCGCGGGGCAGGGAGAACGCAGGCAACACCGAACAAGGCGGGCCGCTCGCGGCCCGTGTGGCTGTCGATCAGCGGCGCTGGCGGCGCAACCGCCGCGCCGGCGTTCCGGGCTCACATTGGCGTTACCCCGGATAGGCCTCGTCGACTTTGAGACCTGCGAGCTTGAAAATCACGCGCAGGGTCTGCGGCTTGATATCGCGGCGCGATGCCAGTGCCGACATCACGAAATCGAGCACCTTCGCGTACTTCAGCAGAATCAGGCAAGTCTCGAGATCCGAAGGGCCGTCGCGCATGCTCTCCGCGACTCGCAGCATCTCCACCGAGATGTCGCGCGCCATTTCCAGCTCCAGTTGCTGCTTTTCCGTCCAGTCGGGAACCGTGAGAAGTTTCGTAAGCAGTTCCTGGAATTTTTGCTCTGCGTTTCCGTCAGGTATCGTGTTCATTGCATGCCCCATGCAAGGCCGTACAGCGTCGAGCGCTCTTCGCGCAGCGAGGACTGCGCCAGCCTGATTCACCGCAACCGGCAGTCCCGGTGCGACCTCCCAATGCGAGCCCGTCGATACGATGCCGACCGGTCGCGCCACGTTTTGGTCCTTTGTGGGCATCGGGGACAAAATCCTCGTGTCTCTTTTACTCAACCCCCTCCCTCCTGGTCGCACGTGGGTCAGGGTGCGGATCGCAGTGGCTCTGTTACGACACGGGCCGCTCTTCTGGGTTCGACAGCCTCGACTAGCTTTTTTCGTAAAATGACAGGAAAACCGCAACCCTTCTGTCGCCTGTCGCACGTTTCGCGACAGGCCTCGCCATTCATCCGATCACGCCGATGTCAAGCAAGACTTACGAAGTCCGTCCCAATCAATCCGTCGAACTCCTGAAGGAGCTCCACATCCTGACGCGCGACGGCAAGATGAACCAGGACAGCCGCCGCAAGCTGAAGCAGGTGTACCACCTGTTCCAGTTCATCGAGCCGCTGCTCAAGGATCTCAAGGAGGATGGCCGCGACGTGACCCTTGTCGATCACGGGGCGGGCAAGTCCTATCTGGGCTTCATTCTCTACGACCTCTTCTTCAAGGATCAGCGCGACAGGTCACACATTTATGGCATTGAAACGCGCGACGAGCTCGTGCGGCACTCGCAGGCACTCGCCGAACGCCTGGGCTTTGGTGGGATGTCGTTTCTAAACCTGTCCGTTGCGGAGTCCATCACGTCGCCGCAATTGCCGCCGAGTGTCGATATCGTGACGGCGCTGCATGCCTGCGACACCGCCACCGATGACGCCATCCGCTTCGCGCTCAAAAAGCACGCGCGCTATATCGTGGTCGTGCCGTGCTGCCAGGCGGAGGTGGCCGGTGTGCTGCGCCGCAATAAGGGCAAGTCGCTTGGGCAGGCGCTGGCCGAGATCTGGCGTCACCCGCTGCATACGCGAGAATTCGGCAGCCAGATCACGAACGTGCTGCGCTGTCTGCAGCTCGAGGCGCACGGCTATCAGGTGAGCGTGACGGAACTGGTGGGCTGGGAGCACTCGATGAAGAACGAACTCATCATCGCCCAGTACAAGGATTTGCCGCGGCGCCGTCCGGCAGCGCGGCTCAACGAGATACTCGATACGTTCGGGCTCGCGGACCTGCGCGAACGCTTTTTCACCGAGGACGGCGAGGCGGCCGCCGAGCCAGCCACCGAAGCCTGATCACTGGCGCGGCGTCAGTCGCGCTTGCTCATCCACTCGCGCCAACCGTCGAGACCGAGCTTGCGCAGCGTTTCCTGATTGCGCTCGTAAATGTCGGCGGCGTCCGGGAACGCCTCGACTGCGCGCTCGATGCTCGCTTCCCGTAGCAGATGCAGGATCGGATACGGCGCACGGTTGGTGTAGTTCTCGATGTCGTCGGGCGCGGTGCCATCGAACTGATAGTCCGGATGGAAGCTCGCGACCTGTAACGTGCCTTCCAGCCGCAACTGCTGCACGAGGCGTTCGGCGAACCACGTCGCGTCGTTGAAGTCCGCGAAGTCGGCGAGCGCGTGGGGCAGGATCAACAGCGTCGTGTCGATCTCCGCGGGGTCCGCCTCAGCCAGCGTTCGCAGTTCTCGTTCGAGATCGGTGAGGACGGCTTCCAGTTCAGTAGCCTCGCTGATGACGTAGCGGATCTGGTTCTTCACGTGCACGCTCTTCGCGAACGGGCAGAGGTTCAAGCCAATCACGGCGCGCGTGAGCCAATGGCGCGTCGCTTCGAGAATGGCGGCGTGATCGGAAGAGCGAGCAGCGGGCGATGGGGCAGCGGTTTCGTTCATCGTGTCATTTTACGGGCGGCTGGCGCCGGGGCACGCGGCCTCGATCAACAGCTTCGCCATGCGCGGTGCCGCGAGAATCGCGCCGCAGCCCGGACCGTAAGTCTGGCTCGCGGCGTAAATGCCTTCCACCAGCAGCGCGAGTTCCTCGGCGAGCGCGGCCGGGTCTTTGGCGCCCGCCCCCTTCGCGAGTGAAGCGAGCCGCGCCATGAGCCGGCTCTTGTTGCTGTCGACGCTGCGCCGCGCGGGATGCGAGGGGTCGGGAAATTCGGTCGCGACGTTCACGAACGGGCAGCCGCGATAGCCCGGCGCCGAAGCGCGGCGCGACAGGTCCTCGAAATACTGCACCAGTTGCTTCGCGGGCTCGCCGGGATGCTTGGCGAGGCTTTCGTCGAAGCGCTCGAAGAAGCGCACATCGCAGCGCTGCAGGTACGCGACGACGAGATCGTCCTTCGACGAAAACTGCCGGTACAGGCTCATCTTGTTGACACCGGCTCGCTCGACCACCGCTTCGATGCCGACTGCGCGCACGCCCTCGCGGTAGAACAGCTCGTCGGCGGCGCGCAGCAGGTGCTCGTGCGCGCGCGCGCCGGCCGTCTGCGCGCGCGGGCGGCTCGTCCGGGCGGCGGAAGACGGCGTTTCGTCGTGGCCTTCGTGTTTCATGAGGGCATCTCGCGATCAGGGGTTTGCTTGACATGTTACCGAGCGGTAACTACTATCGCAACACACTTGTGACCGATCGGTAACAATCCGGCGATGGCGAATTGACGCAGCCACGCGGGCTCAGGCACAGAACCTTCAACCAGCGATCAACGAGAAACTGCGCGTGCATCCCACCGCGGCGTAACAGGAGCAGCAATGAACTGGGCAGCGAGGCGAATAGTCGGGCGTTTCCACTATGGATGGCTCGTCGTGGCGGTGGTGTTTCTGGTGCTGCTGGCCGCGGCCGGCACGCGCGCGACGCCGAGCGTGATGATGGTGCCGCTCGAGCATCAGTTCGGCTGGAGCCGGGCGACCATCTCACTTGCCATTTCGGTGAACATTGCGCTCTACGGCCTGATGGGCCCGTTCGCAGCGGCGGCGATGCAGCGCTTCGGCGTGCGGCCCACGCTGCTCGCGGCGCTCGCCGCCATGGCGGCGGGCGTGGCGCTTTCCGCGCTGATGACGCATCCGTGGCAGATGATCCTGATCTGGGGCGTGATGGTGGGCGGCTCAACCGGCGTGGCCGCGCTCTCGCTTTCGGCCACGGTCGTCACGCGCTGGTTCCACTCGCACCGGGGCCTTGCAATGGGCATCCTCACGGCGAGTTCGGCCACCGGGCAGCTCGTGTTTCTGCCGTTCCTCGCGGCCATTGCCCAGAAGTACGGCTGGCAGCCGGTGGTGCTCGTGGTCGCGGCGGCAGCCGCCGTGGTCCTGCCGCTCGTGCTGTTCCTGTTGCCCGAGCGGCCCGCCAGTGTGAATCTGCGTCCGTTCGGCGAAGACGAAACCACCCCCGTCGCACCGCCCGCTCCGCAGCAAAATCCGCTGAAGATCGCGTTTGACGCGCTCTTCTCGGCCAGCCGCACGCGCGACTTCTGGCTGCTCTTCTTCAGCTTTTTCATTTGCGGCGCGAGTACCAACGGCTATGTGGGCACGCACCTCATCGCCATGTGCGGCGACTACGGCATGACCGAAGTGCAGGGCGCTTCGCTGCTCGCGACGATGGGCATCTTCGACCTGTTCGGCACGACGCTCTCCGGCTGGCTCTCGGACCGCTTCAACAGCCGCCTGTTGCTGTTCTGGTACTACGGTCTGCGCGGCCTTTCGCTGATCTATCTGCCGCATGCGTTCGGCATCGACTTCTTCGGCTTGCCGATTTTCGCGGTGTTCTACGGCCTCGACTGGATCGCGACCGTCCCGCCGACGGTGCGCCTCGCCACCGACGTGTACGGCAAGGAGCGCGCGCCGATCGTGTTCGGCTGGGTCGTGGCGGGCCATCAACTCGGCGCGGCGTTTGCTGCGTTCGGCGCGGGCCTGCTGCGCTCGAGCCTCGGGACCTATACGGTGGCGTCGATGATTTCGGGCGGCTTGTGCATCGTGGCGTCCTTCCTCGTGCTGCGGATCAATCGCGGGCCGCAAACGGTGAGCGTGCAGACGGCCTGACGCGGCTCGCGGGCGCGCCGTCACGCGCATGTGTCAATTCCGCGCGCCCGCGTACTGCGCAGGCGCATCCGAAGGGCAAAGCGCAAGCGTCGCCCTTCGGGTTCGAGCGTATTTCGCGCGCTACGGTTATGCTAGTGACCCCCGGGGCACGCCGCCCTCCAACCCAAGGACACACAAGGCATGACGAAGCACAAACCCGCACCGACAGCCGTGCCCATTCATGAACTCATCGCCGGCCGCTGGAGCCCGCGCGCCTATTCGAGCGAGCCGGTGAGCCGCGAGGCGCTACACGCGGTGATCGAGGCGGCGCGCTGGGCGCCCTCGGGCTACAATCAGCAGCCGTGGCGCTTTATCGTGTTCGACCGCAATGTCGACGAAACCGCGTTCAAGCGCGCCTTCGCGACACTCGTGCCGTTCAACCAGCAATGGAATGCGCCCGCGCCGGTGCTGATCGCGGTGACGGCGCAAACGCTCAACGCCAAGGGCGAAGTCAACCGCACGGCGCAGTACGACGCGGGCGCCGCGGCGATGTCGCTCGTGCTTCAGGCGCATGCACTGGGTCTTGCCGCGCACCAGATGAGCGGTTTCGACGTGCAGGCGTTCCGCAAGGAATTCGCGCTGCCGAACGACGTGGAGCCGCTCGCGATCATCTCGATCGGCCACTACGGCGAAGCCGAGAAGCTGGAGCCGGTGCTGCGCGACCGGGAGAAGGCGGAGCGCACGCGCTCGGCGGTGGGCGAAATCGCCTATGAGAACGCATGGAAGCACCCGTTCAAGGGCTGATTCGGGCGGGTAGCTGCGCGCCGCTGTGGCGTTGCAGGTCGTTCCCGAGTGAAACGCGCGGCGCCGTCCGCGCGTTTTTTCTTGCAGGGCCGCATCATGGGCCGCCGGTTGCCCCGCGCCGCGCTTTCGTGTTACAAAGCCGATCCCCCCGACCTTTCCTCTCTCGCGCGCGCATTCGCTGCGGCGCGCCCTTGCCATGACCAGCTTCTGCGCGATTGACTTCGGAACCTCCAATTCGGCGGTGGCGCTGCCGGCAGCCGCCGACGGCGCCATGCGCCTCGCGCCGGTGGAAGGCGACCACACCACCTTGCCCACGGCGGTTTTCTTCAATGTCGACGAACACACGCGCGAATTCGGGCGCGCGGCGATCGCGTCCTATATCGATGGCTTCGACGGCCGCTTGATGCGCTCGATGAAGAGCATCCTCGGCTCGCCGCTCGCCGAGAGCACGACCGACCTGGGCGACGGCAGCGCGATTCCCTATACCGAGATCATCACGATCTTTCTCGAGCACCTGAAACGCAGCGCCGAACGCTGCTCGGGCACGCCGATCACGCGCGCGGTGCTCGGGCGCCCCGTGTTCTTCGTCGACGAGGATTCGCGTGCCGACCAGCTCGCGCAGGATCAGCTCGAAGCGGCGGCGCGTCGCGTGGGCTTTCGCGAGATCGAATTCCAGTACGAGCCGATCGCGGCGGCATTCGATTACGAGTCGCGGCTCGCGCAAGAAGGGCTCGTGCTCGTGGCGGACATCGGCGGCGGGACTTCGGACTTCTCGCTCGTGCGCGTGGGGCCCGATCGCATGACGCGGCTCGAGCGCAAGGACGACGTGCTCGCGCACCACGGCGTGCACGTGGCCGGCACGGACTTCGACCGCCGCGTCGAACTGGCGACCATCCTGCGAGAACTCGGCTACCAGTCGCTCGACCCCGAGGGCCGCGAGGTGCCGAACCGCATCTATTTCGATCTGGCGACCTGGCACCTCATCAACACGATCTACACGCCCAAGCGCGCCACCGAGCTCAAGCTGATGCGTCATCTGTACCCGGACACGCGCCACCACGACCGGCTGATGCGCGTGGTCGACGCTCGTCTGGGGCACGCGCTCACGGCGCGCGCCGAGGAGGCGAAGATCGGCGTTTCGGCGGGTGGGGAGACGATGATCGATCTCGAAGCGGTCGAGACGGATTTGCGCCTCGCGTTCGGCGATGCGCAACTCGTCGAGGCGGGACGCGAAGAGACGCGTCGCATCGTGCAGGCTGCGCGCGAGACGGTGCAGATGGCGGGCGTCGCGCCAGCGCAGGTCAGTGCGCTCTACTTCACGGGGGGCTCGACCGGCCTCGTGTTCTTGACTCAGGCGCTGGCGGAGGCGTTTCCGCAGTCGCAGGCGGTGTTCGGCGACCGCCTCGCCAGCGTGGCGACTGGCCTTGGCATTCACGCGCAGCGCCTGTACGGCTAGAAGCTTCAGGCGCCCATGCGCCGTGTGAAAACCCCTGACAAGCAGAAAAACGAGGCGAGAAAAAACCCCACCTTCGGGAAGAAGCGTGGGGTTTTTTGGCAGGCTCGCTAGTCAGGATCCACGCAAGACTGCGTTCGGATCCCGAAAGCGGTAGCAGACCAATGAGCGCAGTACTTAGACCGGCTTGATGTTGGCAGCTTGCTTGCCCTTCGGGCCCGTGCGGACTTCGAATTGAACCTTTTGGTTCTCTTGCAGCGTCTTGAAGCCGTCAACCTTGATTTCCGAGAAGTGCGCGAACAGGTCTTCGCCGCCGCCATCCGGAGTGATAAAGCCAAAGCCCTTTGCGTCATTGAACCACTTGACGGTACCGGTTTCCATATTACTTTCCTAAAAATGAATGAAGGCCGAAGCCCGAGAGGTGCACGAAAATCAAGGAAGGGGTATGGGACCAGCCGGAGTACCGTTGATGGGCGAACTACGAAAGACCAATTCACACTCGCCGCTTGAAATCCTGCCCGAACTTTATACGGCTAATCGCCTGGAACGTCAACTAGGACCCCCGCCAATCTTCATGTTTTTTGCTTCAGGGTCGAAACAAAACCTTACAAAGCTTGATAAGCAAATGACTTTTTTGTATTAGGCCGATTTTTTCGGCGCTTTTCGCAGGTGCAACCGGTTAAACTACGCGCCGCGCTGAAGTTGCGCCTACAGGCGCAATCCTACGCGTGGAGGTACGGCAACCGCGGCAAACCCGCCCGCACAACAGACGGGAAAAACGCGTTGTCGAGCTGCTCTCGATACAGGAGAAGACGTGAAAAGTTCTATTCAACGGAACATCGGCCCGTTCGCGCTGATGTTCACCGGCCTCGGGTCGATCATCGGTTCGGGCTGGCTGTTCGGCGCGTGGAAGGCGGCGAAAATCGCAGGTCCGGCGGCCATTTGCGCCTGGATCATCGGCGCCGTGGTCATTCTGGCCATTGCGCTCACCTATGCCGAACTCGGCGCGATGTTCCCGGAGTCGGGCGGCATGGTCCGTTACGCGCGCTACTCGCACGGCGCCCTGGTGGGCTTCATCAGCGCGTGGGCGAACTGGATCGCCATCGTCT